>PBYL01000192.1 GCA_002729595.1 Thalassovita sp. | reverse complement strand
TTTAGAAGACTATACGCTTAATAAATTTTAATTGCTGCAAAATTTAAATATAAATCAATATCAATTGAACCTCTCTGTATCTCATGTGTATTTACTCACAAATAAAATTTTAATTAGGCTGAAACTCGTTGAATTTTTTTAAATGGAGCAAATTACTTTGAGAAACCTGCTAAAAGGCAAGCAACCACTTAAGACAATCTCACATTGTATAAGTACAATACGCGTAAAATCAGGTTAACTGCAGAAACCTTCTCGATGCCAACAGTATACTTCTGGAATACTGGTTCTTGGCTTCCAATTTGATTGTGTATTAACATCCAACCGGCAAAGTACACTTCAAAAACTACCAACAATTTTTGAATTACTAATAATTATCACCCTTGGCACTGATCTATCTCCGACTCAAAGGCTCAGAACCAGTGATTACTGGCTTTCTATTGCTGATTATTTTTTACACGAATGCCCATAATGCGCAAGCACAGGGCATCAAAGGTACAGTTAGAAACGATAAACAAGAACCTGTTCCTTTTGTCAATATTTATTTTAAACAGTTACAAAATGGTACTACCACCAACTTTAATGGCGAATATTTTTTTACCACAAATCCCGGTATTTACGATGTAGTTTTCTCTGCTGTAGGTTTCGAAACTAAAACCATACAAGTAATAATTGGTGATGAGATTATCGAAGAAAATATATGGTTAGAAACCTCTAGCACCGAGTTAGAAGAAATTATTATTAAGTCTAAAAGAAAAGACCCAGCTTATGAAATTATCCAGTTTGTGATTGACAATAAGAAGAATAACCTCACTGGAGTACAAAGTTTTAAAAGCCAGCTTTATGTAAAGGCTACTGAGACTATGGATGTAAAGAAGAAATCTGATAAAGAAGCTGTTACTGTTGAAGTGGCTGGTTTACCCGAAGACCCTTTTGAAGCTGAACGTCAAAAACAGTTGGCTACTCAAAGCCTAAATATGCTCGAAATTGAACTTGAGTTAAATTATGAGTACCCAAACAAATACAAAGAAATTAGGAATGGATACAAAGCATACGGAAATACCTCTGGGCTTTTTATTCCGCGATTTAGTGAAACAGATTTCAATTTTTATCAGAACATGGTGGAGCTTAAAGGAATTGCCGAAGCCCCATTAATTTCTCCTTTGAGCCGAACTTCTATTCTTTCGTACAAGTACAAACTCAAAGATATTTTAAAAGAAAATGGACAGGTAGTTTATAAAATTGAAGTGATTCCTAGAAAATCTGGTAACTCTACCTGCGAAGGATATTTGTACATCAACGATGGTTTATGGAACATCAATAGGTTGCATCTAGAACTGAACAAAGGAGGTCTAAAAATTTACGATAAGTTTGAGCTAAAACAAGACTATAAACCTGTAGAAGATAGTGTTTGGGCACCTTACCGACAGGAGTTTATATATGAAAGTCGAGCGAACAAAAACAAAACTTTTAAGGGAAATACAATTATCCATCAGAAATCTTATGAAAAGGATTTTGAGTTTCCGCCTAAATTTTTTGGCAATGAGGTGTCTTTAACTACCATAGAAGCTTACCAAAAAGACTCGACTTACTGGAATAGTTCTCGGCCAGAAGCACTCACCATTGAGCAACAAAAAGCGGTACTTTATCGAGATAGCATTGAGGCTGTAATTAACAGTAAAGAATATAAAGACTCTGTGCAAGCAGCCTATAATAAGATTACTTTGGGTGAGGTGTTGATTCACGGAGTTGGCTTTCGAAACATGGAAAAGAAAACCGATATCTATATTACTTCTTTAACCAGTTTAATCAATTTCGAAGTAGTAGGTGGTTTTCGTTTTGGCCCTTATGCTTCCTTTTTTAAGCGATGGAAAAATGGTAAAATGATGAGTTTAAGTGGCAGTGCAAACTTTGGAGTGAGAAATGTAGATTTACAAGGAAACTCAAGGTTTTGGATGCGATACAATCCGCATAAGTTAGCCGATTTCTATTTTTCTGGTGGTAGGTCTTTTTACTCTGTCAATCCTTTCGATGCTTACTTGAATCTGTTAAAAACTTCGAGTTATTATCTAAATGATCATTTTCAGGTTGGGCATAACTTCGAATTGTTTAATGGCTTTTACATTCACACTGGAGCCATTTTTAACAACCGACAATCTCTCGATGGTTATGATGTAACCTCTGTAATTAATGAGGTGATTGATGAAGAAGAACCAATTGTATTTAATGATTATCAAGCTTTAATCACCGAACTTAAGTTTTCATATACACCATTTCAGAGATACACCACAGAGCCAAACCAAAAAGTAATACTGGGAAGTAAGTTTCCGACTTTCAGCATTTTGTACAAAAAAGGCTGGAATGGCTTAGCCAGTAGCGATATCGATTTTGATTATGTGGAAGCTGGGATTTCGCAAAATCTTATTTTCGGGATGTTGGGTAATTCTAAATACACTGTGCAAGCTGGTAAGTTTTTAAATACCAAAGGCTTGGAGTATATCGATCTTAAAAGGTTTAGGCAGTCTGATCCATATCTTTACTCTAATCCTTTGCATTCATTTCAGTTGCTAGATACTTCGCTGGTTGCTAATGGAATATTTTTAGAAGCGCATCACATCCACCATTTTAATGGAGCCTTAATCAATAATATACCATTAATTAAAAAGCTACAACTAAGAACGGTTGCCGGAGCTGGTGCTTTGTGGATTAAGGAAAGTAACTACCGACACGAAGAGATTTTTGCTGGTGTAGAACGAGTCTTTAAACTTGGTGCAAGAAGAAGATTGAGATTAGGTGTGTACGGAGTGTTATCGGAGTCTAGTAAAAGTGGGGCTAACACTGGGTTTAAGATATCTTTCGATATAATAGATACATGGAAAAAAGACTGGTCTTATTAGGTAATACAGTCTAAAAAAGCATTTTATCTAGTGTCAAAATAAGGATGGAAGAAAACAAAAACCAGAATTGGGAATTAGAATTTTTGGAGTTTAATACATAAAAAAGCTTGTAGAATTTAAGATATTCTACAAGCCCAAGTGAGTGATTGATTTTTAATCCTATTTTACTCTGAGTCTATATACAAATGCTCGGTTTCTTCCTCCTTATGTCTTTTCTTGTACAAAGCAATGTTTTTCATTTCTGGACCACTTACATCTTGTAACTGTCCTGATTGTACCTGTGTGGTAATGCCTTCGTTCTGTTCCCAGATTTTTGCATTTTTAGCTTGCGGACCCGTAGGATTTTCAACATTCTGTCTTGTTACCAAAACAGCTGACTGTCTTTCCCATGGTTTTGAATTTTTCATTTTTGGACCTGTAACATTTTGTGAAAAGGCATTAAATGAAAATAATAATAATCCGATCTTCAATGATAATTTTAAATAGTTCATTTCTGATAATTTTTAAGTAGATAATTTGACAACTAAGATTATGAGTTGATTTTGAAATAACTCAAATTGTAATTCAAAGATACGGTATTACTTAGCTCAGCAGCTAAAAAAGCAGGTAGACATAAAGTGATCTGATACGTGTGTGTGCGTAGACATAAAGTATACAAAACTCTGCAAAATAGGGCTTTTTTAGGGGTTTTTAAGCTTTCCATAAAAGTTGAAAGTTTGTAATTAACGTTGTCATTTTTAATTAATCGAAGCTATAACACAGAAAAACTTAGTGCAACATTTTTATAAATATCTTTTCAACATCAAATAATTTATGTGAACTTCAACTTTTTTTTAGCAGCCCTTCATTTACGAAAAATCTAAGTAAAATGACTTATTTGCTAATACCCTAAAATTAGCTCTTTATATTTCCTTGTATTTTATTTTGAAATTATTTCGGTAAAAATCCCTCTTTTCATATCAATTCCTAAATTTGTCATCATTTTTTGTGGATCAAAATTTATCCTTTTATACTCTGCTAAAACAGCAATTTTAGCTTGAGTTAAAGAGGTTTCATCTTGCCATTCGGCGATTGTTATGTAAATAATGTTCCCATTTTCGTCAAATCGTTGGTAAACATTGTCTTTTATAAAGCCTGAAAGTTTGCTTATAAAAGCTCTGTTATATTCCATTCTTGCAAGAAAAGTTTCTACTGAATTTGATGGTACTACAAATTCATCAATAAATATCTGCTTCATTGTTTTAGTGATTTAGAGTTACAAAAGTTGTAAAACTATTTCGACACCAAAACAAAAACTTGTAAAAAAACATTGACTTACCAGTAGCGCGGATTTTTAAAGAAATCTCTCGGAGTGTTACCTGTTGTATACTTAAAATATTTTGAAAAATGAGCCTGATCGTAAAAACCATTCAGGTATGCAAGCTCAGTAAGGGAATTGGTTTTTGAGTAATCTGATACAATACTTCTTAACCTGAGTAAGTCAGCAAACTGCTTTGGAGAAGTACCAGTTACTTTTCTAAATCTTTTTTCTAGTGGATCTTTGCTTGTATTTAATGTTGTGTAAATTTCACCTATTCTAATTTGCCCTTTTGATTGTTTTATAAGTCTAGCCGCTTCTTGGACTAAATAATCTATCTTTTCATTTTTAATAAGTGAACAAAGCCAAGTCTCTAAATTTTGAATAGCTTCATCAAAACAACTTGCTTCACATAATTTCTCTTGAATAAAATCAATTTCTACTTTAGAGAATATATCTGTTACCGAAGAGGTTTTATTAGCCAATTCATTTAGTGGATTTTTAAAAAATGCTGAGGCACCAGTTGTAGTAAATTTAACTAGTAGTGTAGCTGAGTTCTTCGCATAATTAATTAGGCGGGATTGTTTTCTAATTCCAGTTATAGCTATTTCTGGTAAACTTAGCTCTTTATCAGTATCATAAAATGTGATTTTACCCCTGATTGAAAAAGCCATTACCAAAGCTCCCTCAGGCAATATTTTATTCTGTACAGCTTCTAAACTTTCTATAACCAAGTAAGACTGGATATAAGGTTTTAATCTTTCGGAAGGTAGATAGCGATGGATGTTCATACTATAAATATAAGATATAATTTATGAGTTAATCCAACTGTAAGGGCACAAAAAAAGCCGTTGCGGGATACAACGGCTTCACTTGTTTGGAATTCAAAAAACATGCTTACTCATTACCTTGATCAACAACATCTTCGTACTTGCTTTTAATCTCTACCAATGCTTGTTCCTTTTCTTGTTGCTGTTTCAACAACATTTCAAGCTCATCTCCTCTGCGTTTAATTTCCTCTTGAGTTGCCACCAATTCTTCGTTATTTTGTCTCATTTCTTCTTCAGTAGCTCTAAGCTCTTCGGCTTGTTGCTGAGATTTCTGTAATAACAATCGGGTTTTCTCTGCATTCTTATTGCCAATAATTGCCGATGCAATAGACTCTCCTATCTTCTCTAAAAACTCTATTTGGTGACTTTCCAGATTCTTAAAAAATGCCAATTCGATCACACCCACTACATTTTCATTATGCTTAAGAGGAATAAGAATAAGTGATGTTGGACTAGCCTCACCCAAACCAGAAGTTATCGTGATATAAGTATCTGGTAATTGTGTCATATAAATGGTTTTCTTTTCCATGACACATCTACCCACCAAACCTTCGTTTAATCCAATTTTCTTCTGTTGAAACTTTTGTCTATTGTAAGCAAGACAAGCTCTTAATTCTATAAATTGATCTTCGGTGTCTAAAGCAAAAATTCCTCCTTGGTTTGCATCCAAATAGTTTACTACAAACTCTATGATTGAGAAGTACCAAGCATCAATATCGTTGGTAAACTGGCGCAATAATGAAGCACTTTTGGCAAAACCTTCATTTACCCAATTCCTTATTTCATTTTCTTTTGCTGCCACAATTAACTCATCTCTCATTGCTACTAAAGAATTGCCCAAAACATCATCTTCACTTAAAGGTGTAAAAGATTCTGCTAAATTCCCCTTGCCTATCTCCTTCGAAAAGTTAGTATATGATTGGACTCCTTCTACTAATGCATTTAGCGACTCTACCATCTCCCCTACTTCGTCTTTTCTTTTAGTTTCAAAAATTGATACTTCTTTGCCTAATGAAAGGTCTTTCAATCTATTTCTAACTCCAAGAATTGCTTTTGTCAAATCATTACTGAAGTAAATAGACAAAGTGATTCCTATTATTAAAAATAGTATAGAAACGATAATCACTTTTAATACCACAGCCCAAACCAGATTATTCATCTCAGCTCTTTGCTGCTCTACAGCTAAATGGATAGAATCTGTGTACAAACCAGAAGATATTACCCAGTTTAGTTCAGGATGCAGTCGAGAATAAGAAATCTTGTTTTCAATTTCATCTGTACCTGGTTTGTTCATGATGTATTCGACAAAGGCAGCACCATTTGCCAATACTTTCTCTACTCTTTCCTGATACAGATTTTTACCTATTTTATCTTTAACTACATTGTACTTTTGCCCATCCATAATTTTACCGGCATTCTGGGGTTTTGCCGCATGCATAATCATAGTTGGGTAAGGTAGTTTGGTGTCTGTTATCCAGAAATAGCCCTCTCCATTATCAAACCTGATAGATTGAAGTTGCTTTTTTACCTCCTCAATCATCATCGCTTGAATCTCACCTTCTAACATTAAGGTAGAATCGGAAGAGTTTGCAAACCAAGTATCGTAACTATTGCTATCTGTATTTTTATGGATATAATCTACCATTCCATACGCAATGTCTACGATGTTTTTGAGATTGGTCTTTGTTGTATTATACTCCTGTTCACGAAAGGCTTCAATCTCTTTTTCTTCCTTATCTAAGATAGAATAGATGGAAAAAATACTCACAAGCAATACTGCTACTAACATCCCTGAGCATGTTAGTAGCAATATTTTCTGTTTAATCCCCATAGTAAAAAAAATATTTGTGCATGTAATTCTAATGTAATAGCATATCTATTAGCTGGTTGTTTTTAGTGTTAGTGATTGAAATTAATTCAAGAAGTTAGGAGTAACAGAAATCTCAAACCATGCCCAGTTTGCAAATGCATCTCTATCTCCTTTTCCTTTGATAACTTCAAGCGTTTCGGTTCCAAACATTTGAGAATAACCACCTCTAACTTTAATTAAATCAGAAGGTTTGTAGGTAAGAGTAAAATCAATTTCGTTACCCAATTTGCTATCCATAATTTCTCCATCAATTGAGCTTGGATTAATGATATCTGCATTGCCATAAAAGCCGTGGAAATCAAGATTTGCCTTTACCTTATCGCTCACTTTATGTTCGAACTTTAACATAATATCTCTAAGCCCAGAAACAGGTGTATAACCTAGATAGAAATAATCCATGTTACCGAAGTGTCTGTGTCTAAAGCCATATAATATATCAAAAGTATTATTGGTGTTACCTCCCAAATCAGAAGCATCAGTTCCAGAAAGTATGTCTGTACCTATTGTTATTTTTGTCTTTCTAGTAAGGTCATACTTCAATTTTAATGATGCCATGTACGCATCCACTTTTCTGTTTAGGGTGTCTTTTCCAAGCTGGTGATAGTATATACCAGTTAAATTCAGTTTTTTACCAAATTTAATTTTAGTATTAGTACCTATTGTCTGAGAATATTTAACTGTAGTATCTCCTTTTTGTAAGCCTCTGTTCAAAAAGATTAATGATATTTTTGCTTTGCCTAACTCCTTATTCAACCACAAATACTGCATAGATTTGTAGTAATTATTTGTGTATATAGTGTTTGCCTCTGTAGATTTATTCTGGTTATATGCATAGGCTAGGTGTGCAGAAAAAGTTGAATCTTGAAATTTTAAAATCCCGATATCGTGGCTTCTTCCTGCTTCTCTCCAGTTTAATGTTCCCAACAAATAACCATCGTCATAATTTAATTCTTGTCTACCTAATTTGAATCTTAGTCTATTTGCAACTTTTAAATCTGCCCAAGCCTCAAAAACTCCAATGTTCGCTTCGTCTACCAATTGAGACTGATCTCCCCATACTCTTACATCTTGTAACGAAACCTTAAAAGTAACAAGATCGCTTTGTTTATAACCAAGATTTAATCTTGTTCTCTGTCCTATAAATACAGCAGGATCCTGATCTTTTTCTGGTAAATTTCTCCAACCATGTCTGTATTGTGCACGTGGTCTGAACTCTCCAGAAAAACTTAATTGTGCATATACATTACTGGAAATAAAGAAAGTAAATAATAGAAGTGTGATAAGTAAATGTTTCAAAATAGCAATGGTTTGTGTGTTTGTTAATTTTTATACTATCCGAAACTGGCTTTGTAACTTTTTATTTTTCAGCAAGATATGAGCTAATCCCCATAAATTATGACATTGAATTATGAATGTTCTTCTATTACAAATTAATTAGAAATAGCCATAATAAATCATACATCTATATTTACTCTTTTATGATTAATTTTAATTATGAACGATTCTAAGTTTAAATTGAACGTTACAAAGAATACATAAAATCAGGCATTTATTAGTGAAAAATTGTAATCCCATCTAAAGGATTTGTAAAGGGTGTTTTATTTGCATAACAATGCACAAATTGTGGTATATGATGTTATTACATATAAATTTGACATTCTAATCATCTATATTCATATAAAAATACTATTTCCATATATATCTGGCATACAAGCTCAAATGAAAAAAATCTCTGGAAGATTACATCGAAATTGAGATGTTTTCCAGAGATTTTAATTACGAAATAGATTAGTAAATGTCTTTTACTTACTCAACTGCTTTAAATATCACTGTTGAATTATGCCCACCAAAACCAAAGGTATTACTCATAGCTATATTCACTTTACTTTCTCTAGCCTTCTTGGTAACTATGTTTAAATTTCCTGGAATTTCAGGGTCAATATTTTCAGTATTTATGGTTGCAGGAATGAGATTGTTATTGATAGATTTAATACAAAGTATTGCTTCAATAGCTCCTGCTGCTCCTAACAAATGACCAGTCATAGATTTAGTAGCACTGATTTTTAGATTTTGAGGATTGTTACCAAAGGTTTTTAACACCGCTTTAATTTCACTTATATCTCCAACAGGTGTTGATGTTGCATGGGCATTTAAATAATCGACCTCATCAGAAGAAATATTTGCTTCTTCTAAAGCCAAATCCATCGCTTTGGATGCTCCCAAACCTTCTGGATGTGTTGCAGTCATGTGATAGGCATCAGCCGTCATAGATGCTCCGATTATTTCAGCATAAATTTTTGCCCCACGCTTTTTGGCATGCTCATACTCTTCTACAATTAAAGCTCCAGCTCCTTCGCCCATTACAAAGCCATCTCTTTCAGTATCAAATGGTCTCGCTGCTGCTTCAGGAGATTCGTTTCTTTTAGACAAAGCACGCATTGCATTAAATCCACCGATAGATGCTTCTGTAATAGGGGATTCTGAACCACCAGTAACAAAGACTTTTGCCTTTCCCAATTTTATATAATTGAAGGCATCCATAATGGCTGAATTTGAGGTCGCACAAGCGGAAACAGAAGTGTAGTTAATTCCCATTAGACCAAACTTCATAGAAATCATTCCGGAAGCCATGTTGGTGATTAGCTTAGGGATAAAGAAAGGATTGAATCTTGGTTGATAATCGTTATTGGTATAATTCTTCACTTCTTCTTCGAAAGTATTCATACCACCTTGACCTGAACCCCAAATTACTCCGATATCAAATGGAGAAGATAATTTACTTACATCTATTCCTGAATCTTGCATGGCCTCTGTTGCTGCATAAAGTGCATAAGAAGTAAACAAATCTGATCTCTTTATCTCATTTCTATCAAGATATTTTGTGGGATCGTAATCTTTTACCTCACATGCAAACTGGGTTTTGAAATTATCTATGCTAAACTTAGATATTTTTCCAGCGCCGCTTTTACTGCTAATAGCATTTTGCCAAAAAGTTTCTACTGAATTACCCAAAGGAGTAACTGCTCCTAAACCTGTAATAACTACTCTTTTTTCACTCATGATAGATATACTTACCAGTAAGTAAGTTTTAGTTTAAAATTTTTATACTCCTTTTAAGATTGTATTTCTAATTTGTAAAAAGATATTTTCTTTAGTAACCCGAGTTAAAATCAATGACGATAATAAAGAAGCAATAATCATATCCGCTTTTTCACTTACCGTTTCAGTAAAATTGAAAGAGCCATTATCTAAACCTCTTTGCAAAACATTTCTTAGATAAGCTCTTATTTCTTCGCTCGCGAGTGTTAATTCTGTTTGCATTTGCTCCGGCAGAGTTTCATATGAAGGGCCTAAAGCTCCCATAAAACAAATCTGATTTCGCAGTAAACTTTTCTCATAGATTGAGATAAACTTATTTAGCTGCTCCACAGGAGATAAATCTTTCCATAGATTGCTTTCTTTAACCAAGTTTTGCCTTGTTCTATTGATAATCGCTTTACCCAGATCGGCCTTAGAATTAAAGTGATAATGTATTGCCGCATTTTTAATATTTAAAGGCACAGAAATATCCCTATAACTAAAAGCATTGTACCCTTTAGTTCTAATTAAATCTTCAGCTAGGTTTAATATTTCTTCTCTCGTATCACTCATCCGACAAACATACTTACTTGCAAGTAAGTATGCAAATTAATTTTTCTTATAAAAAAGAAGCCCCATACTTCAAATAAGAAATATGGGGCTATTAAGTTTAAGTGTTTTATATCAAAAAACTTGAATTAAGTCTTGTTTTAACCATTTATTCGCTTCTTCTGTAGAATCGAAATATTTCATTGTGCAAGTTCCTACTGTCTTTTCGATTCCTTTTACATAGAAATCTTTAAAGACATCTTTATCCATTACAACAGCAATTTTTGATAGACCAAAAGCAATTGCCTTGGGGATAATTTCTGTCTGCAACCACGTTGATGTTGCCGGTCCAACCACACCTTCTTTCCTAATATCTGATAACCAACCAGTAGCACCTAATTCTTGCAAATGTTCGATGCCTTTAGTAAACATCATCTTATAAACTTCTTCATTTTGGAATTTCTTCCATACTAATTCGATAGTATTAGTGTCTTCGTTGAAGCTAAGATCAGCTCTTTCGTGTTCAATTAATAACTTCATATTCTAGCCATTTTGATTAATACTTTAAAAACTAACGCTGTAATTTTTATATCTATTATTAAACTTTTAACACAATTATGCTATTAACTTTATGAAATATAATTAATCTAATAATAAATTTTACTATTTTGTTAATGTTTGATGGTTTTAAGTTAATAATTTGAAATTATAAGCCAAAAATCCAGATTATTGTTTTGATATCTTACCCAAAAACAATTATACAATTATTAGGAAGTAATAAATCAGCTAATATTTTCTGAAAATACTCATGATAGTTTTTTAAGGTAATCTATACTTTTTTTGAGTGCGACCTTTGGCTCACTTACCAAATCCTGCTCAACAAAAAAGTGCTTTACACCCGCTTTTTTCCCTTTTTCAATTATTTCTTCAAGATTCATTACACCATCTCCAGCAGTAGTCATATAAGGAAACAATTCCATCCATTGGCTCATGTCATTACCATCTCCCGAAAAACGTTTTTTCTCTTTCATATCCTTAACATGCATCATTTTGTAGCGTTTTGGATATGCTTCTAATAATTCAACAGGGTCAATTCCACCAGCTGTAGTCCAATAAATATCCATTTCGAAAAAGACCAAATTAGGATCAGTTTCTTCGAGAATCAATTTGAGTGGCACTTTGCCTTCCATTTCAGAAATTCCATAACCATGGTTGTGGTAGCCGAATTTGATTCCTGCCTTTTTTGCTTCTTCACCTATCTTATTAAAGTCTTCCGCTATTTTTTTATAATCGTCTAGGTTCTTTCTTTTATCGTCTGGTATTGCTGGCAAAACCGCATAAGTAAAACCAAGTATATCAGCAGCTTCTCCCAACTTACCCATTTGTGTTTGCAGTGTATCTAAATCGGTATGTACAGAAGGTGTACTCAAGCTATTATCATCCAGAATTTGCTTTACCTCTTTGGGTGTGCGACCAAAATATCCGCTACCACTAAAACCCAACATGGCACCCGCTTGCTCCCAACCCTTTTTGGCAGACTCTGCACTAAAAGGATAAGGACCAAACAGCTCTAGTTCTTTGTAGCCCATTTGTGCTAACATTTTGATACCACCTTCAAAATCTTGGTCGAGTAATTTTGGAAGTGAAAATAATTGAATGCCTATGTTTTTCATACGAAGTGTTTCTGCGGATAAAGTGTTGAGTGGAAGGAATGCCGAAGCGGATAACAAAGCAGAGCTTTGTAAAAAGTTACGTCTGTTCATCATTTTTATATTTACTAATAGTTCTAAGAATCAATTCTTAGTTTACTAAAAATTTCTATTAATTGGAAGATTTTGTAATGATGAACAGACTGTTTTTTAGCTTTTGAAAAAAATATTATTGCTCGATAATATCTTGTGCGAGTTTAATGAGGGGAGTATATTCGCTTAAGCTTGCATTACCAGATGAAAGATTTCTATCACCTGTGCTTATTACTTTGTACTTATCTTGTTTAGCATCAAAGACATAAATTTCTGCCTGATACACCAAATCTACACTGTGATAATCGTATGTACTTTGTTCTTCTGACCAATCGAAATTTTCTTCTCGATCTATAATTTTTATAGGTTCTCCATCTACCATATAAATAACGGTAGTAAGTCTACCTAAAGAAACACCTATCTCTTGTCTTATTTTTTTTATCTCAGTACCATTTAGTTTAATTTCAATAATACCACCTCCATCAGTTGGCTTGTTGTAAACATCATCGGTATTGAATTTTTGAGTCTTAAGCTTTTTATCAGAATCGATTTTTCTTACAATCTTATCTATCTTTTTTAAAGAGTCGATTTGTGCAAATAGCAGGTTCTGAAAACAAACACAACAGATAATAATCAATAATCTCTTTATCATTTTTTCTGATTAGCGGTACAAATTACCTTACCTCGATACTAATAAAATTGTTCTAAAAAATGGCTTATTTATTAAATTTTAACGCATTTTGTCATTCCGACTCAAAACTAATACAGAATTAAGAAGACTGTTTAATTTTTCTTTTCTGGTAATATCTTTTTGATTTTTCTACACTGCCGCAAGTTGAAGCACTGCACCATCTCTTTTTATTATTCTTGGTATGATCAAAAAATAGCCAATCGCAGTTGCCACATTGTTTAATTCTTTGATAGTCTCCTGCCATTAGTAAATCGGCTGTAGTTTTTAGAATAATATATAATGGTTCTTCTAGTGGATTTTTAAGATCGCTGAAAGATGATACAAACTGATTTTCTTTTAATTCTAACTTAAAATGACTGAGGGCTTCACTTAAGTGATGATTGAATTTTTGAAATATTTTTTTGGGTACTTCAGTTATACCACCTTTCACAAGATTTAAAAACAAGAGGTACAAATTCTCTCTAACTTCTATTATTTTAGATAAAGTCTGAACCGTAATTTTTGAATGCTTTTTTGAGAAAGTAGATAATGTCTCTATACTTTCTTTAGCTAAAAGATCAAGTCTTTCGCACCACAATAAAAAATCTTGGTACGTCTGAAAATAGTCGTAGTTGTCTGAATTCTCCTGCCTTGAACTTACTGTATTAATAAAATCAAAACAAAGATGCCCACCTGATATGCTTAAAGTATGTATATTGCGTACACTTTCCATTCCCTATCCTTTTCATACAAATATAAAAAACATATTACGAATTTTTACACCAGCTAAATTTATTTTGACAGTAGTATTTATTCGCATATATTTACACTACCTAATCTATTTTTAACAGTGTGAATTAATTGCTATGAATACTGAAAATACTACTGCACAATGGGTTATTATTTTAGCGTTTGCCGCTATTTACATTATTTGGGGAACAACTTATTTAGCCATTTTAATTGGGCTAGAAGACTTTCCACCCTTCTTAATGGCATCTTTTCGCTTTATAATCGCGGCGTTTTTTTTACTAGGTTGGAGCTTTTACAAAGGTGAAAGAAAGATTACTTTTTCTGCTTTAAAGAAAAATTTTATAGTTGGTATAATTGTACTCGCCGGTGGACAAGGTTTATTAATCTGGTCTGAACAACATATCGCATCAGGCTATGCTGCCGTTTTGGGTGCTACACTACCAGTGTGGTTTGTTTTAATAGATGTAGATCACTGGAAAAGCTGCTTCTCCAATAAATTTATCATACTCGGATTAGTACTTGGCTTTGTCGGTATTGTCTTTTTATTTAAAGATCAATTAGATATTCCTTTGGTTACCGAAGAGCAAAACAACGGAATAATTGCTTCTATAGCTGTTTTGCTTGGCTGCATGTGTTGGGTAGCTGGAACACTTTATTATAAATATAAGCCTGCACCGGGTTCTATATCTTTTAATCTTGGTTGGCAACTTGTATGCGGCAGTGTATTTTGTTTTTCTGTGAGCTTGTTAACAGGTGAACTCTCTGGCTTTTCACTCGCATCTGTAAATATGAAAGCTTGGTTTGCCGTAAGCTATTTAGCCGTTGCAGGTTCTGTAATTGCATTTATCGCCTATAGCTGGTTACTAACCAAAAAGCCTGCTGCCATTGTGGGAACTTACGCTTATGTAAACCCAGTAATTGCTGTAATATTAGGTTGGATTCTCGTAAACGAAATAATCAGCACAGACCAATTGAGTGGAATGGTGTTAATTATAATAAGCGCCATGTTGATTAACTTCTCTAAATCAAAACTTTTTGCAAAGAGGAAAAAAGTTGCTGCCAGATAAAAAGCAAAGCCAATCAGTTAGCTGATTGGCTTTGCTTTTTTTAATCAATTATCTTAAAATCTTTCAATACTTCGAAAGTGATGTTTTTTCTATCTTCACCAAAATCTTTATTGGCATTTTTAGCTGCAATACTAGTGGCAAAATAATAGACATTTCCATCTCTTTCTACCCAACCTACAAACCAACCATAATTCATATGATTAATTACGCTCCAACCAGTTTTGGCATACAGAGCGTATTTATCATTTTTCTCATTCAGCATGATGGCTTTTACCAAGTTCTGATTTTTGATACTAAAATCAAGTTCGTTATGGTAGAGTTTTCTTAGTAAATCTATTTGTTCGAGTTGAGAAATTCTCAATTCTCCATCTAACCAAAACATGTCTATTCCACCTTGTATATTTTGGTTTCCATAATGATTCTTATCTATGTAATACTGCATTTTTTCTTCGCCAACTTGTCTGGCAATTTCTTGATAGAACCACACCGCAGAATATTTAAATGCTTTGGCAATGTTTAAATCTTGATTCCAACTATCGTAATTTCTTTTAACACCATCCCATTTCATTATAAAACTGGTATCTGGTATTACGCCAGTTTCAAAAGCAACAAGTGAGTTAAAAATTTTAAATGTGGATGCTGGGATAAACTGTTGTGTGCATCTGGCTGAATCGTAATAAAAAAATGAGTCCTTGTTTTGATTATAAATTACAATAGACCCATTTTCTTTATACTTTTTAAAATGATGTTTTACATTTTTTTGCTGTGCAGATAAATTCGAAATTGAGATTAGAAGAATAATTAGCGAGAGTATGCTTTTCATTGATTGAAAAAATTAATTTGACTAAAAGATAAATATTAAATCTATCCAAAATCAAATTAAAATTTCGAAAAAACAGTCCTTTTTATTTCTGGCCATTCCGATAGTAAAATACTATAAAATACAGTATCTCTTCTAGCGCCATCTGGCAATAATGTATGGCTTCTAAGTTCTCCTTCGTATTTAGCACCTATGCTTTCAAGTGATCTTCTCGATTGCTTATTTCTACTATCTGTTTTAAACTCTACCCTTTCGAATTTGAGAGTTTCGAAAGCGTATTGGAGTAATAAAAATTTGCTGTGACGATTAATACCGGTTCTTTGGTACTTTGTTCCTAACCAAGTCCAACCTATTTCGAGTCTGAGGTCTTTCTTAGAAATGTTTCCATAGCTAGTACTACCTACATATTGCTTGTCTTTCTTATCGTAAATTGCGAATGGATATCTTAATCCTCTGTTACTCTGATGAAATGCATTTTTAAAAAAATCTTTCAGGTAATCTTCAGATCCAAATCGTGCAGGAGAATACTTTAACATATCCAAATCTGCTAATGAGATTGGTAACATTAATTCAAAATGCTTCCACTCTAGAGGTTCGATTTTAACCCTACTATCTTCAAGTTCCTTGTCGATCAATGTAATGTCTGGTTTAAATGGTAATTAAAAGCGTTAATAAGTCTGTGTTAGTAAGGATGGATTCAGGTAAAAAGCAGGAATTAACTTTTAATTTAACTTTCTGAAGCTAGTGATTGTTAATACAATGATACAGTCAGTACAAATAAATAGACGCGATAAAATTTTGTTTGGAGTAAGTATTCAAAATGAAGGCGTAATTTATATCTTTTTTGAAAACCACCAAAAGATCGGAGAAACTTATTTAGAATTAGTTTTAATAAAAGATAAATCCATCCAAGATGGATGGATCTATGCTACAAATTAAATTATGGTTAATATCAATTAATTCTGGTTACAGTACCAGATAATACAAAACTTGAATATGTTGAACCAGGTGTATATGTGCCACCTTCGTATAAGCCATCTGTTTCTGTACCCGTTGAGCTACCTCCCAGATACAAATTATAAGAGCTTCCGCTTGTTAGCTCAGGAGTTGAAATAACAATTGATTGATATTTTTTAGCAGGAGCAAATGTTACAATGTCAGTTCCATCGCTGGTTTGTAAGCTCACTATTTTCTCTGCCGTTTGCGAGTTGTTAAAAGTAACTAATATTGAGCTTTGTTCTGAAGAGCTACTTGGTGCCTGTGCCATGCCTGAACTACCAGCCGCAATTAAGTATCCACCAGAAATTGAAAATGATTGATCGTAATCTAAAGCACCATTTCCACTACTAGTTGGGCCGTTTACTAATACAGTTCCGTTTGTCATTACAATTGAACCATTAGCATCTAAGCCATCTCCGTTAGCATTTACTACTATGTATCCGCCATTGATATATAGGTAATAACTACTGCTACTTCCTGAACCTGCACCATGTCCACCCCATCCACCAGATGAGTCATTTCCACCAGCTACATTCAATCCATCATCACTAGAAACTACATGAATCTCTCCATCATTAATAGTAAGCACACCACTTTCAATACCTTCGTAAGATTCGAGTACATTGATGTATCCACCATTTATTGTAAGCGATTCATCTGAGTGAAGCCCATCATCTCCTGTAGATATTTCAAAATCTCCACCATTGATAATTACACTACCATCTGAATGTATGGCATCATCTGCTGTATTCAGACTAAATGTACCAGCATCAATTATGGTAACCACCACACTTTTAATACCTTTCGCAGAATCATCACTTCCTAAATAACTATCACTTCCTCCACCAGCAACAATTGTAAAGTCACCACCAGTAATTGTAATATCTGTTTCAGCTTGGATACCGTCAGCACCTGCTGTAATATTAAAAGTACCAGACTCTATGGTTACATAACCCAGTTCTGTTTCTTCATCATTACTCGATTTTAAACCATCACCATCTGCATCAATTACGATGTTTCCATCTCTAACTATTAGGTAATCTTTACCTTGAATACCATCATCTACAGAAGTGATATTTAGATTTCCGCTGGCTATTATTAAACCATCTTTACTTTTGATTGCTTCATTATAATTACCATCTACAGTAAGAGTACCTTCTCCATAAATTGAAAGATCGTCTTTACTGAAAAGTGCGGCGTCTGGCTCATCATCGTCACCCTCAAAAACATAGTTTTGGGTATCTGTTAAATAGTTATCTGAACCTTCTGGCAGAATAACTATGGTTTTTTCTGCACTGGCTATATATAAAGGTGAGCTGTTAGAACTGGTAATGTTCACTCCATCGAGTATTAACCTTACCGTTTCGCTATCTTCGGTATCTACAATAATTTGCCCATCACTTAGAGAACCCGTAATTCTATAATTACCGGCACTAGTAATTGTAGCTATACTACCATCTATGGTTACATCAGTAGCATCTGTAGAAATGGAAGAACCACTTAGCGTAATTACTATTTCGCTGGATGCATCCCAAGTATAGTCATCAGAAGATTCATGATCTTCCCCATTTTCAGCATCAACTTCGTCGCTAGTATCATCGACTACTTCAATTTCATCATCGCTATCATCTTCAACAGGATCAACTATATCATCTTCGCAGGATACAAAAACCGTTAATAGACTGATACAAAAAGCGATCAGTATAAATTTTCCCTTATTCATTTTTCAACTGGTACATTTAACAATTTGTCTCTGTATTTTATGAGCAAGGTGCATTTTTGGCCAAAAAGCAATATCTCATATTATATCCAGTGAAAACATGATTTGAGTTTTTGTACTCAAAATTTACACTAATTTTAACTAATTGTTAACTAGACAAAACTCCCAGATTAATGAAAGTGAATATTGAATATAATCGCTTTAATGAAAATTGATAATTTAGATTTATTTAGATGCGTATTCGTCGAAAGAAGAATCGATAGGTTCCCATAATTCTATCTTATTATTTTCGGGATCCATTATGTGTAAAAACTTTCCGTAATCATATGTCTCAATTTCGTCGAGAATTTTTACTCCATTTGCTTTTAATTCCTTGGCAAGTTCTTCGATGTTTACTACTCGATAATTAATCATAAAATCTTTGGGAGAAGGTTCAATATATTTAGAATCTTCGCTAAACAAACTCCACTGCAAATAAGCTGTTTTACCAGGAGCTTCATCTTTTGATGATTCAAACAAAACTCCGTATTTATCTACTTCGAAGCCTAAATTATCTCGATACCAAAGCTTCAGTTTTTCTGGATCTTTACATTTAAAAAAGATTCCACCAACGCCTGTTACTTTACCTTTTTTGTTTTCCATTTTACTTTGAGAGTTAGATTAATAAATATGAAATTATGATTTTTTCCAACTTAAAATAGCTGCTGATATAAGGGCTACAATAAAACCAAGAGGAAAGAACTCTAGAAATGTAAAGGCCATCATTACTAGTGGATTTTTATAAGATTCCATCCAACTTGTCATTTCTTTTATTTGAGTTTGTTTCTCTGTTTCTGTAAAATCACTCTGATTAATTTGCATGATAGAATAATCTAAAAATCTATCTTGAAAATCGGGCATCATATATTTATAATACAGCGACCAGCCAATTACATAAATTACAGATGCTATTAGTACAATTAACACACCCACTCCTAAAGCTTTACCAAAACTAATTACACCTCCCAACTCTGAATCGCGGTATGATCTTACACCAAAATACACCATCGTTAAGGCGAGCAAAATGCTAACATAACCTAAAATCTCTCCGGTAGAAAAATCCATATGTTCCATCCAGAAAGGCGCAGTGCTAAGGCCAATTATAATATTAATAAATCCGGTAGCCAATCCGAATATGAGTACTTTTCTTGTCATGATAATTTATTTGTTTGAGCCAAAAGTGGGGGAAATAGCCAAAAAATCAATCATACTTTCGGGTGATTTTACAAAATTTGGCTTAATCGGACTATAAAATCTGCATTTCTCTAGCTTTTTGCACTGCCTGAGTTCTTCTTTTTACTTCTAGTTTGAGATATATATTAGAGGTGTGTGTTTTGATAGTATTTAAAGACACATAAAGTTTATCGGCTATTTCTTGATTGGTGTATCCTTGAGCCATCATTTCAAGCACTTCAAATTCTCTTTTGCTTAAATCGTGCTCTGAGTTAAGTACTTTATCTAATTCCTCCTTTTCTGAAATGATATTTGCAGATGAGCCTCTATTTGGTTGAATAAAAAACTTTCTTCCGAACCATATGCCTAAGCCTAAAAAAACAATTGCTACCAAGCTTGCATACAGTTCAATGCTAACATCTCTTATAAATGTTTTATACTGAACTAACCTAAGAATTAATAAAAGTAATCCCATTAATAAACCATACAGTATAATTTCTTTTTTCAAATCAGCATTATTTTAATATTTTCTTTTAAATAAACAGGAAAACTCGATATTAAACTTATGTTTTTAGAAGAAAATAGCTTGTGTTATTTAAAAAAATTATTATATTAACTACGTAAGTTAAGAATCTAATCCCAAGCGATTATAAAACTACATAATAAGGTTAACCTACAAGAAATAAAAATCGGCTTTTCATCTTTCAGCTACTTAAGCTTTAACTGTCCAAATATTAGAAGAAGTCCCATAACGGGACATTTTATCATAATTTTTGATTAATTAAAAATTATAACTTTCTGGTTTTCAGTAATTTAATTTTTTGGCAAAATTTTATCAATTAGTTATTCAGAACACGCTAATTATTAATTGATATTCAAATTTTTCATAGGAATTGTTTTAGAACTACAACATCACAAAAAGACTTTAACGCAACATAAGGAATTTCATAGTTCCATTAATCAATCAACATTATAATGCTAGGAGTTTAAAAATCGCTAATTACTGATGACCTTAACGCTACATTACTTTTATATAACGCTAATATTTTAACGCTAAAAAGACATTTTGACAATTGTATAGCTAATTACTTAATAATTGAAATCGGCTAGAAGAGTAATTTACTAACAAAAAAATTGATTCTGACACATCAATTGCAATTACAACAATTATGATGTTATATTGAGGTTTCCGGCTCTGCCAGAAACCTCTTTTTTTTAAGCAAAAAGGTCAGAACTGAGGTATCTGTCGCCTCTATCGCAAATAATACAAACAATTACACCCTCTTCTATTTCTTCGGCAATTTTAAGCGCGGCAAACAAAGCGCCACCGCTACTCATTCCTGCAAGAATACCTTCTTCACTTGCCATTCTTCTCGTCATGAGTGTAGCATCTTCTTGGCTTACATCTACTACTCTATCTACTCTATCGGGTTCGAATATTTCGGGCAAATATTCGGGAGACCATCTTCTAATACCGGGGATGTTAGAACCATCCGTTGGTTGTGTGCCAACAATTTTTACATCTGAGTTCATTTCTTTCAGGTATCTGGATACTCCCATTATGGTTCCGGTAGTTCCCATTGCTGAAACAAAATGAGTTACTTTACCATCAGTATCGTTCCATATTTCTGGACCAGTACTACGGTAATGCATCATGTAATTGTCTTTATTGGCAAATTGGTTTAGTTGAAAATAGCCTTCCGTTTTGGCTTTTTTATCTGCATATTCTCTTGAATATTCAATGGTTTTTTCAGCAGGAGTTAAAATTACTTTTGCTCCATAAGCTTTCATTGCCAGTATTCTTTCATGTGTGGCATTTTCTGGCATTACAAGTGTCATTTCCAGATTCATAATTCTGGCGATCATTGCTAATGCAATTCCTGTGTTACCACTTGTAGCTTCTATTAATTTGTCACCCGGTTTTATATCTCCACGTTTTAGTGCTTCGGTAATCATACCATAAGCAGCTCTGTCTTTTACGCTTCCTCCCGGATTATTTCCTTCTAGTTTACCGTAAATAGTTACGTTTTTATTAACTGGTATATGTTGAAATTCAACCAGCGGTGTATTGCCTATTAATTCAGATAGTTTCATTGAATTTGTTTTTATAAATCACTATATCAGTTTCTCCTGTATCTCCATTCGACATTTTTGCCTTATAATAAATCTTAGTATGAGGAGCCAAACTCTTGGTTAACCAAACATTACCACCGATTATACAATCATGACCTATTACAGTTTCTCCACCTAAAATGGTTGCTCCTGCATAAATAATCACGTTATCATCAATTGTCGGATGTCGCTTTTTCTCTGCGTCTTCTTTGTTTACACTTAAAGCACCTAGCGTTACTCCTTGGTAAATTTTAACATGGTTACCAATTTTTGTGGTTTCGCCAATTACGATTCCAGTACCATGATCTATGCAAAAATAATCTCCTATAACAGCAGCCGGATGTATGTCTATTCCTGTTTTACTATGTGCATGCTCGGTAATTATTCTAGGAATAATTTTTACACCTAGTTTGTGTAAAACATGTGCAAAACGATAAGCAGCTATAGCATAAAAACCCGGATAAGTTCTTATTACTTCGCTACTGCTTTTAGCCGCCGGATCACCCTCGAACATTGCCTGTACATCTTGCTCCAGCTTTTTATGAATTACCGGAATTTGTTCGAAAAACTCTTCCACTAATGCTTCGGTTGATATATCACTTTCACCAGGGCTTCTGTATAAAATCTGATCTAACTGTAATTTCAATTTCTCTATGTGCAGTTCAAATTCTTTAATAGAATTGAATGTCATTTTAGAGTAATCTGAAAATAAAGTCCCCACTAAATCAACAAAAAAATCTTGAACCATTTCGGGTGAAGGGCAGCCAACACAATCCTGGTGTGAAAGGTATATTTTATTAATGAAAGATTTATTCATGCTAAATTTTCTGGTAAATGTTTTACCATATTTTAAAATTGATTTTAACTCTTAAAGCCGATAACATAAATGGACATAAGTTAGTTTTGACCATTTACATTTGCCGTTAAATTTAATTTTTTTTCTCTTTTATAAAGATAAAAAGGAAGTGCTACTGATAAACCCATCAGCAGATTAATTAATATGTAAATCCAAAAAGAAGGCAGTTGAATTTTTTTCGAATCTACTACTACAAATAGAATAAAGGCGATTGAAGAAATGATTAAATCTAAGGCGAAAAAAGTCGAGATATAATTGACAAATAACTGCTCAACAAAAAGTTGTACATCTAAACCACTGGTAACTAAAAACTGATAAAACTGACTCATAGGAATGATCGCTCCTAATAATGTGAGTATGAGGAATAGGTTTTGAAGTTTCAAGTCAAATTATTTTATCTATAAATTATTACTTGCAGCAAGATAAATAATGAAAACCGAAGGTTCAACATTCAATTGTTTTTGATCACAATATTATATCTACCAGAATGCAGTTTTAGAAAATAGTTTTGATCTTGCTGATAAATAGCATCAATTTCTGATTGATTAAGCGTTTCACCATTTATCTCTATTAAATTGAAGTTAGCAACGGGTAATCTAAAACTAGCTGAAGAATTCGCAGGAATTTCTATATTATATATAGTGTAGTTTTCTTTCTTCTCCCAAGAAGATGTAATCTTACCAAATCGATTTTCGTGTTCTGCACTTGCCCAACTGAGTGCTGTAAGTAAATCTGGCTTAATATAAAAATGCTGCATACCCGGCCTCTCCGGATCAACTTGGATTCCTGCAATACTCTCAAAAAACCATTCGCTTACAGTGCCAAACATTATGTGATTATGTGACATGGAGCCATCCCAATCTTGCCACAAAGTATTCGCACCCTGTTCTAACCAATAGGCATATCCGGGTATATCTTTTTGAGTTACCATTTTATATAGCACCTCAGACTTCCCATTTTCTCTTAATACATTGTATAAAAACTTCAAACCCACAACTCCCACATCAAAATGGTAATTATGCTCTTTTATATTTTGCAATAAATTATCTAATACCTTTTGTTTGTCTGCTTCTGGCACTAGTTGAAAGTATAGCGCTAAAGCTAGAGATGTTTGACCCCCATTACCATAAATTCCAGTTTTAGCATCATAATACTTTTCGTTAAATGCTTTCTTAATTTTGGGAATTCGTGTTTCGAAATAGCTTTGATCATCTTCCTTTTTTAGAATTGATGCTATTCTATACATAATGCTAGTGAAATTGAATAAATAGCCAGAAGCAAGAATGTCACCTTCTGTTTTAGTAGTTACAGGTTTGTGGTCGTCGATACCAAAGTTTAAAGTAAAGTTATCTGCATTTTGATATAAGAAATTGATGTATTTCTTCATCGGTGTGTAAAACCTATTTAATAAAGTTGTATCACCAGTATGTTGGAATAAATCCCACGTAACTTGAATAAAAGCACCTTCCCATTGAGGACCATATCCGAGATGTTTAGTTTCAGGATTTTTGCCATATTCATAACCCCAGCCACTAGACGGAATAACTCCGGGCAAATCTCCATTTTCTTTTTGTTCATCAACAAAATCATCTAGCCATTTAATGTAGGCTCTTTGAGTTTTGTAATTCATTAAACCAGTTTCAGCAACTAGTTGCGCATCTCCTGTCCAGCCAATTTTTTCTCTGTGTGGGCAGTCCGTTGGGATTCCA
The DNA here is from genome assembly GCA_002729595.1 of Thalassovita sp. Classification (GTDB taxonomy): domain Bacteria; phylum Bacteroidota; class Bacteroidia; order Cytophagales; family Flammeovirgaceae; genus Chondrinema. Next base: position 131,090 of record PBYL01000192.1, on the reverse strand, counting down.
TGATAATTTCCAATAAAAGACCATCTAGTGTTTTGCTGAAGTTGATTAAGTGTTTGATCTGAACAAAGAAAATTTCCTGCACTTTCAAAAGAAGTATGAAGCACAATACCTGTAAGTGTTTCTAATGTGGGAGGATGTTCCAGTCCAGTAACTTCTACATACTGGAAACCATGATAAACAAAATGAGGCTTAAAAATTTCAATTCCTTCACCTTTTAAAATATAATGATCGGTTTGTGCTTCACCAGATTTTAAAAACCTGAGAATTTGTTTCTGCTCTACCGTTCCATCCGGATATAATTTTTCTCCATGCTTCAGCGAAATTTGAGTTCCTGTTGGCCCTGCTGTTTTTAGTCTACAATAACCTGCAATATTCTGCCCCATGTCAAATACCCAAACTCCGGGTTTTACCTCTTTAACCGCAACTGGTTTTATATCCAGCATTTCTTTAATTGGCTCAATCATTTGGGAAGATAGTTTCCCTTTTGGACCATCACTCAAGATTACTGTTTGCCAATTTGTATCGTCAAATCCAGAGTCATTCCAACCTGATATTTCTAATCGAGCATCATAGGTTTCTCCATTTCTTATTCCATCAAAAAGAATGGGACCTTGAGTGGTTTTCCAAGTATCGTCTGTGATAATTTGCAGCATTTCTCCTCCTTCTGTCTGTATTTCTAATTGACAAATTAGTTCGGGATAATTTCGCCAAGGTGCACTATCAAATCTCCAAACTGCATCTGCAAAATGATTATACCAACCAGTACCTAAGACTAAACCAATTACATTCTCACCAACTTTTAAATGTTCGGTGATATCAAAAGTGAGATATTTTACAGTTTTATCGTATCTAGTTTTTACAGGATCAAGTATGTGATCTCCTACTTTATTACCATTAATATACAAGTCAAAATAACCTAGGCCAGTCGCATAAATTCGTCCTTTTTCTGGTGTATTTTCAACCGTAAAACTCTTTCTAAAATAAGGGGCAGGTTTACTGCTCAGACTATCATCGTTAAATAATGGATTTTTTATCCATTTAGCTTTCCACGAATTTTCATTTATAATACTTGTCTCAAACCAATTAACTTCACTCCATTGAGAGGTTTCTCCATTTGTATCTGTAACTCTTACCCGCCAATAGTATCTGGTTTTTTCTTTTAGATTTTCTGAGTTGTATGTAAATAAATTAGATGAAGTGATTGTCTGTTTATCTAACAAAAGAGATTTTTCAGAAACAAGGTCTTCAATCGTTTGAGCTATTTGTAGCTCAAAACTTTGTTGGATTATATGATTTTTTTGAGAAGAAATTTTCCAACTAAATTGCGGATGAAGGTTGTCGATTCCCACAGGATTTTTCAGGTATTCACACCTTAAATCATAAACTTTTAAATAGCTATTTGAATCTGCTTTTAAATGTTGATGGGATAAAAATAAGATAATCAGTAAAAATAGATATTTCAGTTTCATATTAGTAATTAGCTAATTGAACTGAATATACCTTGTTAAAATAATGCTGCCAATTTATCTGTGCCCGAATCTGGCCTATGCTATACTGAAATAAAAAAAGCGAAGGAAAACCTTCGCTTATATACAAGATTGGATTCTATTTAAATTTTTATAAATCGAGAATTTTAAATTCAACTCTCCTATTTAACTGCCTTCCCGTTTCAGATTCATTATCGGCAATTGGAGAAGATTCCCCAAATCCTAAATACTCAATTTTTTCTTCTGATAATTCTTTAGAAAGTAGATAATTCCTTACAGTTTTCGCTCTCGCCTCAGATAGTTGTTTATTGCTATGCTCACTACCAATATTGTCTGTATGCCCATCAATCTCAATTTTAAGATTTGGTGCGTATGTAAACAATTTAATTACCCTATCTAACTCTCTAAAAGACTCATCTCTCAGTGTGGCTTTTCCTGTATCGAAGAAAATATTATTTAGTCTAACAGTTTCTCCAACCTTAAATGGAACCATTTCCAAATCTTTTCTAGTAACACTTTGAGGCTCAAGGTTTTCACAGTTAATTACAGAACTTACTGGAAAATAAGCTTCTTTACTACCATAGATTGCATATTTTTTCCCTACAGCTAATGAAATACTATATTCCATTGATTCTGGGTCAACTTTAGCTTTTTTTACAACTTCACCAGTTTTTAAATCTTCTACTATTACTTCTGCAACTAGAGGTTCACCTGTACTTTTATCAATCACATTACCTTGAACTATCATCTGATTACACGCTCCAAAATCCTTATCAAATAATTGCTCAATTTCTCTAGTTGACAATGCTCTGTTGTAAACTCTTACTTCATCCAAATATCCTTTAAAAGGTCTGTCAGCTCCATCTACTTGTCTACCAACTTTAAAACTTACATCCGATTCCTGATTAATTCCTCTTCCTGTTTGTTTACCTGTATTGTTTAATTCTCCATTAATAAAAATTGCCATATCTCCATTTGCTCTCCACACACCAACTAAATGATACCAAGTTTCACTTTGCAACATATTTTTACCAAAAATCCCCTCCTCCAAAGTATAACCATCACCTACTGAAAATGCCACTGTATTTTTACCTCCTAAGAATAAACCAAATTGATCTCGGTTTTTGTTGAATGCCCATTTTCCTGCTAGTAAACTTAGACCTACTTTGTTTTTAGGTTCTACATAAACCCAAACTGAAACAGTAACACCATCTTTGATAGTATTAAACTCTTTATCGTTACCAAAATCTATATAACTTTTGTATCCATCAAAATAATAGGCATCTTGTCCGCATCTCATCCCACTCTGAATTTCAGCACCAAGTACGTTTCCATCATGTCCGCCTACATCATCATTTGCATTACCATCGAACTTATAATAAGCTACCAAACCTTTAGATAAAGAACCTTGGGAATATGTATAATTTATAGACGTGACAAAAAAAAGAATTACTAATAGTCGGATTCTGTTCATATTAATATTGAAGTTTGTTGTCAAGTATCATGTTAATTTATGTAAATACTAACGATACAAGTTGCTGCTAGTTAAGTGATTATAGTAGTGAAGTAAGTTTTAAGATGTTTTTATAAGTAAGTAGACAATGTTATGACCTATATAATGGTAGATATTGAAAGTGATGGTCCAATTCCTGGTGATTATTCAATGATTTCCTTTGGAGCTGTAATAGTTAACTCATCACTTGATAAGACTTTTTATGGGAAGTTAAAACCAATCTCGAATCAATATATACCAGAAGCTTTAGCTGTTTCAGGTTTTACTAGAGACGAAACACTTTTATTTGATGAACCAAAATCTGTGATGTTAAGATTTAAAAATTGGTTAGAAGAAAATGTAAAAGATAGACCTGTTTTTATTAGTGATAATAATGGATTTGATTGGATGTTCATCTGCTGGTATTTTCATCACTTTATTGGTAGTAATCCATTTGGGCATAGTTCGCAAAATCTAGGAAGTTTGTATAAAGGTTTGGTAAAAGATACATTTAAAAACTTCAAACATTTAAGAGATACTAAGCACAGCCATAACCCAGTAGATGATGCAATTGGTAATGCAGAAGCACTTCTTAAAATGAAGAATACAATGGGCTTAAAAATTAAACTTTAAGGTTTTAATTTTGTATCAGATTTTTATCTATTACATATTTCGATAAATTAAGACTTTAAGAGACAAAGAAGAATATGGAATTAGTTAAGATATACGAAGGAAATTTGGTAAATGCGCGTGAACTTCATGAATTTCTCGAAGTTAAAACAGTTTTTAGAAACTGGATTAGACGCATGCTCGAATATGGCTTCGAAGAAAATCTAGATTATTTCACGACGTCCAAAAAAGTACATCGTCAGATTTTAAAAGAATTTTACTTAACACTTTCAGCTGCCAAAGAGATTTCGATGCTTCAAAGAACCGAAAAAGGTCGAGAAGCTAGAAAGTACTTTATCAAATGTGAAGAACAGCTAATTCATCTTTCGCAAAATAAAAGATTTGCTGCTTTTATTAAACTAGAAAACACTAAAGAGAAATTTAAAAATGCACTAATTGATTTAGGACTTTCTGAACAAGATTACATAGAAATAGATTTTGCTGGCAGAAAAATTCTCTTCAATGGCGAACCCATTCCAGACGAAGAACTACAAACCGTACTACTCTCTGCAAGAGATTTGGCCACTAACATGACACATTATAATGCGCTTCAAAATAAAATTGAACATAAAGATGATATAAAGAATGATAATGAAGCTAACCATTCGGCAGTAAGAGAAACCTTAGTTGAAAAAAACATAGTTCCTGAAAATATCCCAAGTCAAAAATCTATCAAAAAACTAGGTGAGTAATTGTCTATTTTATTCGAACATGCTCACCCATTGCTTCCTCAAAAACGTGATGCAAAATAAAAGTTTGCTCAACTCCTAATTTCTGTCCGAACTGACTAATTAGATAAAGAACCAATGCTAAAACTGCAATAACTGGTAATATCCACAAAATCAATGCTTCTTTGCCTAAGGTAACTTGAGTCATTCCATACATTAAGATAAAAAAGAAGGCAACCCCAAGTGTAGCATATCCAAAGAAAATCATAGTCCAAACTTGTGGGTTGGGTCCATATAATCCTCTTATTATTGTTTCGCCTTCCTCAGTTTCCTCAAATGTTAAATTAAGTTGGGGCGACCAAAAGTGTCGGTCTTCAGGTCGAACTCTCAAAGTAATATAACCAGGTATTACAGAAGTGGTGCACATCCCTTTGCTGTTTGCTACAGCTTGATGAATCCTAGTTTGTATTTCTTCTGATTTTAAAGGGGAAATTTGCTTAATTCTAGGTCGAATTCTAAAGCTAGTCATATTCCATATTTACTAATAAAATTTATAGAAGAAATATAACTTTTTAGTCGATTTGATGAAAATTTTTTAGGCGCTTTTTTATAACTATCTCATAGTCATTTACTTGATTTTCAAAAAGTTCGCATTAATAATAATTAACATTAATGTAAGATATTAACAAAAAAAGCAAAAAACGATCTAACAATTTATGCTTTTACCTTATTACTAATTAAGTCAAATCAATTTTTAACATTGAAAAGCTAATCACTTCCTTAGCAAGATATAAATGTAGTGTATTCATTAATATTGGTTATTTATTTGGTGAACACGTATATCAAAAGCCTTTTTATTGGAAAATTAATGTTTTTTCAAGGTTTTGTACTAAAAAAAGTTTCTCAATGATAACAAAAGTTAAAGAATTAAATCCTATTACCCTCTTATTAAGAGATTTTAATTTCATATGTAATAAATTTGCCCCACGTTGATTGTTTTTTAATTTTTGTCTATACTCTACTATCCACATTAAACATGTTATTTAAATAATTAAATCCTCAAAAAATTCAATCAAATGAAATCAACTAAACTGGTTTTCATTACTACAATCTGCATTTTATCAAATGTTTTTGGTTTAAATGCTTACGTCTTAGCCAATCATTCTAACTTCATTCCAGATGATTTTACTGACCAATTGGTTGTTTCAGGTCTAGGTACTGCTACAGATATGGTGGCTCTTCCAAACGGTAAGATATTAGTGACGGAAAAAGCTGGAGATATCTATCTGGTAGACCCTAGTAATGTTACAAAAAGCACTTTCATGACAGTTCCAAATGTTGAATCTGGTTATGAAAGAGGTATCCTTTCAATCACGCTTGACCCAAACTATGAAACAAATGGTTACTTCTACATTTATCATACAACTACAGAATATCACGTAAGAATTTCTAGGTTTACGAGTTCTGGTAATACTGCTAACCCTGATAGCGAATATGTTCTTTGGGAAACTACATATTCTTATGATCCTGAAAGTCAACTTTACCATTTCGGTGGTGCAATGGATATTTCAGATGAAGGTATTATGTATTTTGCTGTTGGTGACATGTTCCAAGAGAATAAAACTCAAGACAACACCTTAGAGCAAGGAAAACTATATAGAATATATACTGATGGTTCTATTCCAGCTGATAACCCATTTTATAACAATGGCGCTGAAACCGGACCAAACGGTGAACTTCCAGAAATTTATGCTTGGGGTTTAAGAAACCCTTTTAGAGGTTATTACGACGAAGAATCGGACATTTTTATAATAGGTGAAGTTGGTGGTAATGACCATTATCATGCTTGGGAAGATATACACTATGGCAGAAAAGGTGCTAACTATGGCTGGCCTGACTGTGGTGAATCTGGTAGAGATGAGAACGGTGCTTGTGAAAATGCAACTTTCGATGATCCTGTTTATACTTATTCTCATAAACCAGGTAGAGGTAATTCTATTACTGGTGGTTTTATCTACAGAAATGGCACTTACCCTTCTGAATATCAGGGAGTATATTTCTTCTCAGATTATGCTCAAAGCTGGATTCAGTATCTAGAACTAGATGATGACATGATGCCTGTTGGTGAACCTATTGTGTTTAGACCGGCAACTGGTAAAAAAGGTGTTGTTTCACTAATACAAGGTATAGATGGTTCAATATACTATCTTGATATAGCAGATTTCACAAATGGTCTCCTTAAAAAAATTACTTATACAGGTACCGCTGTTCCAGTAATTACTACAGCTTCTGCGGATGTTACTACTGGGGGAGTTCCTTTAGAAGTTAACTTTACTGGTGCTGCTATTATTGGTGATAATACTCCTCTTACTTATTCTTGGGATTTTGGTGATGGCAATACCAGTACTGACCAAAACCCAACATATACTTACACAAGTAAAGGTTCATTTGCAGCAAGATTAACAGTAACTAGTATCGGTGGTGAAAAATCATTTTCAGATGAAATCACTATAACAGTTGGTGAACCTCCTGTTGTTACTATTACTTCTCCAGCAGATGGTTCTACATTTGTTGCAGGTGATATAATTAATTTTTCTGGTTCTGCAACTGATGATGGTGACCTTGATGCCTCAAACTACTCTTGGGAAATAGTGTTCTTGCATGATGATCACACACACCCAGGTGTTAGTGCATATAAAGACATTTCAGGAACATATACTATCTCAAGTGATGGTAGCCATAGTTACCATGATGATACAGGTTATATTTTTACACTTACGGTAACTGACGAAGATGGTATTTCTACAAGTGAATCAGTAACAGTTCGTCCAGAAAAGGCAAATATTGCTTTCCAAACTGAACCTTCTGGTTTAAAATTGACAGTTGCTAATCAACCAAGAACTACCCCTTATACACTTGATGAGTTAATTGGTTTCCAAACAGAAATTACTGCAGTTTCTCCACAAGATCTCGATGGTAAGAAATATGCATTTAAGTCTTGGTCTGATGGAAAATCTCGTACTCATATTTATACAAACCCATCTTCTAATTCAACTCTTACCGCAGTTTTCGAATTAGTAGAATCTTCATTTTTAGAAGCCGAAGATTATTATGAAATAGTAACTGATGAAGGATCAAACAATATTGGGCTTGCATATTCAACCTTCAATAGTCAAGAAAAATCTGTTGGATTATTTGACACAGGAGATAGAATTAAAATTGCTATTGATATTGAAACTGCCAATGCTATACTTACTCCAGGTAATTTTATTATAAATGCTCAAGTACGTTCTGGTAATTCAGTAAAGAATAATAGTTATTGGCCCAATGGATATAAGTACTATCTAGATGATGAGGAAATAACATTCACTGGTGTAGATAGTACTATTGTTGGACCAAGTTCAGATCTTGGTGGTTCTTATTGGGGCACTATGACTTCTAGTGAAGTTTACTTAAATCAAGGAATACATTATCTAGAAATTGAAGCAAATGCTGGTTATGGTGCACTCGATTATATTGAATTAGTAAAAATATCAGCAGATATTCCAACTACTCCTGTGTTATCTCAATCAAAAATAACAGACAGAACTGTAACATTTAACTGGACAAGCGCCAGTGACATGGATGGAATTGATTACTATGAAATATATCAAGATGGTGTTGTAGTTGCTACTACTGAAAAAACAAAATATACGGTTGGCAGTCTTACTGCAAACACAGATTATGATTTCTATGTAATAGCATATGATAATACTGGAGCTACATCCGAAAGTAGTAATACTCTAGAAATTACCACAAATGATACAATGGATGCTGGTATTATTATTACTTCACCTGATCCGGGAGAAGAAATTGAAGGGCCAGATGCTGAGATAAAATATGTTTTATTTGGTGATGAGACTTCTTATGATCATATTTTCTTCCAGCTAGATGATGATCCGACTAAATATGCACATGATCTTGATAATTCATCATTCATATTTACGAATTTAACTCCAGGAACACATACTGTCACAGCATCAGTAGCTTTAGGCCATAACCTTCCTCTAACTACAGATGAAGCTGTTAAAACAATCACTTTTGATATTGTTTACTCTCAAGATGAAAGTTCAAAACCTGGTGTGGTAATTACCTCTCCACAAAATCAGGAAAATGTATTTGATACTTCTTTTGCTATAGATTATACCTTGTATGGTAATCAATCTGCAATTGCAGGTATGCAAATCACATTAGATGAAGAAACTCCTGAAGTAGTAACTGATTTAAGTGGTAGTTATACTTTTGATGAGGTAAGTACTGGTGCACACGAAGTGAAAATTGAATTGATTGGTGTTGGTGATACTTTGCTTACAAATGCTCAAGCTTATACTTCCGTATCTTTTGTAGTATACAATACTGAAGACAAGCCATCTATTAAAATTACTTATCCTTCTGATAATGAGAAGATATACTCAAGTAATTTCACCGTGACTTACGAAGTATCAGGATCTACTGCAATTTACGATCATGCTCACTTACAACTCGACAATCAGGATTATGTAACCTTGTATAATATGACAGGTTCTTATGATCTTGACGAAGTGCCAACTGGTCAACATCAATTAATACTTTATCTTGTAAATGATCATCAAGCTCCTTTACAATATACAGAAGCTCTTGACACTGTTACATTTATTTTCTTAGATGAGGATTTGCCTACTGCTGGTAACTTCACTAAAAAAGCTGATGAAGATAATATAATTGAATTAAGTCTGGCTGATTTTGAAGATAGCTATTATGATGTTGATACAACTGAGAGCCTAATCGAAATAAAGATCACTTCACTACCAGATACAGGTAAACTTATGTTAGATGCTGTTGAAGTAGCTGAAGGTGCTGAAATATTGACTGGTGAACTGGATAACTTGATATTTGTACCAGACTCCAACTGGTATGGTGAGACTTCTTTTGAATACTATGTTTCAAACGGTCTTAAATCTTCTGCACAAGCAGGTATTGTTACTTTAAGTTATTCTGCTGTAAACGATGCTCCTTACAATTTAACAATCAGTAAAGATACAATTACTGAAAATAATGAGATTGGAGTAGAAGTCGCTCATATTGATGTTGAAGATGTTGATAACGATTCTCATCAGTTTACTTTAATAGATGATGAAAGTTCGAATTACTTTGAAATAGACGATCATAAATTATTAGCTAAAGTTAAATTTAATTATGAACTAAAATCAATCTATGAGATTGAAATTCAGGCTGATGATAAAAATGGTGGGGTAGTTTCAAAAGTGTTTACTATCAATATTCTTGATGAAGCTGATGAACCATTAGGAATCGAAGAACTGATTGCTGAAGGTATCAATATATATCCAAACCCAGTTTCTGATAAAATGTCTATTAATATTGATAATGATAAAACTGGTAAATATCATTTCGAAGTTTCTGATGTAACTGGTAAAATGGTTAATCAAATCACTCTTGATAAAACCAATGGTATACTCGAAGAATCATTAGATGTAAGCAGTTTACAATCTGGAATGTACATTCTTAAAATAAGATATAATACTAATATATATTCTTATAAATTCTTGAAGAGGTAAACGAACTTACTCTCATAAAATACAAAACCTGTTCTTTTTATTAAGAACAGGTTTTTTTGTGACTTTCTTGAAACTTTTCGTCTTTGCTATTAACTTAATAAACTGAAACCTTAGAATAATTTAATTTTGACAACATTCATAAAAAACAGTGTTTATAATCTTCCTTCAGAGCTTTACCCACAAGTAGAAACTGTGTTGGATAAAGAGTTAATAATTGAAGAGAGATTAGAAGCTTTTGAAGACATTATCGACTCTGAAGTGGGTGATACAACCCTAGTAAGAGCAAGAAGCATTGAAAGAGAAAGTGGAATCCGCCAACTATTTTTAAAGTTTGAGGGAAATAATCCTACTGGTACGCAAAAAGACAGAATCGCTTTTGCCCAATGTCATGATGCACTTAGACGTGGTTACGATGCACTAAGTGTAGCAACATGTGGTAATTATGGTGTATCTGTTTCTTTGGCTGCAAGATTAGCCGGATTAAAATGCTTTGTTCATATTCCTGAACACTACCACACAAAAAGAGTAACTGAGATGGAAGAACTTGGAGCTAATATTATTAGAACTCCAGGTGATTATGAGAAAGCGGTTGAAATCTCTAATGAATCTGCAAAGGTAAATGATTGGTACGATGCAAACCCTGGTGGTGCAAACACACCCATTCAGCTAAAAGCTTATGCTGACATTGCCTATGAAATTTATGATGAATTAAGAGATGCCCCAAAAATTGTTGCTGTACCAGTTTCAAATGGAACTGTACTAGCTGGTGTTTATAAAGGATTTAGTTCATTATATAGAAGAGGTAAAACTTCTAGAATGCCGATAATGGTCGCAGGTTCTTCTTACAAGAAAAACCCTATTGTTCATTCTTTTTTAAAGAACAAAGAAAATTACGAAGACCTACAACCAGAAAATATCAAAGAAACTATAGTTAACGAACCGCTTATTAACTGGCATTCTTTTGATGGAGATTTAGCTTTACAAGCGATTAGAAGCACCAATGGTTGGGCAGAAAATATTAGCGATAAAAGCATGATAGAATATGCAAGAATTCTTGGTGAAAAAGAAGGCTTAAAAGTTTTACCTGCATCTACTGCCGGGCTAATAGCTATTATTAAACATCACCAAAAAGCTTCTTTGGAAAACGACCGATTTGTAGCGATACTTACCGGAAAAAACAGCTGAGTTTAAAAATTTAATCAATGATCGAAGACGATTTTATTCCTGGCAGTCCTAATGCCATTGAGTTGGAAAAACTGCAAATTGAGTTAGTAAAATTACAAAAATGGGTTCAGGAAAACGATAAGCGGATGGCTATCATTTTTGAGGGTAGAGATACTGCTGGTAAAGGAGGTGCTATACTCCGATTCACTCAGTTTCTTAATCCAAGAGCCATGAGAATTGTTGCGCTGCCAAAACCTACTGAAGTCGAAAAAGGACAATGGTATTTTCAAAGATATACGAAACACCTACCGAACCCCGGTGAAATTGTATTCTTTGACAGAAGTTGGTACAACAGATCTGTTGTTGAACCTGTAATGGGTTTTTGCTCTCCAGATCAATATGAGAGGTTTATGAAACAAGTACCATTGTATGAAAACATGTTAATCGAAGATGGTATCATACTTGTAAAATTCTGGTTTTCAATTAGTATTAATGAGCAAAAGCACAGACTAGAACAGAGAAAAATTAATCCATTAAAACAATGGAAACTCAGTACGGTAGACATGCTAGCTCAAAGTAAATGGGATGAATTTACTAGACATAAGGAGATCATGTTTAGCAGAACACACACTGAAAATGCTCCTTGGATCATCATTCAGGGAAACAACAAAACTTCTGCTAGAATTGAGGCTATTCGTTACGTAATTAATATGGTAGATTATGACGAAAAAGGTTGTTCCGGTGTATCTTTGGAAGTAAATGACAACATACTTTCAAAATTTCAACCGACTTAGATAATGAACAAGCTTTTTAACTTCTTTAATATGGCCAAAGCTATTATCTGCTTTGGCATATTTTATTTTTTACTCAACCCTTCCTTCTCTCAAAACTCTGAATCAATACCACATATCAACACAATTGATTTGGAAAGTATATCTCCCGGAACCAAGAATAATTACTGGCTTAAAATTTCAGAAGATGGACTTGGTCAAGATATAAACATTCCAGTAGTTATTTTAAAAGGAGCTAATGATGGACCTGTTCTTGCCATTAATGCAGCAATTCACGGCAATGAGTTAAATGGTATTCCTGTTATCCATCACATAATAAATACTGTAAACCCTGCTGAGATGAGCGGAACTATTATTGCCATTCCAATCACAAACGTTCCTGCATATCAAGATAATAACCGATTATTCCCAGATCAAACTGATTTAAATAGAACCATGCCCGGAAAGGCGAATGGCAATGAGAGTCAGTTTTATGCATACCATTTACTTGAAAAGCTTAAAGGAATCTGTGACTATGTAATTGATCTGCATACAGCCAGTTTTGGCAGAGTTAATTCCCATTATGTTCGGGCTGATCTACAAGACCCTATTCTTGCTAAAATGGCCGAAATACAAAATCCACAGATTATTCTAAATGGAAAAACTGCGAGTACTGCCAATGCTGACGGAACACTCAGAAGTGCTTTAGCTGCGAACAATATCAAATGCATTACAATCGAACTGGGTAATCCTCAGGTTTTTCAAGAAGACATGAAACAAGCTGGGATTATAGGTATTCAGAATACTTTAGCCTACCTTAAAATCTTAAATATTCATGTGGCTGCGCCTAAACATCCAGTCGTGCGCTGTTCTAAATCTTACTGGATATATACAGATGCAGGAGGTATTTTAGAAGTTCTTCCAGATGTAAATCAAAGCATAGAAAAAGGTCAAAAAATAGCAATTCTGTATGATTCATTTGGTGAGGTAAAACAAACTTATTTTGCTCCAGAAAATGGAATTGTAATAGGGAAAAGCAGTAATCCTGTAAGTCCAGCAGGAGCAAGAATTCTGCATTTGGGAATATTCGAATAAAAAATGTGACTTTTTAAAATTACCACGTACCAGCTAATGTATTTTACTTTTAACTGGTATAAAAATGTTGCTTGAAAAATCAGCTTTTGAAGAAGCCAATGTTGATCCAATTGAACAATTAATTGATGATATTGCTAACAAAGGCTTCGGTGTAATCCAAAACTTTTTAAGTTTTACTGAGACTCTTGCTTTAAAAAATATTGCAAACAATGCCTATGAAAATGAGGTGATGAGACCGGCAGGTATTGGCAAAAACGATAATTACAGAGTAGCAGAAAGAATTCGTGGTGATTATATTAAATGGATTGATAAAAATTCTGCTTTCCCTGAAACACTTAATTTTCTCGAAAGAATAGACAATTTAAAAACCAAACTGAAAAGAGGTTTGTATTTAGGGATACAAGATATTGAATGTCACTTTGCTATATATCCATCTGGTTCTTTTTACAAAAAGCACTTAGATCAGCATCAGCATACAAAAACTAGAGTATTAACTTTTGTATGTTATCTTAATGAATCTTGGTTACCAGATTATGGCGGCGCTTTTAGAGCTTATCATGAAATTGGGAATGAAGAGCTCTATACAGATATTTTTCCTGAATGTGGCAAATTAGTTTGTTTTAGAAGTGATTTAATCGAACATGAAGTGATGCCTGTTTTTACTGAAAGATATAGCATAACTGGCTGGATGCTCGATAGCTTGATTTTATAATTGATTTACTAAAACATCATAAGAAGCATATTTTACTTTTTATGATGTTTTTTATTTTGGTTTACATCAACCATATTTTTAAGCGTAATTATAAACTTTGTATAAACTCCAGCTTCAGACTCTACGCTTATTTTTCCCTCTAACTTATCTAATATTTCTTTTACAATATAAAGCCCGAGACCAGAGCCAGCTTTATGTTGATTTGCTCTATAAAACATATTGAAAATCTTGCTGATATGTTCTTTTAAAATTCCTTGCCCGTTGTCATAAACTTCAATTTGCACTTGCTTCTCTTCTACCTTTGCAGTGAGTTTAATTTCACTAGACACATTATAAGTGCGCTTGTATCTAATGGCATTAGAAATCAGGTTATTTAGAATAATAGATAATCGAGTTTTATCACTATAGAATGAAGTAGTTTGATCAACTTCTATTAAGAATTTAATGTCTTTGGCCTCTTCAGAAAATTGTTGACTCTCGATTAGCTCAGTAAAGAATGTTTGAAGATCTATCGATTCTGGATGTATCTCTTGCTGTGCATTTCTGGAGAGCTCAGAAATCTCTTTTATAAACTCTTGAAGCTTATTAATACTCTTTTTTGTAAGATCGATAAACTCTTGCCTAGACTGTTGATTAGTTTCATTTTCAATTAAAGACAACAAACCTTGTACTGAGTTTAATGGCGATTTAAGATCGTGTGAAACCCGATAAACAAAGCGATCGAGTTCTTCATTACTTTGGCTTAAACTGGCATTTAGCTTTAAAAGCTTTTGATTTAGATCGTTTAGAGATTGCTCCTTTTTCTTTTCCTTAGTAATGTCTCTTGTAATTACCAAGTAAGCTGTTATATCACCATTTCTATCTTTAATTACCGAAGCATGGTTCTCTCCCCAAATTACTTTTCTATCCTTTTTAACAAATTGCAATTTGGTTTTGATGATATCACTCTTAACTTCCTTATGAGTTTTAATAACATCTCTAAAAGAGTCAGGAGTTAGTATATCACTCATCTTAAGAGTGATTACATCGTCTGGCTTGTATCCTAATACCTTTTCTACTGATGGACTAAAATACAAGAAATTCATTTTGGCATCGAGAAGAAAAATTATATCTGAAGAATGATCTGCTAATAGCCTATACTTCTTCTCACTTTCTTCAAGTCGATATTTTTGAGTTGTAAAATCAGTAACATCAAAAATGAATACTAACAGATTTTCCACTTTATTTCCATCTTTAATAGGAATAAAGTGTATTTCATAACTGCGAATAGCACCATCAACTAAATTTTCCTCAAAAATCTTAAACTCCTCCCCTTTTAAACCTTTTTCGAAGTAAGCTAATCTTTTAGACTTATTGCTCTCACTAACAACCTCAAAAATATTTGAGATCTTATTTAACTCATGATGCTTTACTTTTTTATAGAAGTTTTTAAACTCCCTACTTGCATATAATATATTATACGATTTGTCAATCATGTAAACAAAAGCAGGAAGTGCCTCTAAAGACTGCTCTAAATAATAACTACTTTGTGCAGCTTTCTCTTTATCCAGTTTATGTTCAGTGATATTTTCTATTCTTATACTGCGATAAGACTTATCACCAACTTCTAACTTTTTAATTGTAATTGCTCCCCAAAATGTATTGCCATTATTTGTTATGTATTCATATTCGGCTTTCCAAACACCATTGTTGCTAACCGTTTCTCTAATGGCAGTACTTTCTTCTGGTGTGAGTGGCGTATTATGATACTTCTGACCAAACTTACCTATAAAATCATCTTGGGATTCGAACTCAAACATTTCCACAGCACTATCATTACAATACTCAATTGCCAAGTCTGTGGTATTGGTAAGGAAAATCGCATCCGGAGATTCATTAAGAAGAATTTTGAATATTTCTATATCCGTATTCGCATTTCCCATAAAATGTCGGTTCAGATAAGTTAGCTATTCAATAATAGGTATTTTTTTGATTTTATAACAACATGTACTCAATTAAAATCTAGATTTCCGCTTTGCCTTTTTAATTCTATCGCTTCTGTGTTTTTCTTTCGCTCTTTCTGCTTCTGGTCTTTGAGGTACATCACCTTTTGAATCTATTAAGGCTTTAATTCCATCAGATATCGCATCTTTCTGACTATATTCAAAATTACCATTTCTGCGCTCATAATACACAATATCTTTAATCTTCTCCATCACTTCGTAATCAAGCAAAAATGACTGCCTTACTGGTTTATCTTCAACCTCAGGTTCTGGCTCTCTCATTTTTGGCGTTTCTCTTACTGGAGTATTGACTACTGCTTCTTCTTGTTCTTCCTGCTCCTCGTTATTGTCCTTCTTAAAGTTATCAAGCGGATGGCGTTCCGACCTTCTTGTATTTGCTTTTCTGAATAAATCTGTGGTTTTTTTCTCCATAATTTAACTAGTATTAATTGCTCCTAAAAAATATACTCCGACTTATCTACTAATTATTTCATCTGTAAGATTTTTAAAGTCAACTGCGCCATTACTTTCTGGTGCGTATTCTAATATACTTTTGCCTAAAGTTGGAGCTTCTTGCAAAGCCACATTTACTCTTATAAATGTATTTAATAGCATCTCCTCTCCTACCATTTCTTTTACCTCTTCTGTTAATGCTCTAGTCAAAAGCTTACGCTGATCGTATTGATTAAAATATGCTCCTTTAAACTTTAACCCAGGGTTTATAAATTCTTTTACTTTATCGATTGTCTCAAGCACTTCGTGAAGACCATCTAGACTATATTTTTGAGCATGTATTGGAACATACACAGACTCTGCTGCCGAAAGTGCATTAATCGTAAGTAAGCCCAAACTTGGAGGACTATCTAAAATAACATAATCGCACTGCCCTTCTAATGCTTTTATTTTGTTTTTAAGAATATACTCTCTCCCAATTTCATTGAGCATTTCAATTTCGAAATTGGCAAGTGCTTTAGTACAAGGTATTAGTAACAAATTGTCATTTATTGCTTCAACTGCTTCTTCGATTCCATACTCATCAAACAAAACACCTTGAATCGTATATTCTGGTTTTTCTATGCCAAGACCTTTAGATAAGTTTGCTTGTGGATCAAGATCTATCATTACTACTTTTTTTCCTGACTTCGATAGTATTTCACTGATAGCACTCACCGATGTAGTTTTACCTACTCCTCCTTTCTGATTTGATATAGCAATGATTTCCATGTTAAGTGATTAATATTGATATTAATTAGTTTATATTGATGATTAAATATATACACAATATTAAAAAGTATTAATGTATATTCATAGTAATTCATTGTTGTTTACTGATGTTTTTTGATATTAAATATATTACCAACTAAATTAGTTAACTACAGATATCAAATAGTTAAATGAAAGCTTATAAAAAGGTGATAATTAAGCGATTTAAAGGATTTTTTCTTCAATAATATCTAATTATACATCCTAGATAGTTTAATCGCTTTAATTAGAAGTTTATTCTGATGAATATTCTTTAATAAGAATATTAATTGGTATTAAACTTTCTACACTATTCACTCTCATATAAACTATTTAATATTAATGTTTTTATATATTATTCGATATTCATTATAAACATAGTCAATACAAATTAACATTGATATTAATTGATTAATATCAATAAACATTGATGTTTATAATGTCACACGAATAATATCAGTATTAAGTGAATAAGTAGAAAAAAAAGAGGGGAGTAAAATGATTCTTTTGGATATGTAAAAAAACAAAAAAAGGCAGGAGAATCAATCCTGCACCTTTACTTGTTATCTGTTTCGGTAAGGAATAGGATGAATTTTTTTTCACCGTAAGCACCCATGTCTTCTTTCCAATCACTAATAATAGAAAGCTTCATAGCAGTGCTAAATGCTTTTTCAATTGTCTTTTTAATTCGGCTATGGTTGTTGTTTTCCTTGTACCTTTCAAGTCTCATTATTTCTGAAAGACGTTGGTAACCATATTCAATAGTTCTCGCCTTTGCACAATGCGATGCCTGATAAAGACACTTTATAAATAACTCTACTCCACTGTTAGGTCTGCCAGTATTTATCTCTCTTAAACGTTTGTTTAAGTTCGCTGGCAAATTGAAATAGGTGTTCTTATTTTCTTTAGTAAAATCGAAGAAAACGGAATCAATAGTAATCTTAAAGAAGGTTCCTTTTTTTACACCCGAAAGCGTTTCGAGTTGTTGTACTTTATGTAATTGTACAAGAGGGGAGATAGAAATTTCTTTAATCCTTGTTTTCTTGTCTTTGCTTAAATATTCACGAGGAATTACAAACTCTTTTCTATGCAAATTGAGTATTGCCTCACGAATTAACTCTCTTTGCTTAGGATTGAATTTGCCATTAATCTTTTTAGCTCCACTGTTTTCGTAAAGTTCAGATAGACTAAATACAAAATAGGCTCTTTCGATATCTTCGTAATGCTTAAGCTTACCAAAAAAGCGAGCTTCTTGAGCCATTTTAACAATAGCAGTCAAAACCCTTACCTCATTCGCACTAAGCTCTTTGGTAATAATTGCTCGGTATTTTTCTGGTACTTTTTGCTCTATCTCTGGTGGAAACTCAATAGAGTATTTTCCGCCTTTTTCATTTAGGTTTAGTACTCGTTCTATTGACTTACTAATCTTAAGAGCATTCTTACTTTCAAGTGCTCCTGTTTCATCGTACAAAGAAAGTTGTCTAACCTGTTGCCTGGTTTCGATCTTGAGGAGCTTATCCGGATAGTGAATATATTTTTCTTGCATGTCAATAATCTTTTATCGGTTAATTACCTCACAAATCCGAATCATTTCATCCGCAGTAAACTTTCTTTCCTTTATTTTGCGATCAAAAGTTGTTCTGGGTATCCCGGTTTCTCTCACGATATATGACTTAGTCATACCATATGACCTAATCACGAATGGCAATTCTTTTTGTAGTTCAAAAAATGCTTTTGCTATCTCTGTATTTATCCTGTGAGGCATGGCAAGCTTAAATTTTGAATAAATATGAATATAATGAATGATATTTCCAAATATGGTAAAATTTACACTATTTATGACAAATGGGTGTACTTGTGACTAAAATATATTCATTTTGACTGCTATTAGGTGTAGTTGTGACTATTAAAGGGTGTACTTACGACTAAATATGGATATAGTATTGACTATTATTGGGTGTACTTATGACTATGCAAATTTTTTAAAAAATTTAGAAAAAATATGCTAAAGGGTGTACTTATGACTGTGTAGGTTTAAATCAATATGACTACAATAGGGTGTACTTATGACTAAAACTAGCTCTAAGTCCTCCAGACACACTTTTTAAGATAAGAAACTGAACCTAACAAATTAATATGAATGAAAAGGGATGTAGTTATGACTAAAGCTTTTGCAAGTTAAAATTAGTAGTTTCAGTATAAAGGGTGTACTTATGACTAAAGTTTGAAAACAAGAAAATCTAACATATAACTATAATGGGTGTACTTATGACTATTAATAAAAAACATAGTCATTATGACTTCTGACTACAAAGGGTGTACTTGTGACTAAACTATTGAATTATTCAAAATTTAATGTATCAATCTGATTTACAGAAGGTTATATATTCAACTCTCTTAAAATCGCATATAATGAAGACTCAATACTGTATATCAATATTTGAATGGGTGTAGTTTTGACTAGCGATAGGTGTACTTATGAATAAAAAGGGGATTAGTTACGACTAGAATTAGTAGTAATTGTGACTAAAATAGTATGTAGTTATGACTAATAAGGGGTGTAGTTGTGAAGTTAGAGTCGGTTGTATATATCTGATTTACAGATATTTATGATCAAATTTTCTTTTATATAATATATATAGATAATAGAATCTATATAATTAATAATTCGGAAAAACATTTTTTTTGTTTATCCGAATTAAAAGTAAGTGCAGCAAATCTAATTAGAGTTTCGTGTAGTAAGAAAAATGTGATAATGAGGTCAATTAACTTTTTAATTATTTTTCTTGTATTTTTTGGTTGTAAAGATGATCAAGTAAATCCAGATACGACTGAAATTAAAATAGGAGAAGAGTTTGAACTGGAATATAAAACCAGTGGCAAAGTTATAGCTAAAGCTACTAATGCAGCATTAGAGTTTACTTTGCAGTCTGTTTCAGATTCTCGATGTCCAGAAAATGCCAATTGTTTTTGGGCAGGCAATGCCAAAGTGAATGGCAAGATTAAAAGTAATGAGTCAGATGAGCAATTGGAATTAGTCTTTTGTATAGGAGATTGTTCTAGTGAAGGGCATCCAGAAGGCTACACGATTCAAGATACAGTAGATTTTGACTTGGATGATAAAAGCTACATGGCTGTATTAAAAGCAGTTACTCCTTTCCCTAGCTTAATTGATACGGCTGATACCAAGACGGTTTTAGTAGAAATATTAGAGAAGTAAAACCACTTTAAGAGGTCAAAATTTAATTTCTTAAAATCAAAGACTTATGACTAATTCCGAATGGTGTTAGTCATTTTTATTTAATGGGGTTATGACTAAATTTTACTTTTGATCTACTCTAATAATTCTCCCAATAAAATGTATTTGCTTAAAGTAATAGTTTAAGTTCCTTATTTATTAATACCCAAGATTTTATTCATTCGATTACAGATAGTATTTTGAGCTTTTAAAATTTCACTTTCCATAAAAGCTATAATGAATAAGAATAATTCAAGAAGAAACTTTGTAAAGAAATCTGCCGCTTTAGCTGCTGGAGTACCGACTGTTTTAGCTCCAACGGGTGTATTTGCTGGCAAACCTGAAACTACACAGAACAATGATGCTAAGATTGATGTAATTCGATTCGCAGTTGCATCTGATGGGCATTTTGGTGAAAAAGGAACAGCTTATAAAATGTACTATAGAAATATAGTTACTTGGTTAAACGAAGAAGCTGAAAATGAGGGTTTGGATTTTTGCGTGTTTAACGGTGATATTATTCACGATGAGCCCAAATTTCTAAAGGAAGCTAACGAATACTTTAAAGGCCTTAAAATACCTTATTATGCCACACAGGGAAACCACGACAAGGTAAGTGAAGAATTATGGAAAGAAGTATTTAAAATACCATTTAACCACAGTTTCGAAAAAGGGGATAGTGGATTTATTCTTTGCACAACCTCAAATGAGAAAGGAGAGTATTTATGTGCCGATGCTTCTTTTGTAAAAGAGAAACTCGAATTATTTAAAAGCAAAAAATCTGTATTTGTCTTTTTACACATCTCCCATAAGAAATGGGTGGATAATGGTATTGACTGTAAAGAAATTACAGATATGCTCGAATCATATGAGAATGTTGCTTGTATTTTTCATGGGCACGATCACGACCATCATGAAGCAATGTATTCTGGTGGTAAAACCTATTTGTTTGATGGGCATTTTGGAGGTAGTTGGGGGCAGGAATACAAAGGCTACAGAATTGTAGAAGTTAGAGGAGGTACTGAAGTACATACATACCAGTGCAATCCATTGGCAAGAGGAATACAAAACACTAATAAGGTTGATTTGTAAGAATAGATAAACCCAGACATTATCTAGATAATGTCTGGGTTTGAGTTGATTTTATAATTCTATTCGTCATTTCAAAAATGAGCTCTCCGCCTTCCATAATTTGCTCATGGGTGATCGAATGCCCTTCTACTTTTTTCCCATTCAGCGTTACAGATTGCACATAGATATTTTCATCAGATTGATTGAGTGCTCTGATAATGAATGCTTTGTCATCGGGAAGAGCAATTTCTGCATATTGAACAATTGGTGAACCTAACTCATAAACTCCTCCAACTGGATTAACTGGATAAAAACCTAAAGCACTAAATATGTACCAAGCAGACATCTGTCCGCAATCTTCGTTGCCAATAATACCTTCTGGTGATGGCTTATAGAACTCCTTCATTATCTGCCTAACTCTTTCCTGTGTTTTTTCAGGTTTGTCTACGAAGTTGTACAAATAAGCTATGTGGTGGCTTGGCTCATTTCCATGGACATATTGCCCGATAAAACCAGACATATCAGATATTTCTTTGCTTAGCTCTTCTGGTGGGGTAGTGGTGAAAAGAGAGTCTAACTTTTTTTCAAAAGCATTTTTTCCACCCATTAAGTTTATAAGACCATCGATATCATGTGGAACATACCAAGTATATTGCCAAGCATTGCCTTCTGTGTAATCATTACTTTCTGCTGAACCAAGTAGAGATTCTTTCTCTTTCCAAGTGCCATCTTCCAGCTTAGGACGCATAAAATTGCTTCCTTTATCAAACACATTCTTATAATACTGTGCTCTCTCATCGAAGATTCTTTGGGCAGCCGTATCCGAAAAGTTTTCGGCCATTCTGGCTATGCTCCAATCGTCAAATGCATATTCAAGTGTTTTAGAAACCGACTCCTTTTGTTTATCAGCAGGAATATATTTGAATTCTTTGTAAAATGGTAAGCCTTCTACATCGCTATTAGCCGTATTTTTCATGGCTCTCAGCGCCAGTAAACCATTAAAATCATTAATTCCTTTTAACCAAGCATCTGCTATTACTGGCGTAGAGTGGTAACCGATCATGGTATTGGTTTCATTTCCCCAAAGTGCCCATTCTGGCAAAGTAGAATCAGGATTGTTTTCGTAAAAACTCAACATAGATTCTATAAAATCATCTGTTTTTTGGGGCTGAAAAATTGTAAATAGGGGATGGGCTGCCCTAAATGTATCCCAAAGTGAAAAAGTATAATACTTATCGTAGCCTTCTGCTTTAACTATCTGATTGTTTACTGCCCGAAAATTTCCATCAACATCGCTATATAAATTCGGTGCTTGCATCAAATGGTACAATGCCGTATAGAAATTGGTTTTTACTTGAATGTCTGGTGTTCGGATGTAAATTTTTTCTAATTCAGCATTCCACACTTTTTTAGATTCCTTAACTACTGCTTCAAAATCCCAGTCCTTAATCTCATTTTCTAGGTTTTTGATGGCAGCTTCTTCACTCACCGATGATATACCTATTTTTAACAAAATGGGTAGTTTTTCAGTGTTTTCAAAGTGAAAAGCACCAGTGCTGTGTTTTGCATTTACTTCGTTAATCCCTCTATTTAAGATCCCATTTCGAACAAGTTTAAATCGATCAAATTTTCTAGAAAACTTAGCAGCAAAGTAAACTTTTTGATCTTTAGCCCAACCTTTAGAAAATCTATAACCGACTACCGTTGATGAATCATCTTCAACATACATGTACGAATCTGTAGCTTCATCATCGTTTACAGACCAAGCAAGGTCGATCAACACCGTGGCAGAATCACCTTTAGGAAATGTATAGCTATGCAAACCAGCTCTTTTGGTACTGGTCATTTCGGCAAATATTTCTGATTGGTCGAATTTAACTGAGTAATAGCCAGGAGATGCCTGCTCATTAGCATGTGAATAGGTAGACAAGAAACTTTGCATAAAACCTCTACCTTGGCCAGTTGTATCGTTTACAACATCTCTGAGTGTTGGCATTACCAAAACATCGAGCATATCTCCAATACCAGTTCCGCTTAAATGTGTATGGCTAAACCCGACAATCTGCGGTTTTGAATAGTGGTAACCAGAACTCCAATCCCAACCTTCCCATCCGTTATCTGGACTTAATTGCACCATGGCAAAAGGCAAAGATGCTCCCGGATAAGTATGTCCGTGGCCGTCTGTACCAATAAAAGGATTTACATATTTGCTTAAATTCTCCTCTTTTTCTCTCTTATTTCCTGAATCACACGCAGAGAATATCAGGAATAGCACACAAAAAAAAATACCCTTATTCATGGGGTGAAATTAAATAATTAAAGATTTTAATTAAACCTTCTAATTTTTTTTTAAAGATTATCAGCCTTCGCGAACAGGGATTAACAAAAAAACATCTCTAATTTTTTGGTAACCTAATGGTGAAAGTACTGCCTCTACCAGAAGTTGAATTGACTTCAATTGAGCCTTCTAGCTTCTCTAGCGTTTCTTTCACAATATAAAGACCTAAACCAGAACCATTTTTACCAACATCACCTACTCTAAAAAACATTTTAAAAATTTCGTCGAGATATTCTTCCGCAATTCCAATACCGTTATCCTCAACAGTCACAAAAATAAATTCATCTGTTAGCTCTGCATCAAAATTTATATAAGAGTGAGTTTTTAAAGTATTGCTGTATCTAATTGCATTAGACAAAACATTACCAAAAATAACAGATAGCCTCCTGTGATCAGAAATGATGTTAAAGTCTTCGCTGATATTGTTATTGATAGCAATCTCTTCTTTAACATTACCAAAATAAAATTGAGAGATTTGCTGATTAATCAGATCTCTGAGGTTAATATTTTCTTTTTCAACTTCTTGTCTGTTGTTTCTAGAGTAATCCATAATATCTTGGATAAAAGCATCCAGTTTGCTCAGACTTTGATGTTGCAGATCGAGGTATTGATGTATTTTTTGAGGATTGGATTCTTCTTTTGCTAAATCTACAAGTCCCATGGTAGAGGCGATTGGCGCTCTCAAATCATGAGATACCCTATACACGAAATTATCCATTTCTGTATTGAGCTTGTTGAGCTCATTATTGTTGGTCTCAAGTTGTTGATTGTAGATCAATGTTTTATTGAGAAGTGCACTAATTTCTTCTTCCTTTCTCTTCTTCTCCGTAATATCAGTAATTTTTAAAAGCGTAATTTTTTCATTGAGGTAAGGGATGTTTTTAGAAACAACCAAGCCCCAGAAATGCTCATTTTTGTTAGATTTCAGTAAAAGTTCTTTACTAATTTCTTCACCCTCACCAGAATTTAAAGATTTAAGCTGATTTCTAAGATTCACTTCAAATTCGTTGCTCGACTTACCAATAATCTCGTCTTTGCTTTCAAAATCAAACAAGGTTACCGATCTATCATTACAATCTAGTATGGTAGAATTTTCAGAGTCTACAATAAACAAAGCATCACTAGATTCATTAAAAACAGAAGTAAACAAGGCTAATGTTTTTTGCAGTTTTTCTTGGGTATGAATGTTTATGGTGATGTCTCTACCAACTGCCTGTATTTCTGTAATTTTATTTCCGGCTCCTAAAATCCCATAAAACTCCCATTCAATTACAGCAATGTGTTCTTGTGATAAGAATATTCTGAGGTTTACAGTTTTTATCTTTCCCGGATTGTGCAAGCAATAGTTTATTGCTTCTTTACAGATGTTTCTATCTTCTGTATAAATAATCTGGAAAAGCTCTTTTTTAAGTAATTCAGATTCTCTAAAGCCAAACTTGCTCAGAAAGCTATAGTTGGCAAAAGTGTATTTACCATCAGGGTCAATCCTGATTAAGAAATTATTTTGAGATTGTAAGAGTGAGTTTAATCTAGATTCTTTACTGAGCAATTCACTTTGGCTTTTTAAAATAGTAGCGCTTAAAAGATGCGTCTGCTCAATGAGGTCTTTTATTTTATGTTGATGTTTTTTTACTTCAGATATATCGTTTATTTGAAGAATGTAACATTGCTCATCTTCATACTGATATTCTGAGTATTTTACGCCAACATATATAAGTGTTTCATCAAGATGTTTGTGTTCTTCTACAGAAAAAAGGAACTCTGGATCTTCATTTATTGGTTTTTTATTTAGTAAGCTACGAAAGCTTAAACCAGCCATTCCCATTTTGTAACCATACAAATCAGCAGCACTACGATTAGCAAACAAGATATTCAGTTGCCTGTCGACTAAAATTAATGGAACAGGTGATTCTTGTATAATAGCATCTAGATTAGTTTTAATAATTTTATATTGCTCATTATGGTGATTATTCATTAACATGTGATATTTTTATTTAGCACTTGTGATCGATTATAGTTCAACTTCAACAATAGAATATTAGCAATAGTGCCATTAATTAGTTAAATATAAATATAGAAAGAATAATTCAAAAAAACAGCCGGTAAAATTGCATTTTTTGAAGCTTAAGTTAAAGATATAGAATTTATTTTCCATTAATTTTAGATTTTTACAATATTTGGATTGTACAATTCTTAGGATACCTTGCCATACATAAACGTATTACTGCTTTAAAACATTGAATGTGTAGTGTCAGTCAAATACAAAAATTAACTTCTATTTACTATATTTCTAATAAGAATATTTATTGGTTTTGAAAAGACGCGGAAAATTGTACCATAGAGTTTTAGCTATACAAAAGCTTCAGTACTCACGACTACTAAGACTCATACAAACCCCAATCGGAATTACTGTTGTGGTGGGTTTGTTTTTGATTGTAATTATCTCTGTTTTAGATATTCGTTATCTTGAAACAACTAATGGCAAAGACATACTTATAGAAGCTCACGGCCTACTTTTTGACATTTTCGTCTTTGGTGTGCTCTTAGCTTATCTCAATAAATTTTTAGAGAAGAAACAAAAATCTGAGCGCTACCAAGAAGAGATTGATGATTTTAGAGGTTGGGAAGAAAAAGAAGCTAAGTATAGAATTGTGGGTAACATAAAAAGGCTGAACAAAATAGGTTATGGCAGAATAAACCTTTCTAATTGCTATTTGGCTCATGCCGATTTACATCAAGCAAATTTGGTGAAAGCGAATCTAAAAGGAGCCGATTTAAGTTATGCCGATTTGCGAAATGCAGACTTGAGCTATTCTAATTTAAGTGATGCGGATTTAAGTAATGCAGATCTCTCAAATGCTTTGTTAAGAGGAGTAAATCTTTCGAATGCTAAATTGAATAATACCAATTTGAGTCGAGCTAGTTTATGGCGGGCAAAATTAATTGGTACCGAACTTTCAGGTGCTCAGCTTAAAAAGACGAATCTGATGGAAACAGATTTAACCAATGCTAAAATCAAAGAAGCATTCTTCGAAGATGTAAATCTAGACCATGCAGAGATGGATAAAGATTTACGAAACTCTATCAAAGCAGCACAGCAAAGTTTGTCAGATTCTGGTATATAAACTATCAGTCGCTTCTTAAATAATTGAGCGCAGAAACCTTTTCTAGCGAATTAACTAATTGGTATTTACCATGAAGCTCCAAGTGTGCAATTTTACCCGGTGTTCCGTTTCTGTATTTTAGAGATTTAATATCTAATTGAGCTACTTCTCCTTTTTTGAAAGGAACTCCAAACTCATCTTCTTTGTCTTCTACAAAGTTGTAGTTTAACAAACCTAAAACGGTGTTTGCATCTTGCTCCAAATCACCACCTTCTCTCAACATATCTGCGTGCAAATCTCCAATTCTGCTGGCACGTGCTTCTCTGTTAAACTGTGCTCCTAGAATTACCGGAATCTGCAATGGAACAGCAATTTTATTAAGTATGGTGTTTGAAATTTGCTTAATTACTTCGTAGCCTTTTACCGATTGGTTAACCGGAATTTTTTGAATATAGTCGATGTAAACCGCTCCTGTTCTATCTTTTACATATTGTGCTTTTACCGCTTCGGCAAGTTCAATATCATTTAAGTTAAAACTGAAAATATTCAATCTTTTGGTATTGATTAAATCGCCCAGTTTTCTCTTGGCATTTTCAACATCTTGGTTGTATTCTTTTTTACCTGCTTGGTATTTTCTAAGATAATTTAGCCCTGCCTCAAATCTAAATTCCTCAAAAAGAATTCTATTGAGAATTTTAAGCATAAGGTATTTTGCAGGTTCCTCATAGGTAAAGAAGAAAAATTCTTTATGCGGGTAAAGCTTAATCATGTTATAAAACATATTGAGCATTAAGCTGGTTTTACCGTGCGAAGGTCTTGCTGCAATCAAAGTAATTGCAGATTGTGGTATTCTGATGATCTGATCTAAAGAATCAATTCCGGTTCTTAAATCGTCTGGTTCTTTTGCAGTTTCTTCTAGAAATTCATCAAAGCTGTAAGGCTTAACCTTTTCTCTAATCTCTGCACTGGTATATTGAGAAAGGTATTTTTCTAGATGAGTTTTGGCCTCTGTCAACTTTCCATCTCTCAGCTTTCTGCCAGCTTCCAATGTTACTTGTTGTAGCGCTTTGGTCTCATCTTCAACCTGTTGGTTGTATCTCAGTTTTGCGGCAGCTTCTTCAATAGTAAGTCGAGAAACATCAGAATGCTCTCCATGGCTTTTCATGAAAACATCTATGAAGCGACCGCGAATTAGCTGATTTTTAATTAAAGCAGCATAATGTGCAACTTGCTCTATGTATTTCTCTTGCTGAATGGTACTGAGAAACTGTGCATTTTTACCTGCAATTTCATCGATAATGTGCAGGTTTAACCAAATATGCAAAGGGTTCGCATTATCAATAATTTTTTTGAAAGATGCTGTTCCTTGTGCTTTTATATAATCGTTGGGGTCTTTTAACCCTTCTGGTAATTCTGCAACCAGAATATTTAAATGTTCGCTCTCGGGGTAGGAGAGCAGTTTTTCAATAGCTTTGTAAGTAGCCGTTTTTCCTGCTGAGTCTCCATCAAAAGCGATAATGATATCTTTTTCTTTTGCTTGAATAATGGAATCTGCCTGATGCTTAGACAAGTCGCTTCCATTAATTGATGCAGCCCTACCAATCTCTCTGGCTTCGATGAGTTTCGAATCAATCTGCCCCTCAACTAAAATGAGTGGCTCTCCAAATTTTTGATTGGTATTTGTATGGTTAAAAAGCTGTTTAGACTTTTCGAAACCAGTAGTATATCTATACCTATCTCCTTTATCATTTGGTTCTATATTTCTAAGTATAAAACCAGAAGTTCTTCCTAATTGGTCTCCGGTTGGAATCGCCAGATTGTAACGTTCATCAGCAGTAAAAGACGAAAGCACCGAGTTAATTACAGTATTTTCGAATCCTTTTCTTTGCAGATAGGCATCACATCTCTCTTTACCGGGATAATAACCGAAGCCAGTAAAATCTATATCATCATCAGAAAATCCTCTTTCTTCTTTTAAGTATTTGAGATGATCTTTAGCAGCCGCATCGTGTTGTAACAAGTAATGAAAAAAGCTTTCTAATTCTTGCCAAACATCTCTGGCTTTAGCGCGAGTTTTAGCCTGCTCTCTTCTTTCTGGAGTTTCGTTATAAGAATTTGGAGGAACTGTTACTCCTGCAAATTCTGCCAGAAACTTCACCGCTTCAATCCATTCTTTAGCATCTCTTTCACAAATGTAAGAAGCCAAATTTCTGCTTGGGGCAGAAGCTTTGTAGCTTTTTAATATGCCCGGTCTGTTTTCGTAGATATAAACTGAAGCACCCGAACTACCTTCTGTACCATCGGTTTTAAGCAGGTTATTTTTGGCACTTTGCCAATACTTCTGCCTGAACTGCAAATCGAATTCTGGTAAAAGTACATCCAGCCTGTTGTAAACAACCGGATAAATCTCCAATTCTAGAAAATCGTTGAGATCCTGCATAAAAAAATTATGGTATTGAGTGTAGTTTAAACTTAAATATAGGAAATGATGCTCATTTTCCGGCTAAATATGGTTCAAATTTGCTACATTTTTATTGAGATTGCTAAAAATCGGAGATAATTTAAAAAAAAGAGGAAGCCTTAAGTGCAGACTTCCTCAAATATATCTTTTAAAAATTCAGTAGAATTATTTAGCAGCACTACCAAATTTGTATTGGAAACCAAGTGCTAAAGCTTGTGCTAGCTGAATTTGATCGTCTTGATCGTAGTCGTATAACAAGTTAAGTGTTAAACTGGTGTTGATGTATTTTGTAACACTTGCAGTTACAATTGCATCGAGTCTGTGGTCAATTTTATCACCAGCAAATTCTTCGTAGTTAGCATACATTAAGTATCTCAATTTCAAGTTCAGATTTTCTGAAACATCTTTGTTCAGTTCTGAAAGTAATTGGAACGCCAACCATTCTGATCTTACATGACTTCCATCTTCAACACCGTAGTTACTGGTTTCAGGGTTGTCCAAAATTTCATCGTCAGTTACAAATGTAAAACGAGGTGCAAATGGTGATAGCCTTACATAAAAGAAATCTACAGGCTTATATTCCATACCCCAAGCGAAGGTTAAAAAGCCTGGTGCCATAAAGTTCGAGATTAGTGTTTTGGTTTCATCACCTGTTACAGCATCTTCTCCATATTCGTAACCTTTTGTAAACTGGGTTAGAAAGTTCATAGAACCAAAAACACTCCACTTAGAGTCAGATATTTTGTGACCAACTTTCGTATCAAAGTAGATACGGTCGGCACTTTTTCTAGTACTTTGTCCTTCGTTATTTACAACACCATATTGTAATTCGAAAGCATTATCCCAAGTGGTTTTGTTTCTTGCATAGTTAGCACGAGTACTAAATAAACCACCAAATGAAATAGAGTTTACACCACCGGCTTTCCAGTTAGAACTGAAAGCAGCTTGATTAAAATTTAAACTGATTGTGGTACCTTTTTCCCAATAACTGGTGTCACTGGTTGCAGTTGTATTTGTTTGTCCAAAGCTGTTGAATGAAATTCCTATAAGTGTGACAAAAAGTAGCTGTTTTAGTTTCATTGTCATCTTCTGTGATATTAAGTTTAAAAAAAGCAAAGTAAGTTGATAGGTCTCAATTATCCATACTAATCAAAAGCATATTCTGCTAAATAAGCATTTTGCAGGTTTAATTAAAACATCTGCAGGTTTACTTATGATTAATTATTGAGTAGATAGTTGTTTTGTGCGATAATTTCTGTACCAGAGATTTAAGATGACTCCTGCAATAGAAATCACCATGCCCAAATATACAGCCCAATCGTAAGTTTCTTTGAAAAATATGTATCCATAAGACAATGCGAAGAAAATACTGAGGTATCTTAATATGGTTACTTTAGAAATAGCTTCTAGTTGCAAAGACTTGGTCATAAAAAACTGGGCAATTTGGGTTACAATTCCTACTAAAATTAACATTAATAAATCGCCTCCAGAAGGCGGAACCCACTCAACAAAGTAGCAGTAAATTCCGGTAATTGGAGCAGTGATCAGAGGAAAATAGAATATGATAACTAGAGGATGTTCTGTAATGTTTAGCTTTCTGATGAAATTATAAGCAAGGCCAGAAAATAGTGATGCAATTAGGCCAATCACAAAATACCACCATTTTACTCTTGGGTCAAAACCTTCTACCATATAAATACCTAAAAATGCCATTCCAAAAAATACCCATTGCATTTTAAATACTTTTTCTTTGGCGATAAAAACTCCAAGCACAGTAGCAAATACAGGTGCCATAAAACCAAGAGTAACAGCACTGGCAAATGGTATTTTTTGCAAAGTTGTAAAGTAAAGAATGAGGGCGATTGAACCAGTAATTCCTCTTAGCACCAAGTACTTTTTATTATTACCCCAAACACTCACTTTCTGATAGCGCAGCATAGCCACACTCATAGTGAGAGAAACAATAGACCTAAAGAAAACAATTTGGGTTGCAGGTATGTGTGATATGAGTTTAACCAATAAACCCATGGTTGAAAAGAAGAAAATTGCCAACACCATATACCAAACTCCGCGGGAAAATATCAAAACAAAAGCTTTTGTAATTACTTATAATTTTTTTAGACAGAAAAGTGCTTTTTGTCTTAAAGAATAACCTCTTAAATACCGAAAGGTTCCTGTTTTGATTAATATTTTAGTACCTTGAATCGAATTTAAAATTTCATCTAAATCGAGGAAAAATTTAGAATTTTCATAAACAATAGATCCAGTTAAAATGAAAAAAGTATTAGTACTAACAGGTGGAGGAGATTGTCCCGGATTGAATGCGGTAATTAGGGGAATCGTAAAAAGAGCATTGCAAGAAGAAGACTGGCAAGTTTTCGGTAGTATGGAAGCTTACAATGGCGTGTTAAATTATCCTGAAGAAATAATTCCATTAGATAACAAAGCAACTGCGGGCATACATGTAAAAGGAGGAACTATATTAAAAACCACTACCAAAGGTGGTCCTTTTAGCTGGCCGGTACAAGATAAAGATGGTTCGTGGACTGCTGTAGATAGGTCAGATGAAATGATAAAGAAACTCAAAACAATGGGTTTCGATGCAGTAATTTCAATTGGGGGTGATGGTTCTCAAAGAATTAGTCATGCTTTATTCGAAAAAGGTTTGCCAATTATAGGTGTGCCCAAAACAATAGATAATGACCTTTCTGCTACGGATTATACTTTCGGCTTCCAAACGGCGGTACAAGAAGCGAGTGATGCGGTAGATAAACTGGTTACTACTGCGGAAAGCCACCACCGAGTTATGATTTTAGAAGTAATGGGTAGAAGTGCCGGATGGATTGCTTTACATGCAGCTATTTCTTCTGGTGCGGAGGTGTGTTTGATACCAGAAATTCCATATGATATTAAAAAAGTGCAGGAGCGAATTGAGAAGAGATATAACTGTGGGAAAGGTTTTGCTGTAGTAGTTGTTGCAGAAGGAGCCATGCCTAAAGAAGGAACCATTGTAGCAAAAGCAAGCGACGAAGTTGGGTATGAGAATTTGAGATTAGGCGGTGTAGCTTATGCACTTTCTGCAGAGTTAAAAGCTTCTGGTTGCACAGCGGATATTAGAGAAATGGTATTGGGTCATTTGCAAAGAGGCGGAACACCTGTTGCTTTCGATAGAGTTTTAGCAACACAATATGGAGTAAAAGCTTTTGAAATGGTATTGAATGGTGACTTCGGACAAATGGTCGCTTTTAAAAATAACCAGATTACTCAGGTATCTTTATTAGAGGCTACTAAGTCTTACAATTTTGTCGATCTAGATTCTTATTTATTAAAAACTGCTAAAGGAGTTGGCATCTCTTTCGGAGAATAGCATTAAGCAATTTCTTTTGGTTTCTCCAAACTATAAGTAAGTGCTCTAAGATATTCAGTAAGTACTTTTTTATTTTTAAGGTGTGCAATAGAATGATAAGGAACAACCTCACCAATATTGATTTTAATTTCCTTGCCAATTTTATTGCATGCCTCATGTATTAATAAAGACAGCCTTAAAGTCAAACTGAATTGACTCACCCATTGAAACAGTCTGCTATTTTGCCCATGAAAAAAGATGGGGAGAACATCAGCATTACTTTGGTGGATTAAAGTAGCTGTAAAAGTTTTCCACTCGAAGTCTATCGCCTTTCCTTTATAACCTTGAGTGGTAGATACACCTCCACCCGGAAATAATATAATTGTTCCATTATTTTTTAGATGTTCCAAAGCTGCTTTTCTCGATTGCAGGTTTTGTTGCATGGCTTCTTTAGTTTCGGCAAAATCGACCGGCAATAAATATGGATTAATCTCTTTGGCTTGGCAAAGCATGCTATTTGTCATTATCTTAAAATCTGGCCTGATTTGCTCAATCAAATAACAGATAATTATTCCATCTAAAATACCAAAGGGATGATTAGCGACAACCACTAAAGGTTTGTTTTGAGGTAAACTATTTAGTGCAAATTCATCAAAACTCAACTTTATTTCTAAAGCTTGTAAACTTGCACGCCAAAAATTCCAACAATTGTGCCTTACAAGTAGTTGTGCTTTCGCATAGCGATTAGCTAACTCTTTCTTACCAGATATCCATTCGAAAAGTCGAATGATTCCCTTTTTTAAAAGAGGGTCATTATGGTCGGTATATGAAAATCTAGGTTGAGTTTCCATCATACTTAAAAATATCTAAACTACTTCAAATTTGCAGATTTTAAATTTTAGCATTTTGTGAATTATTTTTATTTATGACCAGTGACTTTTAATATTAAGTGTGTCTTACCATCATAACATATAATCAGAATAATTGAATGAACAAAGAAGTAAAAGAAAGGAATAGAGCTTTTAAATCTCTTTTCAACTACATCAAAAAAGTAATCAATAGAATATTAAGTCTAGCAGATGATACAGATGTAGAAGGAACCATAAGTGGTATTAAAGGTGGAATAGTGCTCGAAGGATCTAACCTTTGGATTTTAATATGTTCTACTTTTATAGCATGTATCGGTTTAGATACTAACTCACCAGCAGTTATTATCGGTGCGATGCTTATTTCTCCATTAATGTCGCCAATCTTAGGAATTGGTTTGTCTGTTGGTATTAACGACAGAGACAGTTTAATGAAATCGCTCAGAAACTTTGCCGTAGCAATTTCATTATCATTAATGGTAAGTATTGTTTATTTTACTTTCACTCCATTTGGTAACTTCACCGATGAGATGAAAGCCAGAATTACCCCAACAGCACTAGATGCTTTAGTGGCATTGTTTGGTGGTTTGGCTGGTATTATTGCTGGTTCAAGAACTAACAAAACCAACGCTATACCGGGTGTGGCTATCGCAACTGCTTTAATGCCTCCTTTGTGTACATCTGGTTTTGGTTTGGCAACAGGTAGAGGTGAGGTATTCTTTGGTGCTTTTTACTTGTTCTTTATAAACGCTGTATTAATTAGTATTTCAACATATGTAATTGTTAGAATTCTTAAATTCCCTCAGGTTGAAATTCTTGACCCAGTTGTAGCTAAAAGAGCAACAACCTATGGTTATATTTTCTTGACATTATTAATGATACCAAGTTTTATATTCTTGATGTCTTCATTAAAAAACATTACAGAAAGCAATGTATTGAAGTCATTTATCCAAGATAACATTCATGATGATGTAGAGAAAGGTGCGCAATGGACATATCGGGCTGATAATGATAGCACGGGTACGCTCAAGGTCTATTACTTCGGTTCCTATATTGCACCAGACTCAGTGGGTAGGTTGCAAAACAAGTTGGTTAGGCAAATGAAAGAAAGTTTACTTTTACGCTTTACAGTGCCAGACTCATTGGGTATCGAACTTACTCCAACAGATGCTCCTCCAGATGAAGAAAGAAAGCAATTATCTGAAGAGATGACAGAATTGAGATTGAAAGTATCAGCCATGGAGCAAGTACAAAATAATGATATGGTGAAAAAAACTACTGCAGTTGATAGTCTAAAGAATGAGTTAACAATGGTAATGTCAGACAGTTTACCATTCAACGAAATTTCTGATGAGATTAAAGCGATTTTCCCTGAGGTAGAAAAATTTGCTATTGCCAGAACAAATCAAACAACTTACGATTCTCTAGGAAATAGAAAGGTGGTAACAGCACTGGTAAAATGGGATAAATCTGTTTACAGAGCTTACGACAAGAAGCAGAAACAAGATAGAATAGAAAAATACCTTGAAGTTAAGCTTAAAAAGAAAGACGTTGAGGTAGTATCTTACTGATAATTTTTAACAACATCTGCTCAGGTAATAGACATAGAATGTCAATATTTTTAACATTAATTGTTAATTATATTGACATTTAATTATTTAATTTCGTATCTTCGAATATACATTCAGAGATAATCAGAGAATACAACAAAAATTACCATAGAAGGGAGGCATTTTTTTCGTCAATCCCTTGTTTAATTTTAATAAAAATTTCTGTAGTTGTCAGATTTTTTAAAGGAGCAGAAATGAAAAATTTCAGGATTACTTTACCAGTAGTAAATTACAAAAAGAAACCTGTAAGTGTTGGTATTACAGGTAAGAGAGCTTATGTTGAATACAATGATGGAAAAAACTTTTTCATCCTGAACAATCGCTGGTTAATGTTTCTGGCATTGTTAATTATCTACTTGAATTGGTATTCGGATAACCCGCCCGAACAGGTAACCAAGGTTTATCACATTTACCAAAATGAACCGGAGCAAAAACTAACCGCAGAAGAGGTTTTTGAAAACGACGAGTTTTTATTGGCATCTAACAATGAGAGCACTTCTAAAGATCAGCTTAGAAAACGATTTTTAATTGAGAAGCAAAAACTCATATTTAGCTATACTACCAAAGCAGGTGTGAGCAGAACTGACCAATTAAGCGCAAAAGAATTACTTGCACTTAACAGGCAGATTAGTGAGCTCTTTCAAAATATGATTCTCGGAAATGTAAAACCAGCTAGCCATGTTTATCATTTCTTTACAGACACGGCAGACCTTAACAAGCTAGAAACAGCATTAATGGAACAGGCAAAATTTCATGTGCCAGCATCCATTACATTGGCGCAAGCAGCACTCGAAACTTCTTATGGTAGAAGGATAATCCACAACAACTATTTCGGTATAAAAGACAAAACTGGCAAAACCTCAAAAAGCACTACTACTGAATATTACACTGCTGAAGAAGCAAAAAAGAATGCACATAAAATCATCAACAAAAAACTAATAAAAAGTAATGGCAAGACTTATTACAAATGTTTAGTAAAAGACAATTTTGAAGCATACAGATCGCCTTGGGCATCTTTTAGAGCACACTCAATATTCTTAGCATCAAACAGCAGATATTACAAACTGTTTACTGGTGGCAAAAACTACGAAGCTTGGGCAGACAAAATTGGATCGAGCAAACATGGTGGAGTAGGTTATGCAACATCTCCATTATATGGTAATCTGTTGAAGAGCATTATTTCTCGCTATCACTTAGATTTATTAGATCACTAAAATTTCAGAATAGAGAAAACATTGTTTTAGATCGAATCTGACAATATTTATAATATTTAGTTATCCCTTAATTTCCATCGCAATTTATGTAAATTAGAGCATTGTTGTCTATGCTCATTTATATCTGCGATGGAAATTTACATTTTGGCAGATTATGCCGAAAAACAAATACTTTGTGTCACTCCCAGCTTTGATAAACTTTCAAAAGACTTAAACCAACGGCTCAATAAAACCGGCCATCCTGCTCTAATTCCCGGAATATTAAAAGGCGAATTGCAAAATACCAGTCAGGTAGAAATTAAAGCTGGCAAACA
Organism: Thalassovita sp.; assembly: GCA_002729595.1. Lineage (GTDB taxonomy): Bacteria > Bacteroidota > Bacteroidia > Cytophagales > Flammeovirgaceae > Chondrinema. The sequence continues at coordinate 94,653 of PBYL01000192.1, read as the reverse complement.
TTTATATGCAGTTACCGTCCGACTATTGGAATAAAACCCCGTCTGTAAATCAAATTTTGCTTATCTATTGGTAGCTTTATATTTTTAGACATATTTCGTTAAAAATATGCATGAAACCAGAAGGATATTCTTCATAAAAAACTTTTACGGATGGAATTTTCTTTTCTGGCTATTACTCTGTTTTGCTGCTTTTTTTAACGATTTACACCTGTATCAACTCCAAAGCAAAAGTTATCCTTTTAAGCAGCTTATTTATTATCCGGGAAGCTACTACTTGTCTTGTTGGTTGTTAAGTTTTTTGGTAATTCGGCTTTACCTCACATCCAGATCGTGGGGGAAAAGTTTGTTTATAATTACTCATTTAATCTTTGCTTGCTTCTTCGTTTTTACTGCCAAGTTTTTTAGTGGTGTAAATGCAGTTTTACTCGAAAGACTATTTCTAGAAAAAGAAACTTACCAATGGGCAGAGCTATATGGAATTACATTAAGTAGTTGGTGGGATTTGTACCAAGGGTTTATCTATTATGTGATTTTTGTTGCGGGCTTACTCAGTTTAGATATTTATGGTAGGTACAAAAACCAGTTCGATTGGTCTGCAGAGTTAGAATCGAAGTTGGTAAAAAACCAATTGCAAACATTAAAGATGCAATTAAAGCCTCACTTTCTATTTAATGCATTAAATACCATTGCCATGATGGTGAGAAGGCAAAGCAATGATAAAGCGGTGGAAATGATTTCGGGTTTGAGCGATATGTTGCGAAGTTCATTAAGTAGTGAAAACAGGCAATTTGTGAGTTTGGATGAGGAGCTTCAATTGCTAAAAAAATATTTGGCAATAGAAGAAGTGAGGTATCAAGATCGGTTGAGGATTGAGTTTGATATTGATGAAGAAACCAAAATTTGCAAGGTGCCTAACTTATTGTTACAACCCATTGTCGAAAATGCATTTAAGCATGGCATTGCCTCTAGTATTGGCGAAGAGCTTATCCGCATATCCATTAAAAAACACGATAGCGATGTAGTATTGGATGTATTCAACACTGGTTCCACCTTGCCACCAGAATGGACAATGGTGAGTAGCAATGGCATTGGTGTAGCCAACACAGCGCATCGACTCAGGCAGTTGTACAAAGGCGGTTTTAAGTTTCAGGTTTCTGATGATGCCGGAGGTGTTTTAGTAAGAATTATTCTACCATTTCAAATAGTTAAATGATGGCTGAGATTGCAGTAATAATCGTAGATGATGAAAAAGAAGCAAGAGAAGGTGTGGCTCTTTTGCTAGAAAAAGATATAGAAATTAATGTGAAGGCGCTTTGCAAAAATGGACTCGAAGCCATAAAAGCAGTGCAAGAGTACCAACCAGAATTAATGTTTCTGGATATTCAAATGCCTTCCATCAATGGCTTTGAAGTGCTGAGTAGTTTAAGTGAAGCCAATTTGCCAGAAGTTATTTTCATTACCGCATACGATCAATATTCATTAAAAGCATTTGAAAACCACGCGGTAGATTATTTGCTAAAACCCTTTACAGACGATCGATTTTTTAAAGCTTTGGAGTTTGCCAAGAAAAGAATTTATGCCAACAGAAAAAACAAAGAAAATTCTAACCTCACAGGTTTGCTTGGAGACATAAAAGAAAAAGCAACGAATAATTCTCCTCAGCAGATTGTACCAGAAGGTGGTAGTAATAATAAAATTATCAATAACAGATTGGTGATTAAGGCAGATGGCAAAATCTATTTTGTTGATCTTTCGCAAATAATCTGGGTGCAGGCTTACGATTATTATGTGAAAATTCATGTAAAGGAGCGCTTTTATCTGGTGAGGGAAAGCATGAAAAAAATGGAGCAATTTTTACCCTCAGCACAGTTTATTAGGGTGCATAAATCGAGCATTATCAACTTGCATCATGTAGTAGAATTAGAACCATATTTCAATAATGAGTTTGTAGCTACTATGAGTAATGGCGAAAAAATTAAGACAAGTAGAAACTATCGCGATAACTTAAGCGGCATTTTATAGGAGTTTAATTTGTGAAATAATTCTACAACCTTGGTGATTGTGCACTACGGTTTCCATTTTTTGATTTGTAGCCTCTCAATTTTCAGTTTTAATAATCACTTTACATAAGTAACTGGTTTACAGTCTAGTAAACTGATTATTCCTCCATATTTCATTTCATAGAAAAAGACTTTCAGCTCTGGCATAAATCTTTTATAGGATATATAGAAAATGATTTCGGAAAAATATCCAAGCTAGAGTTGCATAAACATTTTGTGTAATTCTGGTTTTGGGTATCCAGAAAATATATAGCTATGAACAATCAACCAGAATTAAACCAACACAACACATTTATTCTACATATTATCAATGAAATTCTTACTGAGGCAAATTCAAGTAGCCACGAGGAATTTGAGAGAAACGAACAACTAAAAGAAAGAATCTATTCTCAACTGCAAGAAGTTGGGCAAGCTTCTTATGAAATTCTGAACATACCAGATGTGGAGTTAGAAAACAGAAACATCTATGAGAATTTGGCAAATTTTAGAAATGCCAGATACAATCAGGAAACAGAGCTTGACCACAACATGATTTGGAGTGTGATTACCAACGATTTACCTGAAATTGAAATAATGTTGGAGAGGAGTATAGAGCCAGTTGAGAATAGCTAACACTTAACCAATTACAACACATAAGCCATAAACCAAATAATCCTACAAGCTAACAATGAAGACATACAAACGAATAGACTATAGTAGTAAAATTCTCTTCATTGTAGTGGTGGTAATTTTAGCCTTATTCTTTTTAAAGGCACTGCTAGCTCCGGTAATTTTTTCGGGTTTTATATCAGTATTACTTTTACCACTTTGCGACAAGCTAGAATCATGGAAAGTAAGTAGAGTACTTTCCATTGTTCTGGTTTTAGTTACTATTACCCTAACAATTTTGCTGTTGTTCTATTTATTTTCTGCACAGATCAACAGTTTCTTGAACGATTTCCCCAACATAGAAAGTAAGATTCAAAAAGACTTTGACAATTTGCTCGATACAGTGAGTAACTGGTTTGGTATTTCTCAATCTGAACAAGAAAACTATCTTAAGAAAATTAGCTCTAACTTTATGTCATCTGGTGGTAGGTATGCTACTAGAGCTTTGGGAGTTACTTCAGATGTAATCTCATTTTTAGGAATGGTACCGATTTACTGTTTCTTAATTCTGCTTTACAGAGATAAATTTATTAAAGGGTTTCTACAGTTTTTCTCAGAAGAAAAGCATGACGAAATTGATACTATGTTAGTAGAGATGAAAGACACAATCCAATCTTATTTCTTCGGATTGATGAAAGTTGTGGGAATTATTGCAGTATTAAACACCGTTGGATTATTGCTCTTAGGAATAAAATATGCGGTATTTCTTGCCTTGTTTTCAGCTTTGCTAACTGTTTTACCTTATGTAGGTGTAGTAGTAGGGGGCTTGCTTCCGGTAATGGTGGCATTGGTTACGAAAGATTCTATTTGGTATGCCGCCGGAGTAGTAGGTATTTACTGGCTAGTGCAGTTTCTCGAAGGGAATTACATCACACCAAAAGTGGTCGGCTCAGAAGTTAAGCTCAATGCAATGGCAGTAATTTTTGGCCTATTGGCATTTGGGCAGTTGTGGGGATTAATCGGTTTAATACTAGCAGTACCGAGTATGGCAGTAATCAAACTAGTTTGCTCTCATTTCGATAGTTTGCAAGGAGTTGCTACCATCTTAGGAAAAGAATAAAACCACCTGCATTTGCATACAGATGGTTTAAAAATATATTCAATTATGAATATCAATTAATATCGAATAACTCTCCGATGTTGGTTGAGATACCAATTCGAATTCCAAAATCTTTATATTCCATATCTTCAAAAGAGGCAATAGCTTCTACTCTAAAAAATCTAAAGATGTTATCGAGGCTATAACCCACTTCCATATAATGTGGCGAAGCATCTGTTTTGAGATAATTGAATAAGATGTTTTCTTTTAATCCCGCCAATCTCACTTCGAAAATTTGAGTAAGCAAAAACTTTCTAAACTGGTAGAACATGGTACTTCCTACATATTGATCTTGCGTACTGTAGTAGTAATAATCAAGCAGGCGATAGCTGTTTACCGGATCAGAAGTTTGTAAGACTGTTTGGTTTCCTGGAAAATGCTTAAAGTCTATAAAAGAGAGGCTATTGTTGTTCAAGAACTTACCAGCAAAAGCATTTACATCTAACCTACCTCTAACACCAATTTTTACACGGTGCTTAAAGCCTACTTCGAGCAAATCGTAATCAACATCACTACCAAAAACATCATTAATACCTTTCCTATAACTCAACCTGAATAAAGGTGATGAGTTAGGAATTAGCCTGCGTTTTCCATTGCGCATTACATATTTGAGAAATGGCAAGTATTCTAAATCTGTATGGAAAATAAATGCCTCATGCTCTGGGAAACTCGTATCTAATAAATCGAAATTTGGCGGATTATTAGGGGTATAAACTCTGTTGTCTTTATCAAAATAGACATGATCAGTATTGTTGAATAACTGATAGCGTCTTGCCCATTCAACACCATATTTAATAACCAATCCTTCTTTTATTTTCTGGAAATGAGTCGCTTTCACATAATCTTTTTCAAAGATTTTCATGTAATTCCTTTCCCATAGCAAAGTTGAAAAAGCATTGATAATCGGATGGATAGGTTGCTCTTCATTCAACTGATTAATGTACCTTCCACCTTCTATTACAAGCTGTCCTTCTTCAGCTTTTCTTTTATATTGATAGGTACCGGTTAATTTTCCATTTACTTTTTCTCTTGCAAAAGAATATCTTCCACGAGCTTCAAAGTTTAGTCGCTTATAGTTTTCGAAACGGGTTCTTAATTCTAGTGGAACTTCAAAAACATAACCTTCTACGGTGTTAAAATTTACTGTGGTTAAAGGTGATTTATATTCTAACCTGGTTTTATCGCTCAGTTTAAAAGTGGTGCCAAGTAATATATCTTCCGGATGGAAATTACCTTTGCGTTTAGACTTCCTTTTATCGCCAGTGCTGGTGGTATCTTTGGCAGCGGTTTCTTCGGCTACTGCTATGCTATCTAGTTTCTCGTAGCTCTTTTTTTCCATCTCTGTTAGAGGAACCGGTCGTACTTCTTGCCAATAAGATTCATCTTTGCCAGCTAGCGAATCTATAGTCATGCTGTAATTAGATACAATTTCTACATTCATTGTATCCATTTTAGACTCGGCTTCGTCTAGCTGCTTCTCATAATCGTTTAATACTTTTTTTAGCTCTTTACGGGTAAATTTCTTCTGCTCTTTAAGAGCCACATCTGGTTCTTCTTCAACTCTTTTAGAAAGCTCTTCTTCTTTTGCCAGTGCTGCTACAAGTTCCTTTTCTGTTTTCTCATCAATTACTTCAATCTCGGTATCTTCTAAATCTGGGTTAAGGGTAATTTCATAATCACTCACTGTTGCCAGATATTTATATTCGAATTCGATACCGAATATTTTTCCTGTTACATCAAACTTGTGGCTAAGTGGTAACCAAACTTTTTCTTCAATCGGGCCATAAATTTGGTCTATATGGAAAAGGATGCCTTGCTTATAAGTTTTAAGGCTTAAGCTGTGTATGCTCCAAAGATCATCTACTATAAAAATATATCCTGCGAAAACATCGTCGCCCTTCGATCTGGGGATTACTTTAATCTTATTTATGTCGTAATCTCTATCGCGAAAGGTACCAACATATTCAAACCTATAATATGCAAAAGCTCTTGGAGAAAGTGGTGAAATAGCAGAAACTATTTTTGGCTCATAAAAACTACCAGTAATATAGCCGTTCGGGCTGGTAGAATTATCATCGCCATTTTTTCTCACAGAAATCACTTTTTCTTTAACAGTATTCGGTCTTTCGTAAGAAACCTCACTGATAGATTCCGAAGTAAAAGTGGTGGTGGTATCTATGCCTTCATCTTCTATTGCTTTTCTCAAAAAGAAAGGATAGTCTTTTAAACGGCCACTACCTTTTACATATACCCTACAACTATAAGCATCAACTTGCAAGGTATGAAATTTACTCTTCGCAATTGCCTTTCGCATAATAGCATAAGCAGGATCTTCTTTGTTCGATTTTATGAGGACTTCTTTAAGCTCGATTATCTGAGTTTGCATAGTCACATCTATTACTTGAAAGTCGCTAGCAATCTCTACTTTTTTCTGTACTGCTTCGTATCCCAAATATTGATAAAGCACATCGTAAGTACCCGGTTTTAACTTAAATTGATATTCACCTTCCATATTAGTGCTGGTACCAGTTTCTAATTGCTTGATGTAAATGGTGGTGAAAGGAAGTGGAGCACCTTCGGAATCTGTTACCTTTCCTTTAATACCCTGCGCATTTGTAAGTGTGACTGAAAAAACTAGGATTGAGAGTAAAAATAAATATTTCATAAAGTAAAATTAGGGCTCAGAGCAATTGTGCCTTCACCGAAAAATTAAAGTTTTAGTTAATTTACTACTATTTATGAGCTTAAATTAAAAGATACTCTTATTTATTTAAAAAGGTTTTTTGCCTATAGATGCATATTGTTACGAAGTGGTTGCCTCACAAAATTTTTTTATAAATGTTCTAAATTTTGGCTTAGTCAAAACTACACCCAATTGTTTCTTTATTACTAGATAAGACTAAATTTTTTGAGATATTTCTACTCTAAGAATTGCCTTTAAAAACAGCAAAAAATTTATTGAATTCCACTGGTGACTTTTATAAAATAAGGCGTATCACAGGCATAACTTAAAGTACACAAATGAAGAAAATCACATTAATTATGCTGGTGTGTATTCTGGGAGGATATATTGCCAGAGCTCAATCTGAAAATACAATTCCGGCGAAGGTTTTTAATAGCCTTACTGCTGCTTATGGCGAAGAAGTTGAGCCATGGCAATGGAATAGTAATGGAAAAGTTTATATCGCCTTCTTCCAGCATGAAGACGAATTTAAATTTTGTAGAATAGATTTAGAAGGTACGATTCAAGAAAAAGGTAACGAAACTTTTTCTGAAGTTTTGCCAGAAGCAGTTTTAGATGCATACAGAGCAGCAACTGGCGAAGACGAACCTTCTGAAGTTTATGAGCTCCAAGGCAAAAAACATCAAGGACAATTTTTACTTTCTAAAGAGAATGATATTGAGAAAGTAATGTATCTCTACGATAGTACTGGAAAAGAAATCCGCAAAGAAAAATTTACACCATCGATGTAAATTAAATTCATATCCATTAATCAATACAAACTGAGAAATCCTGCCATTTAGCAGGATTTTTTAGTTTTATACCTTCTGTATTCTTCTTAATAAAAATGATGTTGGGTGGTATAGGTTACCGTTTCGGTTTTAATGGCAAAGAAAATGATAAAGACTTCGGTAACAAGCAGCTCATCCAAGATTACGGCTTCCGTATCTATAACCCAGCTATTGTAAAGTTTTTGAGTGTCGATCCGCTATCAGCTTCCTATCCTTGGTACACCCCCTATCAGTTCGCTGGGAACAAGCCGATTGTAGCTATTGATTTAGATGGGGCAGAAGAATATAATTATGTATTATATCAAGATAGATCTGGAGATACTTATATTACATTGAGCCATGAAAATCAAATTATTGAATATTCATGGACTGAAGGAAATAGAAATACACGAAGACAGGTCAAACATGTAGATGAAAAGCAAAGATATATTTTAAGCGTAGAACTTGAAATGGATAGAAATATGGGGCCAGGTGTTCCTATTGGAGGTTGGCAATATGTTTCATTAATGAAATATAGTGTTGATAAGGGAACAGTTGACTTATTGGCAAACGCCTCTCCCTCTGAACGTTCTGCCATTGTAAGAGGAGCCAACGAGGATGGGAAAAAGGCTTTTCTCAAATATATGACAATAAATTCTGCAACATCTATAGCAGGGGCTTTATTGGGTAAATTTGCTCCTGCTATTACTTCACGTATGCGATCGATGTATGCATCTGAAATTCCCCCTCAAAGTTTAACCGCTGGTGAATGGAGTGGTATTTCTAAGTTAATTCAAGATCAAGTTGGGGATTTATCAGATGATGTTGTTGCTCAAGGAAGTAGAGCTAGTTATAAAGCTACTAATGCTAAGCCCTTCTGATTTAGATTTAGGAATTAAAGTTTCTCCTGAAAAATTTGATGAACTATGGGAAGCTGCCTTTGGAAATGCAAATGTTGGAAGTGCCAAATGGAAAACAGGACAAAGAGCATTAGAAGCTGGAAAAATTACTACAGGTGATGTTGTGGGTTATAAACAAATATTAAGAAAGTTGAAAAATGATATATTAAAAAAAGCACCACAGGTGAATAAAGTAGATATTTCTATAATTAAACGAGGAGGTAAATTTGATAATGGAATACAAATTAATACAACGAAAAATTAATATTTATGGACTCCACTTGCTTATTATATATTGCTGACTTTTCATCTCAAGATGAACTTGTTATGTTCGTAAATGAAAAGTTTGAAGGGAATTTGATTAATGAGACACTGTATCTTAAAAACCATAATATTGAAATTGATTTTGATGAGAATGAAGATTTTGATTTAAGAAAAAGTTCAAATCAATATGATGGTTTTTTATACTTTCCCTATAAATTATGGATAAATTTTAATGATTCTTTCACTACAGAAAATTTTATTCAATTTGTAAATGTTTTTTTAAAATATTTTGATAACAGCAAGAAAAAAGTAGTAGCTGCTTGCGATTATGAAGAAAAACTAATTCATAATGGAGATATTCGTCCCAATTCTTTGTAGTTTATAAACTGCAAAGAAAGAATGAGTAGCAAGGTTTGTAACCTGAGCCAAGCAGTAAACAGTTGCCATCAAAGAGCAGCTGTTTACTAAAAGCTAAAAAAAACACCAGCCAAAGTTACGTGTAATAAGTAGCCCCACTGGTGCGTAGCGTCTCGCTCAATGCCGTCAACTTAAGTCATTTATAGTGCTTTTTTCTTATTAAGATGAAACTTTCTCCTACTTCTTTTAAGCTTATGTCTTTTGAAGGAGCGATTGGGTACTACAGCATTTTTACTTCTTTTTATCTGCTCTTTGAGTTGACTCAATCGGTAAGCTATATCTTTTTGAGTAAACAATAACTTAATCAGTTCTCCTCTTAAGATACCTGTGGCTACTACCTTGTTTATTTGATAGTGATATTTATTACCTTTTTTTCCTTTTAGTGCATCAAGTTCTTGCTGTGCTTCTGTTATTAATAGTTGGATTAAGTTACTGGTAAGTAAACTGGCATGATAATCTTGTAATATACCTTCTGCAGTCTTGCTGGAAAAGTTTTCCAATTCTAGTGTATGCTTTAAGTAATCATAATAAGTTTCTATTCCCCAGCGCATACCATAAAGTATTTTAAGCTCTGTGGCAGGTAGTTCAAGATTGGTTATCAAATATTCTATTTCACCTCCAGAAAGTGGAATTTTTACAACTCTTATGGTTAAAGGTTGAGTATGTATGCTTTCTTTTTTTACACCTTTTTTTGTATACCAAACCTTTGCTGATAAAATTACCCGATCTTCTAGTTTATCAGAAGCTACAAATTGCGCTACCTCCTTACAAAAATTTCGCTTGCAACGAATCAGGAAACTACCACCGTTCATTTCTATGGTTTTACATAGGTCATAAGATGGATATGCTCTATCCATAAGCCAAATAACTTTGGGACTGAGCTGAGGCAGGCACTCAGAAATTTGGTGATAAATGACCCGAAATAAGTCTTGCTCACTTTCTGAATTACTCGCTAATACTCCTTGAATTACTACATGATTGAGCACATCATATACTACACAAGACCTACCCATGGGCATACCCGTATCAGTATGATTCTTCCAAAGGCCAAAATGTTTTACTATAGCCGGTGAAGTTGGAAGTTGGCATAGACTCCCATCAACAGCAAAAACATAATAAGTGTTTTGATAGAGACTGCTCAAAGATGATTGATAAAATCCCTGTACATACTTACGATTCAGGGCCATAAAGGCAGTATGCTTCAACTTTTTGCGGGCTTTACTGAAAGCTTGTTTACTGCAAGTCGAATAACTGCCAATGGTGTTAAAAAAATTACTCACTTCAATACTGAGGTTCTTTACAACCCGATTGATTAAAATAGCCGCTATTTGTGAGAAGCCCAGCAGTCGTTTCCGAATAAAATCTTGTGACTTCATACTATGTTGCTTTTGAAAGTCAACACTAAAAAGTTCAGATTTAAGTAGTTCAAAAAAAAAGTAGAATATGTTTCCATCTTTTAAACCGATTACTTAATTATAACAATCTTTTATCAGCTTAAGTTGACGGCATTGAGCGTCTCGCTCCGTACCAAACCAATAACAGGTTATCAAAAGAACTGGGATTTTGTATAAAAGCTACTCTAATAAAAGTTGAAATGAGTCTCACCTGATGCTGATAATAGCGAAAAAAATAATGAAAGTCATGACTCAAATTCAGGTTTCTTGAGAGAAGAATTTGGCGAACAAAAAGGTAATAATAAAGGGTTTAACAGTGATAGGTTTACCAATAACCAAGATACTATTTTCGATCTTCCAATACATGGAGGAGCAATATACATGGATTCTTTTATAAAAAAAATAAGATCTACAGGTTAATCAGGTAAAATAGCTAACCCATATAGAAAAAAAGATAAATAATGAATACCTTATTTAGGTCAATAATCATATTACTACTTATTAATAGTTGCAAAAGTAAATCCTATAATTGTGAGGATCAAATTATTCAATATGGCACAGATGAGTATACTATTTTAGACTCAATTGTAGGAGACATTAAAAATGAAGAACTTGATAAAAATTTTGCCAAAGCAGAAAAGCTATCAAAAAAAGCTATTGAGAAATATCCATGTGAGATATCGCTTTATGCCAATTTAGGAAATATATACTACCAATCTAGTCAAAATAAAAAGGCAGAAGAATATTATCGTTTTGCATTAGAAATAAATCAGGATTACCCGCTAATTTATCTGATTCACTATAACCTTTCAAATGTTTTATTGGAAGAGGGAAAAGAAAAAGAGGCGAAATATTGGAGAGAAAAGGGGGAAAGCATAGATCCTAGATACAAATAAGAAAAAAACATCTGATCTTCTCCACTATTTTATGAAGACTATACTGTCAAAAAGGGTGATAACTTATGGCGTATTGGACAGCAACATAGAGGAGTTTCTGTTGATTCATAGTTAAATTTGAACCTCCAACTTGACACTTTTACAGATAAAAATGGTAATCAAAATGCTACGATTCATCCAGGCGATAAACTAAAAGTTCCTAGACAATGAAAAAAGTTTTAAATATTCTAAAGCTGAGAAATAAACTTCTAATTATCTTAATATGTATTGTAGGAATATTTTTTTTTACAATAGTACTTTATTATCAGACAAAACCTATAAGTGATAATGGTAAATATACATTAGGTTTTACAGAGGGATATACAGCTAAAGGTATCAAATACCACTTCTATGTTGACAAAACAAAATATGAAGGAGAAGGTCGAGAATCTTTACACCTTAATGTTTTTGCTAAAAATGCAATATATTATGTTGCTTATGCAGAAAAAAACCCTAGCAATAACTATATTTTATTTCATAGACCATATCAAGGTAAGAGTACAGCTTTAGATACAATGACAAGAGTATACAAGGAAGATTTAGAGTTATTATCTTTATGGGGTGTAAAGCAATTATTTGAGTAAATGAGTGTAGAATACCAACAAAAAATAAATTGAAGTACTAGGCGTAGAATTTTTCCCCCTGTTAATATTTCAGCAAGTAGAATTCGAGGGGCTTATCCTATAAACAAAGATGACTCATTTGGTGATTTTATAGAAAATCCTAGTTATAAGAAAGATTAAATATGAACGAATTAATTCAGCTTTATATCGTAGATTATTACTACCGACCTGACAACATTATTCAAGACGGAAAACTATCTGCATGGCTTCAATCACCAGCTTTTAAGCAAAACTTGAAAGATTTTTTAGACAACCGAGTTTGGAGAAATAGAGTTGTAGGTGCAACGGTTATTGGAGGCTTGATAATCGATTGGTTCACTGAACAAATTTGTAAACAGGCTTTAGAACTTAATGAATTCTACCAGGCTCAAGCATACGCATTCGCTTTAACAAGGTTAAACGAAAATCTATCACTATCGTGTTTGGAGGAAATTTCAAAGAAAGCCGATCTGGATTCTTACAGTGGGAACATTCAAAAATCATATATAGCAGCTTTGCATTTCAGAACTGGACAGAAATCGAATAATCCAGAGATAATCGAAAAAACCAAAAACTTTATCTCAAGAAACAAAATTTGGAATGACTACCTTGAGGGAATAGATCTAAAAGGAAAAATATGAATCCACTGGTGCGTAGCACTCGCTCCGTATCAATGAGAAATACTCCTCGATCCAAAAGTACAAAGATTAAATAGACTTTTAGATGCAAATAGAGTAAGTTTATTTACAGAAGATATGAAGGCGAACATAATGGGGGAGTTGATGATACTGTTGAATCTTTAATTTTTTATTGAGGGTATTTACCTTTTATTTCTATCTTACAATTTTTAGGTAAAAGAAATTTAGAGATATCAGAATCTGATATATTTGTTAATACTAAATTAACAGATTCTAATTCTCTTAATTTTCTTAAATCAAAAGGTATTTTTTTTAATGGTGATAATTCAACAAGTATATATTTCAAATTATGTAAATCGGTGATCTCGTTTGGTAGTTCTTCGATTTTACAGTCATGAATATATATACCTGTAATATCATTTTTAAATATGTTTATTTCAGAGGGAATTGCTTTTAAGGCAATATTATTTAAAATATACTCCCCCTTTAAATTAAGTATATTATTAGCAATAGTTTCCAAAACATTATCGTATTTGGGGTAAAGTAATTTTAAGAAGCTATTTAGATTAAATAGTTTTTTTTCATTTATAATCTCAATGGCTTGCTGTATTTGTATAAACTCTCGAGATCTCATCAGATATAAAGCTTTTTCAATATCTGACATATTACTTAGATCAGCTTTTGGTGGGAATTTAATGGTATGGGCATAACCTTTTATTACTCTATAATTTTCTAACTGCTGATCTAACGTTGCGAAATTTTCCAAATCATTTATAAAGTGAAAACTTTGATCTATTTTATCTATTAAAACTGGTGTGTTATTTGAAATTAGGTTTGTACCTTTTTCAACATAATCTTTACTATTCCAATAAAAAATAATACCCCATTCAAAATCTTCAAATTTTAAAATATCAATTTCATTTTTGTTAAAATGTTGGAAAAATATTTTTTTCGCCTGTTCAATATTTATAGTCATAGAATTATCAAATAATTTAAAATCTAAATTATTTGTTTTTTTAAAGCATAAGCTTGTTTAGTCCTAAAATTTAGTACATAAGCTTCAATCACAGTTAGCATTCTCCACTCGTACCTAGCATATCACTTCTCACCACTGCGTAATTCCTGCCATTTAGCAGGATTTTTTAGTTTATGGGTATTCTACCTAAAAATCCCTCTCAATAAAAAATCCCCTATTTTAGGGGAAGTGGTATTATAAAAGATTTGATCTCTACTATTACAGAGAATGAAGATGAGGTAAGTGAATGGGTTTTTGATCACAATAAAAATTATGATGTTGTCGAATTATATGAAGGAAATTAAAACAAATTATTTTTTATTTTTAATATTTTCAGTAGTACTATATGTTTCTACACCTTTATACTTAATATATAAGGGTTTAAATAGAGATGCTTCTTCTGTACCTATATTCATCTTGGTTCTTTTATACATGCCATGTACATTTATTGTTATAAGAAGAATATCTCTTCAAATTAAAAATCGAGTTTCTTTTACTGTATTGCAGTTAATAGTAATAATATGTTTAAGTATTTCTTTAATTGCTCTCGTTTTAGGTATTTATATACCTGAACATATTAAAAATATTTCATTAGAAAATCATTCAAAACGAAGTATTGGAATTATAGTAGAAATAGAAAGACAAAGTCAGTTTAGAGGGATATACTATAAATACATCGTGAACGATATCGAATATTCAGGCTCTTTTGATAAATTGCCCGATGTAAATGGGAATAAAAAATTAGTATACGATTTATTTAGTATTGGAGATACGGTTCCTATTATCTATGCAATTAAATATCCTCAAACATCTAAAGTAGTTGACTTAATATTAAAAGAAGAATAATTATTGACCTGAAAACCCACTTGTAAAGCATATCCTCTCACCACTGCGTAATTCCTGCCATTTAGCAGGATTTTTTAGTTTATGGGCATTCTACCTAAAAATCCCTCTCAATAAAAAATCACCTATTTTAGGGGAAGTGGTATTATAAAAGATTTCATCCTTCCATCAATAAAAAAATACTTTTAGTGTAATTCATAACAACATATACACAATAAAAACTTATTTTTGTTATACCTTTTTGTAGCCTTTCGATCAGAAAATTTACCACCTTACAGGTGATGCATAATTTATTGCGCCCTTTCTAACTTGCATTGCCTCAATTTACTACACAGCAACCAGCACAATTAACCTATTAGTGCAAATTATTTTTTTAACCCTAATCCATACCTATGAACAGATTTTTTACTACGATTCTGATCGGGTTATTATTTTCTGGTAATTACTTACTGGCGCAAACCCGAACGGTAACTGGTACTATTAAAGACCTTACCAACAATCCGATGGTGGGTGTAAATGTGATTATTAAAGGTACTACCAAAGGTACCACCACCAACATCGATGGAAAGTATTCGCTCGAAGTACCAGCAGAAGCTACCTTATTGTATAGCTTTATAGGCTATAAAAATCAGGAAATTGCAGTGGGCAACCAATCTGTAATGAATGTAACTATGGAAGAAGACATTCAGCAGATGAATGAGGTTGTAGTTACAGCTCTTGGTTTTAAAGAAGACAGAGATAAACTAGGAGCCACGAGTGCGCAGGTTTCGTCAGAAGATTTGGTGCGCTCTGGCGAATCTGGTTTAATTAATGGCTTAGCAGGTCGGGCAGCCGGAGTGAGAATTTCTCGCTCGAATGGTGACCCGGGAGCTGGCTCACTTATTCAAATTAGAGGTACAAATACCATTTCGGGAGATACCCAACCGCTCATTATTCTAGATGGTATTCCGGTGAGTAACTCCAACCTGTATGGCGAAGGCAGTAGTAGAGATGGTGGTGTGTCTCAACAATCTCGCCTAAACGACATTAACCCCAACGACATCGAATCTGTGCAGATTCTAAAAGGAGCATCGGCAGCGGCATTGTGGGGTTCAAGAGCTGCAAACGGAGTAATTGTAATTACTACAAAATCTGGTAAGCTCAATTCTAAGATTAATGTGTCTTATGGAGCAACCTATTCTATTGATGAAATTAATGTAAGACACCCATTGCAAGATAAGTTCGGCCAAGGTTCAGGTGGAGTTTATAGCCCAACCAGTTCTACTTCTTGGGGAGATAAAATTGCAGACCGCTCTGGAGCAGCCGATGAGCTTGATACCAGCGGAGAATATTTTGAATCGGATAATGGAAACAGGTATTATCCCATCATCTCTAAAAACTCTCAAGAAACTTATTTAGATGATAACTTCAATGATGTTTTTAAAAATGGAAATTTCTTGGAGCAAAACCTAAGCTTGAGTGGTGGTAGTGAAAAGGCTACTTTCTTCTTTAGCATCGGAGATTTAAATCAAGAAGGTATTATTAAAAACAGTGATTACCGAAGAACAACCCTTAGGCTAAATAACACTTACACTTTTAATGAGTATGTTAGTATGAAAACCAAAGCGGGTTATACGCGATCAGTTTCAAACAGAATTCAGCAAAGTTCTAACACGGCGGGTTTGTATCTTGGTTTGCTTCGTGGAGCACCAGATTTCGACATTACTGATTATATCGGGACATATTACGATGATGCCGGCAATCCGTACAGAAACAGACATAGAAGTTACCGCCGCTATTTGGGCAACAACCTCAACCCGATTTACAACAATCCACTTTGGACAACAAACCAACAAACAAGTGATACCAAGGTAGACAGGTTTATAGTAAACTCAGAAATTACGGTTTCTCCTTTAGATTTTGTAGATGTGGTTTTGAGAGGAGGTGTAGATTCTTATACAGATAACAGGGTGTATTTTTTCCCTAAAGGAACAGCCGGTGCAGACAGGGTAAATGGTAGTTTGAGAGATGAGACTTACACGGAAACCGAATACAATTTTGATGCGATTGCCCGAACATTTTTTGATATAAATGATAACATATCTACCAACTTTACAGTCGGCTGGAACATAAATGATAGAAAGAGAAAGCGTGTGTATATAGAAAATCAGTCTTTCCTTTTCGATTCTTATTTGCCTAATTTCGAAATCGCACCATCCATCACAGATATTGAAAACGACAGAAGATTTATCAGATCAAACAGACTTTACTCAGTCTTAGGTTTCGATTTGTACAATCAGGTATTTGTAAACCTATCGGGTGCATATGAAGTGGCTTCGACCATTGATGGCGGTTTCTTTTATCCATCGGCAGATGTAGCTTGGCAGTTTACAGAGTTGCCATCGCTAAGCAATCTTAACTTTCTTTCTTTTGGTAAACTGAGAGCTTCTTGGGGTAGAGTGGGTGTGCAACCAGACCCGCACAAATTTGAAACTACTTATGAGAGTTTTTCTTACTATGCCTATAGCGATGGTTTAGATATTCAATTATTTGATGGTGGCTTTAGGTTGAACGATGATGAAGGAAACCCTCAACTGAAACCAGAAGTAAAAACCGAATGGGAGATAGGCACTGATTTAAGGTTTGTAGATAACAGAATTATTCTTGGCTTTACCTATTACCAAAACAAGATCGAAGATTTGTTGATTGATGTTGGCAAGGCACCAACTACTGGTTTTAATAATCAATATGCCAATGCTGCCACCATGGAGAATAAGGGTATCGAGTTAGATGCAGAATACAACTTTTTGCGCAAAGCAGATTTGAGTATGAGCATTTATGGAAATTTCAATAATAATAGAAATGAAGTACTCGATTTGCAAGGTACCGAATCTATAGACTATACTCCGGGTGGTTCTATTTCTTCGAGAGCGGTGGTAGGTTATCCGTCTGGTGTTTTGTATAGCTCAAGAGCAATTAGAAACGAAGATGGCACTTACGATCTAGACGATAATGGATTTCCTCAGTTAGCACCAGACCAAGGAGTAGTTGGCGACCCAAATCCAGATTGGAGAGGAGGTTTAGGCTTTAAAGCATCTTACAAAGGTTTGGCGTTGAATGTTTTGTTTGAGCATTTCCACGGTGGAGATTTTGCCGAAAGAACCAGATTTATTCTTCAAAACTTTGGTACCCATGCCGATGTAGGTAATGAAGTTACCCTAACCCAGGAGCTGAGAAATGTAAATGGCGAAGTGTTCGGAGCAGGTTCAACAGTAAGAGGTAATATTGCCGATTTTGGTGCGGGTCCTGTTTTGCTAGATCAGGCTTGGTATACTTCCAGAGGTGCAGGTTTTGGTAGCTCCGTAATTAATGAGTTTGCGCTTAACAAAGGCACTTGGACCAAACTAAGAGAAATTTCACTTTCTTATACTTTAAACTCACCGGGTTTTAGAGAGAAAACCAAACTCAGTTCTGTTGTCTTCACACTCACAGGTCGTAACCTCAAACTATGGACTAACCTAGTGGGAGTTGACCCTGAAACCAATCAATTTGGTGTGGGTAACGGATATGGTATAGACTATTTCACCAATCCGGGTACAAGGTCTTATCTCTTTGCTGTAAAAGTGAATTATTAATCGACAGATAAATAAAAGAATTTCAACATGAAAAAAATTTTAATAGCCATATTGATTTTATCTGCCATTTCTTGCGAAAACTTGGTGGACGACATCAACCAAAATCCGAACGAACCAGTAGATGTGCCGGCAGAACTTTTATTAAAAGGAATGATGCTGGCAGACATTACCGTACAAGTGAGCCATATGCAGAGAATTTCGGCAATGTGGAGTGGGCAATACAAAGGTCTTACTTTGTTATACGGAAGTCTTTACACCTATAATATCACTTCAGAAGAAGCCAATGATACTTGGGAAGCCATTTATGTAGGTGTGCTTAACCAAGGGAGAGTCATTCGGGAAAGTCTGCCGGATGATGGACTGATGCAAGGAATAACCAAAGTTTTAGAAGCCCATGTTGTGGGAACAGCTACTTCTATCTTTGGTAGTGTTCCCTACTCAGAAGTAGTATCTGATATTGCAAATCCGGCATTCGATACGCAGTCATCCGTGTATCAACAATTGCAAAGTATTTTAGATGAAGCCATTATCAATTTGGAATCTGTTCCCGCTACGGTTTCTAATACTCAGGATATTTTTTATGGAGGTACACCCGAAAAATGGATAGAAGCAGCTTATACATTAAAAGCTCGCTATTACTTGCAAACTAAAAATTATGCTGATGCCTATGCCGCTGCACAAAATGGAATTTCTTCTGGTGATAATTCTATGAAGTTTTATCCACCGGGAGTTGTTGGCAATGGCGATAGTAATTTGTTGTATTCCTTTGCCGAAGCGCGTGGTGGATACATGACTTCCATCGGAACCTATTTTGAATCTTTACTCGATCCTGAAAATGCTGATTCGAGAAACAATGCCAAAACAAACGAAGAGGCAAGAGCTAACTTCTTCTATTACGATGGTACAGATGGCGCAGGTGAAATAGGCGTAGGAGCTCAAACCACACCGCAACCATTAATTTTATTCGAAGAAAATTTATTGATTTTGGCAGAAGCCGGCGCCAGAACAGAAGACTTTGCCACAGGTTTAACACACCTCAATGAGTTAAGAGCTTATTTAAACTCAGGCGCTTCATTTAACATGGCAAACACAGGAGGCACATTATTATATGAATCATACGACGAAGCCGATTTTGAAAATGGTGGTATTGAAAATTCGGACGGGATTGATAAAGACAGGGCTTTACTAAGAGAGATTATTGAAGAGCGCTATGTGTCGGGTTATGGTCAGTTTATTCCTTTTAATGATGCAAGAAGGTTGAGAAAAGAAGATGCCGATATTGCTATTCCGATACCTTTTAATACGCCGGAGATTACGCAGTATCCAGAAAGGTTTATTGTTTCTCAGGATGAATTAAACGCCAATAGCAATGCACCCGATGATCCGGGAATTTTCAGCAAGACAGAAGTAAATCAATAATACTGATATATTTTTTCATCATGTTTTATAAGCCATTCAATTATGATTGGCTTTTTTCAATTAACTACCCAAACTTTTTTAACTTTAAATTGATTTTTTAGGTAGGACAAACAATTGGCTACAAAATATATAATGGATATAACTACAAAAGGTGAAATAGAAGAGCTTTTGCAAGGGCACTTCTATCAATTAACAGAGCCAAAGCTTAGAGCGCTTATAGCTGAAAATGGAGTTGTAAAAAAAGTTCGTGCAGGAGAATTACTTATGGATATCGGAGACTTTATTAAAAGTGTTCCTTTAATTACTACTGGTCTCATCAAAATTATAAGAGAAGATGAAAACGGTAATGAGATATTTCTTTACTATTTACAACCGGGAGATACTTGCGCTATGTCGCTTACTTGTTGTATGGCAAATCAGCGCAGCCACATAAAAGCTTTAGCAGTAGAAGATACAGAACTGATAAAAGTACCATCGCATTATATGGATGCTTGGATGTCTCAGTTTTCAAGTTGGAAAAGCTTTGTGATGCAAATTTACCAGAGACGTTTTCAAGAATTACTTACTACCATAGATAGCATTGCTTTCTTGAAAATGGACGAGCGCTTGCTTAAATATATAAAAGACCGAGCAGAAACTACGAACTCAAATATCATTAAAACCACGCATCAAGATATTGCCGAAAAACTTAATTCTACCCGTGTAGTAATCTCAAGATTACTCAAGCAGATGGAAAAGAAAGGCATGATAAAAATGGGCAGAAACAGCATTGAGTTGTTGTGATGAGGGTTTGAGATGAACGTGTAAATGCGAATTGAGGTAGAAACCTATTTGAAGGAGGAACTTTCCCTTCTCAAACAGGCGTATTTCTCTCACTAATATTGTATATTGTTATAATATCAATTAACAATTTTAGTAAATATCGAAAATGAGAAAACTGATCTACCTTATCCCTCTATTCTTTGCTCTTTTTGTAGCAATTCTAGCGCTAAACAAAGAAGACACACCAGAAGAAATTGCCCTAGCTCTTTTAAACTCCCTTGATGAGGAAAAGCGAAATCGGGTTCATATGTCTCTGGAAGACAGTAGCAGAATGAACTGGCACTATCTGCCTTGGTCTAGTTGGGAGCGACCAGGCATTTCGCTTAAAGAAATGGATGATAGCCAAAAAGCGATGGTGCATAAATTATTACAGTCTTACCTCAGCGAAAAAGGTTATAAAAAAGTAAAAGACATTATCAGTTTAGAAGATGTGTTGGCGGTGATAGAAAACGATCCAAAGCGTCGCGATCATGACCAATATTATTTATCTGTCTATGGCGATCCATCAACCAAAACTTTATGGGGATATAATTTTCAAGGGCATCATATTTCACTCAACTTTACCATTGTGGATGGTAAAATGTCTTACACCCCAAGGTTTTATGGTGCCAATCCGGCAGAAGTAAAAGCAGGCCCGAGAAAAGGTTTTAGAGCTTTAAAAGCAGAAGAAGATTTGGCGATGGAACTGGTTAATTCTTTAGATAAATCTCAAGCAGAAAAAGCCATCTTCAAACTAGAATCTTTTTGGGATATACAAAGTACCAATCAGGCAGAGATAGAACCACAAATTTCTCCTTTGCATACGGGCAATGGTTTGGCGATTAAAGACATGAATCAGCAACAGCAAAACTTACTGTTTACATTGATTGATGAGTACCTTTCTGCCATGCCAAAACAACTGGCAGAAACTAGAATGGCTCAATTAAAAACGGAAGAAATAGACGAGATTAAATTTGGTTGGGCTGGTGCGACTAAACTTGGTGAAGGCCATTACTACTGTATACAAGGCAAGACTTTTTTGATCGAGTTTGACAATACGCAAAACGATGCCAACCACATCCATACAGTTTGGAGAGATTACGATGGTGACTGGGGTAGAGATTTAATAAAAGAGCACTACCAAAGCTCCAACCACCATCATTAATGTTAGATACAAAATGTTAAAACCATTTTCGCCATTTTAAGAAAAGGAACATGGCAAAACCGACTATGCCCATAAGACTTAAAACTCCGGGGTATCCCCATTTATAATGGAGTTCTGGCATATGTTCGAAGTTCATTCCGTAGACACCTGCAATAAAAGTAAGCGGGATAAAGATGGCAGAAAAAATGGTTAATACCTTCATAATTTCATTCAGGTGGGAACTTAAACCAGTATGGTAAATATTCAGATAATCTGAAAGTACCTCCCTGAATGTTTCTATGGTTTCTGTAGCCTGAGTGGCTATATCCAGCAAATCTTTTAAATACGGATAAGTCTTTTTATGGAAAATAGGAGACTCTGACCTAATTATATCTTTAATAAGTTCTTTAACAGGTCTTACTGCTTTAGATATAAAATGCAGTTCCTGTTTATATGTGTTGATTTTGTTGAGTAATTGTTGGGTCTGCTTTTTAAGCAACTGTATCTCCAAATCTTCAATATGCTCACCTAAGTGATCGAGCAAATAAATATAATTGTCAACGATGGTATCTAGCAGGGCATAAGCCAAATAGTCGTTACCAACATTTCTGAGTTTCCCTCTTTTTAACCTAATACGCTCTCGCACCGCATCAAACACATCACCTTCTTTTTCCTGAAAAGTGAGCACAAAGTTATTATGGATTACGATACTTATTTGCTCATTAGATAGATGGTTATTTTCTCGGTTAATGCTTAGCATCTTCAAAGTAACAAAAAGATAGTTTTCGAAATCTTCGAATTTTGCTCTTTGGTCTGTATTAAGAATATCTTCTTGTAAAAGTGGGTGTATATCGAACATCTCACCAACTTTACCTATAAGCTCGGTTTCGTGTAAGCCATCTATGTTTATCCAGCTTACCGTATTGCTATTTTTATAATCGTCTAGTTTATCGAGTTCGTCTAGGGTAAGTTCTTTCTCATCAAAGTGCTCGTTGGTGTAATCGATAATCCGCACTTTGGGTTTATCCATTTTACGGTTACCAATAAAAACCAGTGAACCGGGAGCAAGCCCTTTATTTACTGATCTGTTTTTACTGTTAAATACACCTATTAAGCTGTTGAGTCTGGGAGGTCTAATTTTCTTGGTTGTATTTTGGAGAGTTTTACTGATACTGTTCGCCATCTGTGTTTAGATAATTTCTTATTTTTTTGATAACAAGCTTAACTAATTCTTTCTAATAATCAATACTGAGGCTGATAGAATTTACATAGTAAGGCTTAGCTATATTAATTACATTCTTTTAAGGAAACTGTTTAAAAAATTTTGTTTCGAATAAATATAGGTTCAATCCAAAAGTGAATTTTAATTAGTCCCTCAAAACTTTAAAAAGTACAATATTTCGCTTTGAAAAATTTGTTTTTAGCTTCAATTAAAAAATAAATTTTTCACAAACTTTTTTTTCGCTTAATAACTAATTAATTCTCTTCTGCGAAAATACATATGATACTACTTATAGTAGCAAAAGTGCTTGTTTAGAGAAAAAAAAGAAGGGCATAGCGAATTTTCACAATTGAAAATTCGGAATAGGGCTTACTTTGCAAAAAATTTGAATTCGTGAAAAAATCTAATAAAATATTTTTTTAATCCTGTAAATCGTAAAAAAAAAATTCACTTTAAAATATTTTTGTAAAAAATTTTACTTTCCTCATCTTTTTCGCATACCTTAGTGTCATATTACAATTTATTACAGTTTTTTTTTATCATGAAAGAAGGAAAAGTTAAGTTTTTTAATGAATCAAAAGGATTCGGTTTTATTAAAGATTCTGAATCTGACAAAGAGTATTTCGTTCACGTATCTGGTTTAGTTGATGACATCAGAGAGAATGATGACGTTACTTTCGAATTAGTGGAAGGAAGAAAAGGATTAAATGCTATTAATGTTAAGCTTGCATAAGATAATATTTAATATATATAATTAATTCTAGGTAAGCCCCTTTGTCAAAAGGGGCTTTTTTTTGTCCCTATATTAAAATTCTCATTCCTTCAATTTTGCCCCTCCCTCAAAATAGGATGTTTTTAAATTAATTTATAACTTAAAGATTGATAAAAACTAACCATTTTTTAAAGACAACCAATCACAGTTCATCCTGAGTTTTCTAGTAAATTAAATTGATTTATGGAATTAACCTATTCCCAAAAAGTTGACAGGAGTATTGTTTCATCTTCTGTGTGGCAAATGCCATGGTTCATCTATTCGGCTCTCATCGCAACAACAAGTATTATTACAGGTTTAATCTGGGATATTTCTTGGCACTTAAGTATTGGTAGAGATGGTTTATTTTCCCCACCACATTTATTAATCTACCTTGGTGGATTGTTGGCTGGCATCGGAGGTGGTTACCTCATGATAAAAACTACATTTTTCGGTACCCAACAAGAGAAAGAAAAAGCAGTTTGGTTTTGGGGATTTCGCTCACCACTCAGCGCACTGTTTTTAGTTTGGGGAGCTTTAGCTATGTTAACCTCAGCACCTTTTGACGATTGGTGGCACAATGCTTATGGTTTAGATGTAGAAATCCTCAGTCCGCCACATACATTGTTGGCCATGGGGATGATTATGGTACAACTTGGTTCTGTAATTCAATTACTTTCTTATCAAAACACGCTTAAAAATTATCAAGCCGAAAATGGTTTAATCGCAGAGAAAAAGGTAAAGCTAGTCCAAATAATGTATGTTTATACAGTTGGAATGCTTACCGCCATTATAGGCACTATACTTTCAGAATATTTATCTCCTAATCATAGTCATGCTTCTATATTTTATATAGTTGGTGGTGCAGCTTATCCGCTTTTCTTAATATCGGCTGGGAGAGCTTCGGGTTTAAAGATGCCGATAACAACAGCAGCCTTGTTTTACATGGCGGTTCAATTATTCATGATTTGGTTATTGCCACTTTTCCCAGCAACACCAAAGTTAGGCCCAGTGGTAAATCCGATTACCAATTATGTTCCTTATGAATTCCCACATCTATTAATTATTCCGGCGGTATTGCTCGATCTATTTAGAAATAAGTTTGAGATGAAAAATGACTGGCTCAATGCAGTTTGTATGGGTGCTATTTTCTTCTTTAGCTTTTTGGCTACACAATGGAATTTTGGTGCTTTCCTTTTGAGCGACTATGCAAAAAACTGGATGTTTATTGGCGATGCAGTTGCTTATAACTGGAACCCAGATTGGAAATACAGAAACGAGTTTTACCCTTGGTTAGAATCTGGCACAGCTAGTTTAGTTAAAGGCTTGGCTTGGGCATTGGTAATTACAATGCTTTCAACAAGAATTGGTTTATGGTGGGGTAACTGGATGAAAGCTGTAAAAAGATAAAATATGAAAATGATTAAGAGAAAAAGACTCATTTCTTTCTGTATACTTTTTAGCATATTTCTGTTCTGCTCAGCACATGTTGGCAGTCCTAATATTGTGTTTGAAGGTAGTGCGGGTCCTTATAAATTACTGGTAAATATTCAGCCGCCAGAGGTAGTTCCGGGTTTGGCTCAAGTTTCTGTGAGAATACCAGAAGGAGAGATTAATGAGGTAAGTATGCAAACAGTGTATTTCCGCTATGGAGATGAAAATGCACCCGAACCAGATATTGCTAGCCAAGTAGCAGGTGATGAGACATTGTTTGCCGGTGAGTTGTGGTTAATGTCGAATGGTTCTTCTAGTGTAAAAATTATTGTAGATGGCATGCAAGGCAGAGGTACTACCGTAATTCCTGTACCAGCTTTGGCAACCGCTCAATTAGAACTGGATGAAAATACAGGTGTAATTTTAGTGATACTTGGTTTAATTCTTTTTATCGGAGGAGCAACCATTGTGGGAACAAGTGCTGGCGAAGCTACACTTACACCAGGCGAAAAAATCAACAAGAAAAGAAAAGGAAAGGCGATTGGAGTAGGAGTGTCTATGTTATTCGTGCTTTCAGGAATAATTTATTTGGGCAAAATGTGGTGGCAAAGTGAAGAGGATTATTACAAAAATACCATGTATAAGCCTATCCAATTGACAGCCGAAGTTAATCAATTGCAAGATGACCAAGTGCTGAGATTACACTTAGGTGACGAAGGAAGATTCGATAGAGTACCTGGAGATTTAATTCCAGACCATGGCAAGTTGGTGCATTTATTTATGATGAGTGATGGAGACTACGATAATTTTGCACACTTGCATCCGGTAAAATTCGATTCTGTTACATATGATGTAAAACTGCCAGAAATACCATTGGGCAAGTATCATTTATTTGCAGATATAGTTCACCAAAGCGGATTGAATGAAACATTGGTAACATCGGTAGATATTGAAGCAGGCAAAATGGAAACAGCTTCTATTATTCCGGTTTCAAACAAAACAGAAATAGATAGCATCCCTTCATCAGATAGTGATGATTCTTATTATCATTACGAAACCCCAGAAAATTTCACTCAAAAAACTGTAGCGGGCTATCAAATGAAGTGGGTGAGAGATAAAGAGAAAGTTTACAAAGCAGGTCAGATAGAATCTTTAAAATTTGAACTTACTGATGATAATAGTTTACCTGTTGTGCTTGAGCCATATTTGGGTATGTTGGGTCATTCTGCCATTGTCAAAAAAGATGCTTCTGTTTTTATACACCTCCATCCGGTAGGTACAATTTCTATGGCAGCGCAAGAAATGTTGGCAAATAGAATTAGTGATGATATTACGCTTTGTGTTGTGCTTGATTCGAACAATTACGACATGAGCAAACTACAAAACCTCAGCCCAAATCAGATTACGACGATGAGTTCTGAGATTTTGAAAATGATGGATGAAAAAGGTCTATCAAACGAAGTTTCTTTCCCTTATGCTTTTCCTAATGCGGGTGAGTATAGAATTTGGGTGCAGGTAAAAGTTAATAATGAAGTGGTTACTGCTGGCTTTGATGTGCAAGTAGCAGAAGATGAAGAAATGCTCGCTAAGAAATAAAAAAAGCTCACCTCTCGGTGAGCTCTTATCATGTCAAAAGGAAAGAAAATTTATCAAGAAAGATCTACTTTGCTAACAGCACCATTGTTTCTAATTTCTTCACTGGCATTAAGAATAATCGTATCACCTTCGTTTAAGTTGCCAAAAACTTCTGTTTTACCTTCTCCATTCTGACCAAGAGAAACAGGCACCCAAACGCTTTTTTCATCCTTCACCTTAATTACAAAAACACCTTCTGTAGAGTTAAGTACCGCAGTTGATGGCACTACAAAAGATGGCCCGTTAGAAACCAATGGAATTGAAACTTCGGCTACCATTCCAGGGAGCAATTTTTTGTCTGAGTTGACGACGTCCATTTCTGTACGTTGTGATCTCAATCGGCTGTCTAATGCACCTGCTAAGCGAGCTACTTTAGCTTTAAAAGTTTCATTAGGATAAGAGCGAACAGTAAAGTTTACCTCATCTTGATTCTTTAAATAGCTAATGTATTGCTCAGGAACACTAATCACCAATCTCAACTTATCTTGTTGTTGAAGTGTGAAAATAGGAGAATCTGATCCTTTCCCAGTTGGGCCTACATAGGCTCCGGCACTTACATTTCTTGCAGTAATAATTCCGTTAAATGGGGCTCTAATTTCCAGATAATTTTTATTCGCCATAATCTCGTAATGGGCAGCTTTAGCAGCTTCGAGTTGTGCTAAATCTGATTTTTGTTTGGCATCTGCCATTTCAAGATCATTTGGTGAAATGGTGCCGGGGGTTTTACTGGTTTCGAGCAAACGGTTGTAAGTAGCTTTGCTTGCAAGATAAATAGCTTCTTGAGATTTAAGCCTAGATTCTGCAGCAGCAAGTTGAGAGTTAATTTCAGGTGCATCCATACTGGCAAGCAAATCTCCTTTTTTAACTTCACTTCCGATATCCACATGAAGTTTGTTAATAAAGCTGCTCACTTTAGCGTATAAATCCACCTGTTGGAAAGCAATCAGTTCTCCTGGAATTCTGATTGTGGTTGATAAACTATTTTTTGTAAGAGAAAAAGCAGGAATACCCGGAATTTCTTTTTTCTTTTCAATTCCTTCACCTTTCGCATCTTCAGTTGTGCAGCTTTGCATCAAGCTTGGAAATGCTGAAAGTATGAAAAACATTAAGGTAATCTGATAAACTCGTCTCATGACTTAGGTACTTAAAATATATTTAAACTTTTGGTGATTTTGTATGTAAGTTGGGTATGAAGTGAATACTCTCTTCATCTTCCGGATCGAGTGAAACACTTTGAGTAGTTGTTTTCTCTTGTCCCCAAGCGAATGCGAGAGGTAAAATAAACAATACGGCGAAGGTAGATGCTACTAGACCTCCAATTACAGCTCTTCCAAGTGGAGAAGACTGATCTCCTGCTTCACCCATACCGATAGCCATTGGTATCATACCTACTACCATGGCGAGTGCTGTCATAACTATTGGTCTTAGTCGAAGTGCGGCTGCTTCTTCTGCTGCTAGGAATGCGTCTCCCGAATGCTTGCGAATTTGTTCTGCATTGGTAATTAGCAATACAGCATTAGATATTGAAACACCTACTGACATGATAATGCCCATATAAGATTGTAAGTTCAATGTTGAGCCAAAAAGCATTAATAACACCAAAGAACCCAACAATACAGCAGGTACAGTTGCCAATACAATTGCAGAAACTTTAAAAGACTGGAAATTTGCAGCCAACATTAAGAAGATTACCAAAATAGCTACAACCAAACCGTTTTGTAAACTATCTAGCGTTTCAATCAAAGTTTTACTCAAACCGATTAGTTCTACATTCAATCCTCTTGGTAATTCTCCAAGTCTGTCAATAGCTTCCTGTACATCTTCAGCAGCAGTACCTAAATCGATATCACTGATGTTAGCTGTAACTGTAAGCATTGGCATAGCTCCTAAATCGTCTGCTTCGCCATATGAAGTGCCTCTTTTAAATGTAGCTATGTCACCTAATACTGGTCTTGCAGCATTTTTAAGCAATGGAATTTCAGAAATATCTTCAAGACTATTCATCTTGCTTTCAGGAATTTGCACCTGTACGTTGTAGCTATTGTTTGATTTCGAGTCGATCCAAACGTTTTTTTCTGTACTTCTTGATGATGAAGTAGAAGCTACCAACGAGCGAGCAATGTTGTTTACATCAATTCCGAGTTGGGCAGCTTTTATCCTGTCTATTTCAATATTGATTACAGGATAATTGATTGACTGACCAATTTGAATATCTCTCAAATAAGGAATTTTCTTTAACTCAGGAATTATCTTTTTGGCATATTCCTCATTGTTTTTCTTCACCCTTCCAGAGAACCTTACCTCGATCGGTGTCGGTGAACCTTGACTCAAGATTTTATCTGTTAATTCGATAGGTTCAAAAGAAAGCGTCATCTGGCTATTAATATCAGCAGCAATTTCTCGGATTTGATCTTTCAACTCATCCAATTCTACCTCATAGCCATGTGCAAGGGCTACTTGAAGTACTGCTTCATGCGGGCCAGCCATCCATAAGAATATCGGGCTAATAGAAAATAACTGCGGGTGTAAACCTACATAACCCGATGATACTGAAAAGTTTTCTTCACCTACTAATTCTTTAATTGCTTCGGTAAGCTTAATGGTTTGCTCTTCCGTTCTTTCAATTCTTGTACCGTCTGGTAATCGAAGCCTTATCTGAAACTGGCCACTATTTACTTTTGGTAGTACATCTCGACCAATTGAAGAAATCATCAACACAACCAAAGCAGAAGCGATTAATATATAGGCTCCAACAATTGGTTTTCTGAATGGAATCATTCTTTTAATAAACTTGAGGTAACGCATTCTCAGTCGTTCCATCAAATCTATTTTGCCATCCATGTTGCTGTCTTCTCTTTCTACTAACATGGCTTTTTGGCTCCATGTATCATCCTCGTCTTCCATGTGAGAATCAGCAAAAACCTCAGCATCATTTTCTTTATCGTGCTTTCCTTTAATTAACCAGTTTGCCATAATCGGCACAAAAGTTTGGGCAAGGAAGTACGAGATCGTCATACTAAAACCGATAGACAATGCTAATGGCAAGAACAAAGAACCCGGGATGCCAGTCATTGTAAATGCTGGAGCAAATACCGCTAAAATACAGAATAAGATAAGTAATTTAGGGAAGGCAATTTCTTTACAAGCATCCCAAACAGCCAGCGATTTGGGTTTTCCCATATCGAGGTGCTGGTGAATATTTTCAATGGTTACCGTACTTTCATCGACCAGAATACCAATGGCGAGTGCCAAACCACTTAAGGTCATAATATTAATGGTTTGCCCGAATAAGTCGAGGAACAAAACAGCAGAAATAATAGAAGTTGGAATGGTTAAAACCACAATTAATGCACCTCTAGGGTCACCAAGGAAAAGCAATACCATTATACCTGTAAGAACTGCACCAATAATACCTTCGTGCATTAAACTTTCTACCGAGTTAATTACATAAGAAGATTGGTCAAACTCGTAACTCAGAGAAACATCTTCTGGCAATTGCGCCTGCATGGCTGGCATGGCTTTCTTTAGGTTTTGAACAACCTCCCAAGTAGAAGCATCAGCACTTTTTGCAATACTCAAATAAACCGAGCGACGACCATTAACCAAGGCATAACCAGAAGTTACATCGGCACCATCTTCTATGGTTGCTACATCTCTCATATAAAGGTTCTGAACACCTCCTTTAAAAATTGGGATGTTCTGAAAATCTTCAACCGTTTCTATTAATGTATTGGTTGGCAAAATGTAATTAGTGTCTCCAATACGCACATTACCAGAAGGCGAAGTGATGTTGTTCAATCTCATTGCCTCCACTAACTGATCTGGCGTTAAGTTATGCTGACGGAGCAAACGCGGGTCTGCTTTTATAACCACCGTTCTCACATTACCTCCGAAAGGTGGTGAACTCACCAAACCCGGAATGGAAGTAAATGTAGATCGCACGTAGATATTCGCCATGTCAAGCAGCTCATTGTTCGTGCGCTGATCGCTACTTAAAACAAGCTGCCCAACTGGTAGGGTAGAAGCATCAAAACGAATGATAAATGGCGGACTCGAACCCGGAGGAAAGGCGACTTGTAGCCTGTTTGAGAAAGCACTTACTTCGGCAGCAGCCTTAGCCATATCTGTTCCCGGATAGAAACTAATTTTCATCATGGTTAAACCCTGAATGTTTTTAGTTTCGATGGCTTTGATACCGTTTACGAATAGCAGGATGTTTACATACCGCTTTCCGAAGAAGGTTTCCATTTGTTCAGGAGTGTAACCATTGTATGGGTGCGAGATATAGATAACAGGCAGATCGAGTTGGGGAAAAATATCAATCTTTATATTATTTACCGCTTTGTAACCGAAAAAGAAAAGCCCGGCAACTAGTACGAGAATAGTGATGGGTTTTCGTAATGCAAAACGTATTAAATCCATTTTTTAAGCTAGTTTGTAATATTCTTACAGTTGATCTTCGAATAAATTAAAATTGCCGGTTGCTGCAGCTTTCAAAAGCAAAGCTTGCCAAACATTGTTGTTTGCGATATCTCTATCTGTTTCTGCCCTCACCAATGCGTATAAAGCCTGAGTTACTGTGTTTAAATCAGTAAGCCCGTTTTCATACAGTTTAGATTGTCTGAGGTATGCTTCATGAGCCGCATCTACTTGTATAGGTGCTTCTCTAAAATTGTCGAGTGCATTTTTGATTTTGATATCTGAAAGCGCCAGTTGAGCTTCAATTTGTTGACTCGCCAGATTATATTCTTCTTGTAGTCCAGTACTGGTTAGCTTTTGAGCCTTAAACTGATTGGAAAGTTTAAAAGGTTGAGCCAAATTCCAGAACAATCCTACACCTAAAAGATAATTTCCTCTACTTGGCTGCACGCCATCCCAATAAGCAGAACTGTAATCTAATTGCTCAGATGCGTAATTAGGGCCAAAGCCAGAACCTCTGGTTTGTATTACACCTACCAAACTGACTGTTGGGAAATAAGAAGCTTTAATAAAATTTTCTTGAGACTCGCTGTATTTGATTCTACTCTGATACCACTGTAAAACTGGGTGGTTTTTAGTAGAAACAGAATCTTGCAAAAGCAATGGAATTTTGCTTACAAATACGCTGTCTAATATAAACTCTTGATGAGGTAAGCTTAATAAAATTGCTAACTGATTTGCCTGTTCTTCTTTATTTACAATTGCTTGAGTTAACGCAATTTTAGCACTAGAAAAAGCAGCGTTTGCTTGTAGAGAATCAACTCCGGCTATAAGACCATTATATGCGCGAGTGGTGGCAATTTGTTTAAATGTTTCGGCACGTTCTAGGTTTTTTTGATAAGAGCTTTCTAGTTGTTGGGCAGCCAATAAATTGAGATATGCTGCGGCTACTTTTACCTTATATTGAAAAACCTCCTGCTCAAAATCTCTTTGGTTAATCTCTGCTGCGGCTTCAGCAACTTTTATGTTTTGCTTTGCCTTTCCAAAAGAGAAAACATCCCAGTTTACACTAGTAAAGTATAATGAACCGAATGCCGCATTCCACGATTCTTCGGATAAGTAAGGGCCAGAAGAAGCCAAACCCGAACCACCAAAACCATAAGATGGTCCATACAAACCATTAATGGTTCCATAATCGTTTCGTGCTCCTAGTCTTACATCAGGCAGGTATGCTTTTTTGGCTCGTTTAACCAATTCGGATGATGCTTCGGAATAGTGCTTTTTAGCTCTGATCGTTCCATAATTCTTTACGGTTAAATCAATAGCTTTTTTAAGAGAAAGCACTTCTTGCGAAAATGCATGGTAACTTGTTAAAATGATAGTCATTAAAACAAGTAAAGATTTCTTACTCATTATGCTGATTGATGTATTTGTGATTGCCGAATATAAATAGTGCTAACAAAACTAAGAATAATCACACTTTTTTACATTGTAAAAATAAATGGTAAAACTGTAATATCCCATTGTTTCAAAACTAAACATTAAAAATTACTTAACAATTCAGGACATCCTTTAAATGAATTATTAAAAAATATTGATTATATTAAATAATTTTAATTGTTGTACTATCAATTGGTATTACTGTATCTATTAGGGATTAGCTGTATACTAATTTAGTTTAAAAAAGAATTAGTTGAGGATAATTCGGTAAGAACAAAGCTCACTTTAGCAAAAATTACTTTAGAATAGTCTTTTACAGGAATTGAACAGTCATATCTTTGGCAATAGATTATTACACATTTAGAACTAACAATTAAAAGACTACTGATGCGAAAACGCTATAATTCAACACTCACTCTTTTCTCATTTTTATTTCTCAATTTATCTGTATTTGCACAAACAGGCTCTATTCACGAACCAGTAAGATATGTTGGTGGAGTTACAATCGACCCTAGTGTGCACGAAGGCAGATTGAGATATGCTATTGGTACAGAGAATACCCAAGTTTTAAGAGTAAACAGAACACATCCCGAATTGGCAGACGATTTCGGTTGGACGTATAATCACGCACCGAATATTGCTTATTGGAATGGAACATTCTATTTAGAATATTTGAGTAACCCCATAGATGAGCACATTGCTCCCGGACATACTTTATTAGTTACTTCAAAAGATGGTAGAAACTGGGAGAAACCTAAAGAAGCTTTTCCTCCTTATAAAGCTCCCGAAGGTGTAGAAATTCCAGAAGGATACGATGGTTACATGATGCACCAACGAATGGGTTTTTATGTAGCACCAAACAAACGCCTATTACTATTGGCTTTTTATGGTCATACCGAACATCCATTTAATGAAGGAGGAATCGGCAGAGTTGTAAGAGAGATTTATAAAGATGGTACTTTAGGTCCAATACATTTTATAAAATACAGCAGCTATACAGATTTTGATGAGAGCAATACGAGCTATCCTTTTTACAAAAGTTCAAAAGACAAAGGTTTTGTAGCAGCTTGTGATGCATTATTAAGCGACAAGTTGAAAACGCTACAATGGCGAGATGAAGACACCGACCAAAATGGATTTTACGAAGTACCTGTAGAAGGAGAGGAAATTTCGGCGCTTTCTTACTATCACAGAAAAGATGGAAAAGTGGTGGCTTTATGGAAGTTTTCTCATTCGGCATTATCTGATGACGAAGGAAAAACTTTTTCGAAACCTGTAAAAGTACCTACTTTATTAATGGCTGGTGGTAAAAACTGGGGACAAAAAACTGACGATGGTAGATATGCAATGGCTTACAATCCGATTGAGATGCAGGAGTACAGATTCCCACTTATTACGTTTACCAGTGATGATGGAATTATCTATGATAACATGGTGCTTGTGCATGGAGAAATTCCAGCAAGAAAGTTTTTT
Source organism: Thalassovita sp. (assembly GCA_002729595.1). Classification (GTDB taxonomy): domain Bacteria; phylum Bacteroidota; class Bacteroidia; order Cytophagales; family Flammeovirgaceae; genus Chondrinema. The sequence continues at coordinate 60,995 of PBYL01000192.1, read as the reverse complement.
GGTAGATGGAAAGATTTCGGACCTTGTTATACAAGAGGCATTGTAGAAGGCAATGGAAATCCTCCGGGAGATGATATGTGGCTTACTTACAGTATGAACAAAGAAGATATTTGGGTAAGTAGTGTGCCAACTCCAGTTAAATATAGCATAGAGGGTGATGTGAAAGATGATTTTGAAAAAATGGAAGTAGGTGGCAAAGTAAAAGATTGGAATATTTACCATCCAGCTTGGGCTCCAGTGGAAGTGGTTAAAAATACCAGTGGAGGCAAAAGCTTACAACTTTCAGACAAAGACCCTTACGATTATGCTAGAGCCATTAGGGTATTTGAAGAAGGAGAGAATGTAAACGTGAAATACAGCATCACTCCAAAACAAAACAATACGGGTTCTATAGAAATGGAAGTAGTCGATAGATATGGAAACCGACCTGTAAGAATTATCTTAAATGAAAAAGGAGAGATTCTAGCAAATAATGGTAGCGAGTTTGAAACAGTGATGAAATACGAAGCTGGTAAAACTTACGAAATAGCTTTAGATGTTGATGCAACACTTTATGGAAAATACAGCTTAAGCATCAATGGAAAAGAAGTATTAAAAGATGCTCAATTAGCAGAAGCTGTAAAATCTGTAGAGAGATTATCTTTTAGAACAGGAGAATACAGAAACTTGCCTAACAGAAAAACCCCGAATCAACAGAAATCAGAACCATTACCAGGAACCGATGAATCAGTTGACGAAGCGATCTTTCTATTAGACAATGTAGCAGTTTCTACTAATAAATAATTGCCTATTCTACTTTAACTTGTTGCAGTTTGGGGATGCCTATATTTAGGCCTGCCCATGCAACGAGGTAGGCTAAGCTAAATCCGGTAAAAATAGGAATGTAGCTGCCAGTAGTTTCTAAAATCACACCCACTGAATAGGCGATAACTACACCACCCAAAGCTCCAGCAGTGCCTGCAATACCTACTACAGAACCAATGGCATTTTTAGGAAATACATCAGAAACAATGGTAAATATGTTTGCTGAACAAGCTTGATGAGCTGCAGTTCCCAAACTGATGAGTGCCACAGCAATCCATAAACTATCTACTCTAGAGGCAATGGCAATCGGTAAAGCAGCTATACCACAAATTAGAATGGTTGTTTTTCTAGCAAAGTTCGGCGACTTACCAATTTTGATTAAGTAAGAAGAAAACCAACCGCCGGCAATACTTCCTAAATCTGAAACCAAGTAAATGGTAATAAGTGGTGGGCCGAGTTCTGTTAAGCTGATTCCGTGAGTGGAGTTGAGGAATTTTGGTAGCCAAAAAAGGAAAAACCACCAAACTGGGTCGGTTACAAACTTCAAAAAGCAAATGGTATAAGTTTCTCTATAAGCCAAGAGTTTAATCCAAGGAATTTTCTTTTGGCTTTCTTCTTTATCTTGTTGAATGTAGGCTAATTCTTCTTTGCTGAGTTTCGGGTGTTGTTCTGGTGTTTTGTAAGTCGTTAACCAAAAAATTAACCATATAAAACCAATTGCACCAGTAATAATAAATGCCCATTGCCAACCCCATTGCACAGCAATAAATGGTACTGCCAAAGGTGCTAGGATTGAACCGATATTACTACCTGAATTAAAGATGCCTGTTGCAAAAGCCCGTTCTTTTTTCGGGAACCATTCTGTAACTGTTTTAATAGCAGCAGGAAAGTTAGCAGACTCACCCAAACCCAATGTAAATCTAGCAGCAGCAAAGCCCATTACTGAGCCGGCAAAGGCATGTGCTGCTCCAGCCAAACTCCAAATAGAAATTGAAATGGCATAGCCAAGTCTTGTTCCAATTCGGTCGAGCAGATTACCCATACTTATCAAACCAATGGCATAAGCGATTTTGAAAGCAGAAACAATGGTTCCGTAATCCACTTCGCTCCATCCCATGTCTTCTTGCAGAAAGGGAGCGAGTATTCCAAGGACTTGTCTATCTAGATAATTGATGGTTGTGGCAAAGAATAGCAAAGCACAAATGCGCCAGCGATAACTCCCGCCACTTTCACTTTTATCGATTTGTGCAGCTTGTTGATCAGTTTTCAGTTTCATATTTATAAATTAATTTGATGGTATTACTGATGTATTTTATTGTTAGGTGAATGATAGCATCCCTCTAATTCCAGATTCTAGTCCTCTGAGCTCGGCGAGTCCTCGCATTCTGCCAATTGCAGAGTAACCGGGATAAAAATTTCTTCCGGCATCAAAGCTAAATTGGTGGCCGTGATCTGGCCTCATTGGAATGTCGACAACCGCTTTGCCTGAGGCATTTCTTTTTGCCTGTTCTTTTATCAATTCCCACATAATCGAAAACATATTCACACTACCATTGAGGTGATCGGCTTCATGGAAGCTTCCATCATCTTCCCATTTCACATTACGTAAGTGGATAAAATGGATATGTTTTCCCAAACGAGCAATCATACCCGGTAAATCATTTTTTGGATTTGCACCAAGTGAGCCAGTGCAAAATGTGATTCCATTCGATGGAGAATCTACCATTTCTACTATTGCCTTAAAGTCGTTTTCGTTGCTGGCAATTCTCGGTAAACCTAAAATAGAGAAGGGGGGATCATCTGGATGAATACACATTTTAATTCCCACACTTTCAGCTGTAGGGATAATTCTTTCTAAGAAGTATTTTAGATTTTCCCTCAGTTTTGCATGATCAATATCTTTATAAATATTCAAAAACTCTTGAAACTCAGGAATGCTGAATACTTCGTCTGTTCCCGGTAAGCCTGCCATAATCGTATTTTGCAGTCTTTCCTTTTCTTCGGCATTTGCTCTTTCAAAATAAATCGCAGCTTTCTCTCTAACATTTTTCGGAAAGTCTTTTTCAGCCCCTTCGCGCTTTAGCATAAACATATCAAATGCAGCCAATGCAGGAGCATCGTATCTCAAAGCTTCAGAACTATCTTGAACTGTATATTTTAGGTGTGTTCTTGTCCAATCGAGTACGGGCATAAAATTGTAGCAAACTACTTTGAGTCCACATGCTGCTAGGTTTTTTAGAGAGATATTGTATTTCTCTATCATCTCGTCTCGCTGCGTTGCTCCGGTTTTTATACTTTCGTGGATATTGAGGCTTTCTACAACCGACCATTTCAATCCCTTTTCCTCAATGGCATCCACTCTTTTTTTAATTTCTTCTTTTTCCCAAACATCGCCACAAGGTATGTGATGTAGGGCTGTAACAATTCCTTCGGCACCAGTTTGCTTAATTTCATCCAGTGTTACGGCATCTTGTGGACCAAACCAACGCCATGTTTGCTGTAATTTTTTCATTTGAAAACTTTTAAGATGCGGTATATTTTAGTTAAGGTGTGATTTGATGTGGACAATACAAATCAAAAGAGAGAGACTTCTGCACATAAATTTTATATGCAGAAGTTATGATTTTTTTTATACGCCACTATAAGAGCTAAATCCTCCATCGATCGGTACAATTGTACCTGTTACGAACTGAGAAGCTTCGCTACACAAGTATAAAACTGCACCATTCAACTCAGACTTATCTCCAAATCTGCCCATTGGTGTATTTTGAATTACTTGTTGGCCTCTTTCGGTATAGCTGCCGTCTTCGTTGGTGAGTAATCGGCGGTTTTGGTTACCGATAAAGAAACCCGGAGCAATGGCATTTACTCTAAGACCAGCGCCAAATTTAGAAGCCAGTTCTAGTGCCATCCATCTGGTAAGCATATCGATACCTGCTTTTGCCATAGAATAACCCATTACCCTACTGATAGAATGAGTGGCTGCCATCGAAGAAATATTGATAATACTACCTTCTTTTTGCTCAGCCATAGTTTTACCGAAAACTAAAGAAGGTATTACCGAACCCATCAAATTAAGGTCTAGCACTTTTCGTACAGCATCAATAGACACATCGAAAACTGTTTGGTCTGGTGAAACAGTGGCACCGGGCATGTTTCCACCAGCGGCATTAATTAGGCAATCAATTCTTCCCCATTTTTCAAGAATTTGTTCATTTACCTTTTCCAGATTTTCTTTTTCTAGCACATTGGCAGCAAGACCAATTGCATCTCCGCCAGCCTCGTTCAACTCATTGGCTTTCGCTTCAGCAGGCTCTGCTTTTAAATCCAGCAAGGCGATTTTTGCTCCGTTTTCACTGAGATATTCAGCCATAGAACCGCCTAGTACGCCTCCGCCTCCTGTTACAACTATTACCTTTCCGCTTACATCAAATAAATTCTTTTTCTCTTCCATTTTAATTGCTGGTGTTTTGGTGACTTAATTTATATGCTTCTGTTGTGATAAAATATTTAGTAATTATGTTCTGTTTTTCCCAATCGGGTATTTTTCCTTCTTTCAGGTATTCGAGGTATTTTTCTGTTACCTGAGAGAAGTGAGCTTCGTGCCCGTTTTTATATTTTTCTGGGATGATGATTTCCCAACCATTGTCTGATTTCTTCATCTCCATTCCCGGATATTTGTTGGCTAAGCTTTCAAGAGCCGATTTTAATCCAGTTTCAATACTTGCAGCATCGCTACCTGCTACAGGCTCTACATATAAAGTTGGTTGATAATTTTGAGGAGCATCTTGTCTGATGATGAGGTTCGCTTTTGTACCGCGCATCATAGAAAAGTGTGTGTCTTTTGCACCTTCTGGCGCTTCAAAATTCCAGATAACTGAGGCTTTGCCATGCACACCTCTTGTAGTGAAAATGATCTCGCCATTAGCATAAACCTGAAGTGAATCGTTTACAACATCTTTGTTCAAGAAATCTGGAAATTGAGTTTCACCAGTTACTTTTTCAAATTGTGAGGTAGATAAACTGGTTGGCCAACGTTTACCAGAAATTACTTGAGTTTCAGTTTTGTAATCGATGCCTTGTTCAGGAAAACACTCCCAAAGAATAAGGTCAACCAAGTGCGTAGAAACATCTACAATACCTTCTCCTTGTTGTTTAATGTCAAAAAACCATGTCGGTCTTTTTAGTGGGAGACCAGAAACATATTTGAAAAAATGATGCACACTTTCTTTTGAAATGGCTGGGTTTTCAGGCGTTCCTTTTTCCAAGTCACCAAACACTTCTGGAAAAGCTGATAACTCTTTCTGCATAATGGTACTGATCTCAAATCGCTCAGTCATGATGTCGTAAACCAGCAATCCTTTTTTATCAGCCTCTTCCAAAGCAGATTTTAAAAGCTCGAATTCGGCAGGCTCAATCACCATTGGTTTATCAGCCAATACATGAATGTTGTTTTTTACTGCTTCGCTGATGTATTCAGTTTTCTTACCATTATTACCAGCCACCATCATCACATTTCCGGGTTTTTCTGCTAGCATTTTCTCAAAAAAATCATCTCCAGTGTACACCACTTCTTCCCAATTGGTCGGGTTGTCTTCTCTGCTGTTATACAATTCTATTTTAGAAAGATGCTGTTGAACATCGTCTCCTTCAGGTGCAAAAACATAAGCTTTGGGCGATATCTGCGGATACATAAATTTCTGCACCAAAGCTGAATGGAAATGTCCGGGGTCTACCGTCATCAAAACAACTTCTCCTTTCTCACCTGAAAATTTAGGGATGTCTTCTTCCTGTTTTTCTTCCATTTTCCCGGATTGTGGACTAGTGCATGCACCCGAAACAATGGCAATAGCAAAGGCTGTTGCGACTGCTCTTATCAGTGATTTTGTTAGCATGCTTTTTCTCAAGTTCATAAAATTTAGTTTAGCGAATGATTAATTATTTTAAATCAAATTCTGAATATGATAGCTTGTCGATATGCTTAAATCCCCACGGATATCTCTGAGGTCTTGAAAGCATCGCATTGGCTTCATCGTCATTTTTAAATCTTTCGTTTATCGGGTCCCAGTGCAGTTTTCGCTGTAGTTTCATCCCGATATGTGCCACCAGACATGCACTGCAAGAGCGATGAGCAACTTCTACAGGAGCTACAGGTTGGTTTCTGGTTTGGATGCAGTCTAACCAGTTGCCATGCTGCTCTTCGCTGTGATAGAGATGAATTTCGTTGTCTTCGATTTTTGAAGTGAGAATTTTAGGATCACTAGCTTGCAAAGCCGGATTTCCATTTCCAGAAGTTGGATCGCTACTGGTTACAGAAACATCACCACGAGAAACAAACAACCATCCTTCAGTTCCTTCGAATCGTACGCCATTCGTGAAAGCACTGCTAATCTCCATAGTTACACCATTCTCATATTTGGCAGTTACTGAGAAATCTCCATGTACATTCCATAAACCACTTGTTGGGAAATCTGCTTTCCCTTCAACTTCTATTGGGCCAGTGTATTCGGTTCCTAATCCCCAGTGAGCTGTATCGATGTGGTGAGCACCCCAACCGGTAATCATTCCTGCTCCGAACTGTTCTATTCTCAACCAACCCGGCCTAGAAAAATCGTTTTGCGGATGCACGCCATTTTCGGTGTAATAAACCTCAGGTGTGGAACCAAGCCACATATCATAATTCAAGTTTTCTGGCACTGGCATTTCAGCCCATTTTTCACCAGCAGGGTCTGTTCCCAACCCAACTTTTACAGTTTTAATCTCACCGATTCTGCCATTTCTCACTAATTCGCAAACATGCTTAAATTGAGGCCACGGATTTGCAGATCTTTGTTGGCTGCCTATTTGAAAAATGCGACCAGTTTTATGCACAATGTTGCTCATTGCCCTACCTTCTTCAATGGTGAGTGCAGCCGGTTTTTGCAAATAAATATCTTTACCAGCGAGTGCAGCTTCTATGGCAGGTTGAGCATGCCAGTGGTCAGGAGTACTAATAATTACCGCATCAATATCTTTATCCATCAACATCTCGCGGTAATCTTCATAGGTTTTTACATCTACATAATTGGCTTTTCCTTTTTTCTCTGTGTAATAGTTTTCGATATACTGTTTACCAAGATTTGCCCTTTTGCTATCTGGGTCACTCACTGCTATTACGCGAGCAATATCGTATTTCATGGTTTCAGGCAAATCGTGACCTCTGGCAATTCTACCAAAGCCAATTTGCCCGATATTGATTTTGTTGCTTGGTGCATTTTTACCTAACACAGATGCTGGCACAATGGTAGGCATAAATATAGCACCAACACCCAATGCTGATGTTTTGAGATAGTCTCTTCTACTGAGCTTGTTAATTGCTTTTTTAGTAGTTTGTTTTTTCATTTTCATATTTGTCAATGTTTAATCTTCAGGAAGTGATTTTTTGTGAGTTTGCCCATCTATTGCCCAGAGAATTCCGCCAAGAATATGGTTTAAGAATGTAGGGTCTTCGTAATCTTCTGGACTGTGGCCTAAAGAAGTGTACCATTCTCTGCCACCATCAAAATAGTGATACCACGATATAGGAAAGCTATTGCCAAATACTTTTCCCGGATACTCACTTTTCTTATCATCTTCTACTGTTTCCAAATCGGCTGCTAGTATCACATGAATATCAGGATTGAGATCGGTGAGATAATAGCATTCATCAGCTCTTGACCAATTGTTAGGAATAGCAGCCGTTGCCGGATGGTTGGCATCCAGAATTTTCATTCCAAATTCTTGAAAGTTGGCATGCCTAATAAACTTGCCACCTAGCATTTTCCAGAACCAAGGCCATTCTCTTTCGGAGCCACTTGCCGAATGGATACCCACAAAGCCACCTCCATTTTGAATGTAGTGTTGCAAAGCATCTTTTTGTGCTTGTGTATCAAAGATTTTGTTATTGGTATTTGAGAAAACCAATGCATCGTATTGCGCCAGATTTTCATCAGTAAAAACCTTAGGGTCTTCAGTCGCATCTACTTCAAACAGATTTTCTTTACCCAATTTTTTAATGGCTGCAATGCTGCTAGCAATGTTTTCATGCACATAACCTTCTCCGTTTTTAGTGTATAGCAGAATGTGTTTTGTGCTTTCTTTTTTGGTAGAAGTGAGTAGGGGTTCTACTTCAACTTTTGGTGGATGCGCATAATCGTACCAGTAACTTTCTGCGGTAGCTGCATCCATTTCTCCTTCAAAAGTGACCATTCTATACTTTAATGTATACTGCTTACCGGGCTCCATTTCCCAGTCGCGATCCATGGTTGGGTTAAAATTGAGGAATACATTTTCTTTGCCATTGTTAGAACCTTCTGGCCAGATACGTATCATTTCTGGATAATTGTAATTGCTAGGGTAGGTCATGAACAAAGCACCAGAATTACCAGATTCTGTAGGTCCAGAAATAATCACCCATCTAGCACGGGTGGAGTTTCCATCTTTCTTTTGTTTCCCTTGTGAGGTGAGTAAAGAGACATTGTTATCATCCCAACTGGCTCTAGCTCTGTAACCAAATCCCTGATAACGGTACTCAACCAGCGTGAGTGGATTTTCAGTGCCACATCTATAAACAGAAGTAAAATCTACAACTGTGTTATCGGAGTTTTGACCAGTATCCCAAATTTTTAACTGGTAAGTTTCCTTTAGCGCGGTTTCTTCATTTTGACGAGTAGAATCTTCAAATACAACATGATCTTGCGTAACTTCTAACTCTCCGAATACATCGCCACTATTAAATGCGGGTACTTCATTTACTTTAATGGTACCATGTGCTTTTATCAAATTCCAGAAATCAGTTTCTTTTCCTTTGTATTCTGTGTGTGTCCAAGGATTCCAAATACCATAGTGGTGGTAATGGTCTTCTGGCTGAATGCGCGTTAGCACACTGCCTTTTGGCGACCATAATGGATGAATGTATCCTCCGCGCTCAAATAATTCTGAGACACCTGCTGGCGGTGGAGTAATTGCGTAATGATAATTTAAAACAGGCTTGCCTCTTCGTTTTACCTCGATAGCTTCCCCATTATTTTTTAGTGTGATGGCTTGTTTATTTTCATCTCCTTTTTTCTCTTGTACCAATTCGTATATTCTTTTTGTATTGGCAGCAGATTCGCCTTCGAGTATCCAGTACAAACGAGGAGTGTAAGTTAAATCGAGCTGAGCAGCTACGGGTTTTCTTGTGCTTGTTGTAACTTCATAAAGCTGTAGTGCATAGTCTTCTTGTTGCAGTGTAATGCCTTCTATTGAAGCACCTACTGGTGTATTTTGCCTATTTTTTTCGCCAACTTCTACAGTTAATCTGGCAAGTGTTCTGGCGTTTTGTGCTTGAATTTTAATTGAAAAAATAGCTGTAATCAGCATTAAAATAAAGAAAATCTTTCTATCGGGCTTGGCTCCGATCTGTTTGTTGTGGGTGCTAAGGTTGTTCATTTTCATTTACGCAATCGGTTGATATTTATAGTTTCTATCTTTAGAGTATCAGCTCTATACGAAGTTATATTTAATTATTTTATTACGCAACCGGTTGCGTAAAATATTTTTAATTTGTAATTATGTTATAATATTGCAGTAGAGGACAGAAAGCGCATGAAAAAGCAGGTAAAGCACGTAACGATTTATGATATAGCCGAGAAAATGAAAATTTCTCCGGCGACAGTTTCCCGTGCATTAAAAGATCACTACAGCATTAGCAAGGAAACCACCAAAGCAGTAAAGAAGACAGCCAGAAATATGGGCTATTTACCCAATACACTGGCATCGAGTCTAAGAAGTAATAAAACCAATACCATCGGAGTGCTTGTTTCGCGGGTTAATCGGCCATTTATTTCATCTCTTATTAGTGGGATAGAAGAAGTGGCAAACCTCGAAGGTTATAACATTTTTATTTCTCAATCGCTCGATTTAGAAGAAAAAGAGATTGGCAATGTAAAGGCGATGTTTTCGAGTAGGGTAGACGGACTCATTGTTTCGTTGGCGATGGAAACTACTAAGTTTGATCACTTCGAGATATTTACAGACAGAAATATTCCTTTAGTTTTTGTAGATCGAGTGCCAGATGAGATTGAAGCCGAAAAGATTGTGATCGATAATTTTGCTGCTGCTTTTGAAGCTACCGAACATTTAATTGAACAAGGTTGTAAACGCATCGCACATTTTGGTGGAGCACAACATATTAATGTGTATCACGATCGAAAAAAGGGCTATTTGGCTGCATTGCAAAAGCATGACTTACCAGTTGACGAAAAACTAATTACCTATTCTAATCTGGGTAAAGATGAAGGTTTCAGCATGACTCAGCAATTGTTGGAATTAGAAAACCCACCAGATGCTATTTTTTCTGCCAATGATACTGCGGCAATTAGTGCAATTCAGTTCGCAAGAGAAAAGGGGATTCATGTTCCAAATGAATTGGCAGTTGTTGGGTTTAACGACGATTACTTGGCATCCATCATTTCACCATCGCTTACTACAGTAGCGCATCCAGCTTTTGAAATGGGAAAGATAGCTGCAAGTCATTTACTAGAACAAAAAGATAAATCTGATCTGGTTGCATCAAAAACTACAGTGCTAAAAACCAGATTTGTTATAAGAGAATCATCAGTTAGAGATCATAGATAAATCGGTGATTATTAAAAATATTCATTGATTTTTAGCAAAGGTTTGTACCTTCTTGGCGTATTTGCATTATATAAACAACAGGTTTGTTTTGAAAAAATACCGGAGATGCTTTACCGAATATTGCGTAACCTGATAAGGGTTTCAGGTGTGTTAATTACATTATATCTCATAGCTGCTTTAGTACTATCACTAGTATGTATTGAAACTGAAAAAGATGCATGTCTTAAAGATCAGACAATATATGTAAAAACTAATGGAGTACATGCTGATATAGTGATTCCGGTAAATTATTTGAGCGAAAACTTCGTACAAAAACTCCAAATGCCGATTAAGGCGCAATTCCTGTCGTTTGGTTGGGGCGATAAAAACTTTTATCTGAACACCCCGAGTTGGACAGACCTTTCATTTACTACTGCTTTTGAAGCTTTGTTTATGCAAAGTGCTTCGGTAATGCATGTAACAGCATACAGTTGGAAAAACAAGCAGATGAATAACAATTGGAAAGAGGTAAAAGTCTGCCAACACCAGCTAGATAAAATCATTAGGCATATTTATACTTCTTTTAAAGATGAAAATATTTATGGCTTTGTGTCTATCAAAAGTGCCAATTATTATACTACAGATAAGTTTTTTGATGCTTATGGTAGCTATAATTGTTTCTATACCTGTAATACTTGGGTGGTAGAAGGATTTCAAAAGGCAAATATTCCTGTGGCAATCTGGTCACCTTTTGATTTTGGGGTCTTGTTTCATCTTTCAGACTGAAAATTCATCTAATAATATTATTTAATTCACATTCCTTCTGTACCAAATATTCTTATCAATATTTGATGAGAAACTGTCTTTTAGTTCTGGATTTTTGTCTCTAACTTACTATCCCGTAAATCTGTTTAATACCGGATATTTTTAACAACATGAAACAAATAACTTTTTACCTTACCTTTTTATGGCTCATGTCGTGCGGAGTGCAACAATCGCAGCAAGAGCAACCAATTTACAAAGACACTTCAAAATCTATTGATGAGCGAGTGGCAGATTTAATCTCTAAAATGACTTTGGAAGAAAAAGTCTCGCAAATGAGATACGATTCACCTGCCATCGAACATCTGGGGATACCCGCTTACAATTGGTGGAATGAATGTTTGCACGGTGTAGGTAGAGCTGGAGAGGCCACTGTATTTCCGCAAGCAATAGGCATGGCAGCCATGTGGGATGCTCCTTTTATGAATCAGATTGCGACTGCCATTTCTGATGAAGCCAGAGCCAAACACAATTACTTTACCCACTTAGGCCAGCGAGGCATCTACCAAGGACTTACTTTCTGGACGCCAAACATCAACATTTTTAGAGACCCGCGCTGGGGTAGAGGTCAAGAAACTTATGGAGAAGACCCATATTTAACCAGTAGGTTGGCTGTCAATTTTATTAAAGGTTTACAGGGTGATGATCCTAACTATTTAAAAGTGGTGGCAACGGCTAAACACTTTGCGGTGCACAGTGGGCCTGAAAAAACCAGACACAGTGATAATTACCAAACCTCAAACAAAGATTTGTGGGAAACCTATTTGCCTGCTTTTGAGGCTACAGTAAAAGAAGCGCATGTGGCTTCGTTGATGTGTGCTTATAACCGTTACCGCGACGAAGTTTGTTGTGGTAGTCATTTGTTGCTAGATTCTATTCTTAGAAAGCAATGGAATTTTGATGGTTATGTAGTTTCTGACTGCTGGGCGATAGAAGATTTTTATGCGGAAGGTCACCACGAAGTAGTTGCAGACAGAAAAGAAGCATCTGCTCTGGCTGTTAAAAATGGGACTGATTTAAACTGTGGTAATTCATTTTTTCCGGGTTTGGTTGATGCGGTTGAAGCCGGAATTTTGCCAGAAGAAGAAATTGACAAAGCACTAACTCGACTAATGCGAGCAAAAATGCAATTGGGTATGTTCAATCCAGAGCTCGATGTTCCTTATAATAAGATACCATATGCTGTAGTGCGAAGCGAGCAACATCTCAATCTGTCTTTAGATGCGGCCAGAAAATCGTTGGTATTATTAAAGAATGAAAACAACACTTTGCCATTGAGTAAAGACCTAAAAAGGATTGCAGTTATTGGCCCAACCGGAAATGATGAGCAGGTTTTACTAGGTAATTATCATGGAACTGCTACCAAATATTTTACTCCTTATCAGGCGATTAAGAATAAATTACCAAATGCCAGAGTCACTTACGATATGGGCAGTGAGTTGGCAACTGGTTTCCCGATGCTTGAGCCAATTCCTGCAGCGTATTTAAGTAGTGAAGGCAAAAAAGGATTGAAGGGAGAATACTTTAAAAGCAAAGATTGGACGGGCAAACCTGCCAAAGTGCAGCAAGATTCTATCATCAATTTTAAATGGACATTAAAAACACCAGTAAGTGGTGTAATGGCAGATACTTTCTCTGTAAAATGGTCTGGTGACTTAACTGTTCCCGAAACGGCTACTTATCGTGTTGGCTTAAAAGCTGGCAACTTCGGTAGATTGACCATTGATGATTCTACTTATTTTGAATTCGAAAATGTGCACCATCCACTTAAACAATATGTCGATTTAGACTTGGAAGCAGGTAAAAGTTATAAGATCAACATAGATTATTTTAACTTCCTTACCGATCCGCAAGTGAGTTTGCAATGGGCAAAGTTGGGTAATGATTATTTGAGTAGTGCCACAAAATCTGCTAGAGATGCTGAAGTGGTAGTTTTATGTTTAGGACTTTCACCAGATATTGAAGGAGAAGAAATGCCAGTTGCACTCGATGGTTTTGACAAAGGTGATAGAAGCAAATTGACTTTGCCAGAGCCTCAACTAAAACTGATGCAACAGATAAAGGCATTGAACAAACCGACAATTTTGGTATTACTAAATGGTAGTGCAGTTGCGGTTAACTGGGCAGATGAAAATGTACCTGCGATTTTGGAAGCTTGGTATCCTGGTGAGTTAGGAGGCAAGGCTATTGCAGATGTGCTTTTTGGGGATTACAATCCGTCTGGCAAGCTACCATTAACTTTTTACAAATCTGTAGATGATCTCCCTGCATTTAATAATTATGAGATGGCAGGCAGAACTTATAAGTACTTTAAAGGAGATGTTTTGTATCCATTTGGTCATGGCCTGAGCTACACCAGTTTCGTGTATAACAATTTGAAGATACCAGAAAAAGTTAAGCCCGATCAATCAATTACAGTGAGTGTAGATGTGACCAATACTGGTAGTATCGATGGCGAAGAGGTGGTACAATTATATGTAAGTGGAAAAGATGCAGGCAAACAATCGGCGATTCGATCTTTGCAAGGTTTTGCTAGAGTGATGTTGAAAGCAGGCGAAACCAAGCAAGTGAATTTTCAGCTAAACCCGAAGCAGTATGCAGAAATTAAGCAAGATGGTTCTTATATGATCGAGCCGGGTTCAATTACGGTTACTGTAGGAGGGAAACAACCCGGTTTCGAAGGAAATGCAGATGCTGCCACTACGCAAACCATTGAAGGTATAATTGAAATAGAAGGTGAAGCAGTAAAATTAGCAATGAAATAATAGCTAAAATACTGGAAACATAATAAGCCTTGTTAGCATTAGCTGGCAAGGCTTTTTTGTTGAAAAAGATAATTAAATAGTATTATACCAAGAAAATGTATACACCTTTTGAGGTAAGACATGAGTATTGAAAAAATAAATATAAGAAAATACTTCCCTCTAATTTTAAGAGGAATTTGTTGGTTTATTTTTTTAATTTATTTGATAGGTATACCTTCAACAATCAACATTGATTATTTTCATAGACCAGAATTGATAGGTGTAAATTATTTACCTGTCGATTTATTCTCGAAAGAAATGGTTTATATTTATGAGGAATTGATAATTGTTGCAATTTTTTCAATTAGTGCATTTGGGGTTCTTTTGAAAAAGAAATGGGGATGGATTCTAATAAATGTGATCTATGTTATAGATTTTTTAGTGTATATATTTAATCTATTTCTTTATAGGATAAATAAAGTTTACATCACAGATTGGCCTTTTTTTCTAATGGAATTATTCTTATCTATGTTAATTGTTTTCTTAGTGAATACCAAAGAGGTTAAAGCTAAATTTAATATTAAACTCCCTTCTCTAATAGACTTTAGTTTTTAAAAAACACCTACCACTCCTTTAGCTATCCATCCACTTACAGAAAAATTGGTGTTAAAAATCCTTATTAGTTTTACAAAAGTTGAATAAATAATTTAGATTTAATTTACAATTGTTGAACAAATAGATTTTATCCTGATATGGGAAGTCATTTAGGAAATTTAGAAGAAATGGTTTTGCTCGTTGTGGCCATGATGAACGAGGATGCATATGGAGTGAGCATTACCGATGAGTATAACAAACAAGCGAATAGTGATATTTCGCTGAGTGCGGTGCATACGGTTTTGCGCAGGTTAGAGAAAAAAGGTTTTATAGAATCTTATATGGGTGGTGCCACACAAGATAGGGGTGGTCGTAGAAAACGCTTATATAAAATCACTCGCTACGGTTACAATACCTTGCAAGAGATGCAAGAGAGTCGCCAACGAATTTGGCAGCAAATCCCTAAAATCAGTTTTGGCTAAACATGATTAACTATGGATCAGAAAGATTTTAACGCCAAAGATATACAACCTCCTGTATGGGCGAATCGCTTTTTAAAATGGTATTGCGCTCCCAATTTGCTCGAAGAAGTTGAGGGAGATATTTACGAAATGTTTTATCGCCGGTGCGATGAGCAAAGTAGCAAAAAGGCTAAAAGGATGTTTGTTTGGGATGTGCTGCGATTTTGCAACTACTCCACCATCAAAGGAAACAGAAAATTTTTTGAAGCTAATAATCCAAATGCAATGTTTAAAAATTACCTCAAAGTTTCTCTCAGAAATTTGCTGAATGAAAAGCTATATACAGTAGTAAACCTAACCGGACTTTCTATTGGTTTGGCTTGTGCTATTTTAATAGGCTTGTTTGTGAAAGACGAATGGTCGTTTGACAAGTTTCATTCGAAATCTGATGATATCTACAGGGTTTGGGTAAAAGAAGATCATGGCAATAATGAAATTTATTTTAACTCATTTACACCACCTGTATTAGGTACAACTTTAAAAAATGCACTGCCAGAAGCAGCTCAGGTTGTAAGAATTAATGTTTTAAATACACTGGTGAAAAAAGGTGATTTTAATGATGCTGAGCCAGTATTAATTGCAGAAGATGGCTTTTTTGAGATGTTCGATTTTAATGTGAAAGAGGGAAAAGCGGGTGATTTACTTAGTAAGCCTAACTATGTGGTTTTATCAGAAAGCATGGCTAAAAAGTATTTTGGAGATGCCGATCCTTCTGGCGAATTGATCACTATCGAGTTTGGAGGTGAAGAAAAACCCTTTACAGTTTCAGGAATTGTAGCAGATGCACCAATAAATTCGAGTATCAAATATCAGTTAATTGTGTCTTATGAGAATTTTGAACAGTATTCAACCCCAAGGCAAAAAGAAAGCTGGTATCATGTAAGTATAGAAACATATGTGTTAACTCATCAGGGAACTTCGCCAGAGGATATCACTAGTAAAATGGAAGCGATTATAAAAGAGCAATTAGGTGATCGCTATCCGAAAAATGGTTATGTGGTTGGCTTGCAACCTCTTGCTGATATTCACCTCAATAGTGATATTCCTGTTGGTATTGCTCCTGTTAGCGATTGGAAATACAGTTATATTTTGGGCACAATTGCTATGTTTATCTTGCTTGTGGCAGCCATTAATTTTATGACACTTTCCATTGGTAGGTCTTTAAATAGAGCAAAAGAAGTTGGGGTTAGAAAAAGCATTGGAGCTACCAGAAAACAAATTATCACGCAATATTGGAGCGAAGCAGTTTTAACTGCCTTTTTCGCTATGATCGTGGGGATTGTACTGGTTTCTTTAAGTTTGCCTACCTTCAATAGTTTTACATCTAAAAGCTTGTCTCTATCTTTTTCAATCGAAAATATATTACTGATACTTTCAATCACCTTAATAACAGGTTTATTATCAGGTATTTATCCGGCATTAGTACTTTCTGGATTTTCTCCGGTATCAGTTTTAAAAGGTGCTTCGGGCAATGTATTTAATAGAAAAAATAACGACTTGTTTAGAAAACTAATGGTTGGTTTACAGTTTGTGCTTTCTGTAATTTTGGTTTCGGGTTCTTTAATTATGCGAGAGCAATTGCAGTTTTTGCAAAATAAAAGTTTGGGTTATAACCAAGAACAATTGATCGTAATTCCGCAAAATGCAAACAGCTATGGTTTTAGAGAGATTATTACCAATGGCATGGAAAGCGGCAAACTATTAAAGAAAGAACTAGAAAAAATTTCTGATGTAAAAATCGCTACTACTTCTGTTCATTCTTTTAATCAGAATGGCTGGCTGGCATTAGGTTACGAAAATGCAGAGGGAATTATTAGAGAATTCAATCTGAATGTGGTAGACGAGAATTACCTGCAAGTGCATGATATTGAAGTGCTAGACGGAAGAAACTTTTCGGAAGAAATTCTAAGTGACAGCAAAGGAGCAATAGTAATTAATGAAAAACTAGCTGAAACATTTGGTTGGCAAGTGGGTATGCATCCCGATCAGTTTCCAGATTATGAGGTAATTGGTGTGGTAAAAGACTTTCATTTTACATCGTTGCATTCACCTATCAAATCAGCGATGATGGTGATGAACCCGATCGGCATTCTAGATAACATCAATAATATTGAAGGTACAACTTCTATCACACCCAAAGTTACTGTAAAGCTCCAAACAGAAAACTTTAGTGCAGCACTAGACAAATTGGAAACGGCTTATCACAGTGTGTACCCGAACCTTACATTCGATTTTGTTTTTGTAGATGAAGCACTCAGACAAATGTATGAAAGGGAGCAACAAATGGGTAACATTCTTAATTATGCTACCGCATTAGGTTTGTTAATTGCCTGCTTAGGTTTATTCGGCTTAATTACGCTAGTGGTGAACAAAAGAGCCAAGGAGATTGGCATAAGAAAAGTACTTGGTGCGCCTGTGTATTCTATTTTGGTGCAAATATCTAAGGAGTTCGTGTGGATAGTGTTATCGGCTATTTTAATTGCCACTCCACTTACTTGGTATATTATGGATCAGTGGCTCATGGACTTTAGTTTTAGAATAGATATTAACCCATTGGTTTTTGTTGTTGCAGGTGTAATTATGCTAGTCGTAACATTTATCACAATTAGCTATCATGCTTACAAAGCAGCTAAGTTAGATCCAGTAAAAACTTTAAAGATGGAATAAAGGGGGGAAGGGCTTATTAAAAACAGAAAAGGTGTACATATCATCAATAATGTACACCTAATTATAGTCTGCTTTCTGGGCTAGACTAATTGGCTTTCTCTCAGAATCTGTTGTGCTTTTTCTAAGATTGTTGTGTCTTCAATATTTACTATACCACCATCAGGTCCGGGTTGTTTATGAATTCCAGCGATATCGCTCCTAGAATGTATATCCGTACCTCCAAAATAATTCCTTACATACTGTTCGTCTATTTCAAGTTCGTTTGCAATTTTAGATATACTACCGTGCGGTAAGCTGTGCTTTATCTCGCGTAATTTATTGAATGTAATATTCATGATAGATGGGGTTATGTTAAAAAAAAATTATAAAGGAGTACTGAAAGAGTGCAGATATTTTATCTACAATCTTTTAGGCCATAGGTATGCATTTGTTAGCCTGTCTCCGCGGAAGTACTGCTTTTTAAAGCTGATTTAAGCTAGTAAAGAAATTCCTTTTATCAAAATTTTTTAAGATAAAAGTAGGACTGCTGAAGCAGATTTTTTCACGAAGAATTAGCCGAATCTGAGATGTAATTTTTAAGAGGGTTTTAAATAAAAATAGTATTATAATTATCTTTAATTACTTCTATAACTACTGGCTTTTGGTAGGTCAATTTTAAAGTATTGATCGAGTACTTCTATTTTGGGGGATTGCTCTGGATATAGGTAGCAAAGTAGGTATTCTCTTTTATCACCATAATACATTTTAACCTTATAGGTGCCTTCTTGCGAATCTCTTTGGTTGATAAACTCAACATTCTGAATTTGAAAAGCAGTGCCTCTATCTATGGTTCTTTCATTTGAAGAAATATGAAGGACTAATGACAAAGATTTGAAACTATCATTTAAATAGTGCTTGGGACTTCCGATCTCGACTACGCTGTTATAAGCCGGAACATTCAGTTTATCTCTAATAGTAAGTACCGTTCCTTCTGGCAAATTTTGGAGAGGGTTTTCTAATCCTTGGCTAAAAGAAAAATGAGCGGCAACGATGAATAGAAAAAATGATAAAAAATGTCTCTTCTGCATATTTCAGTTAAGTTTTACTATCGACTCTTAATAACAATATAATATTAAAATCGGTCATTTGTACTCGTAATTCAATCATAATAAATGTGAATAAACTTTTCACAGTTTTTTATCATTGATTTTTTTGAAATCTCTTACGCAAATAAAAAGCTTAGGTTAGCCAATTTCGGATGGTATTAGGAGAACTTGCGATAGTTTAAATACCATTAACATCACTATCTTATTCGGTCTATTCTATTATTATAGTTTAACTTTTTAAGAGAAACAGCTTTTTTTTAGTTGATCAGCTAAACTTCAAATTCATCCCAATTTTCACTGTATTTTAAGATAATCTCCCATTATTTCAGATTTTTTTAAATTTTTTTTCAGCCATTTTACAGTCATCGATTTTAAAATTTAATATCTCATTTCGTGCTTTTTGCCTAACAAAAAAATTCGAAATCAGATTATCATTAGTGTTTATAATGTTTAATAAATCCTATCAAATTTCAAAATGAATCGAATTAATAAGGGGCCTCAAAAAGTCTCTGAGTTTAGAGATGGAATTAAAATAAAAAGTACTATTTTTGAAAAATGCACAGTTTTCCCAAATATGGAGAACTTTTTCCCAATATAGACTGTAGTCCTTAAGAAAGAATTAAAAAATATTGTCTCTTTATTAAGAGACATTAACCATAAACTTTTTTTATATGATTCAAGATAATAGCATAACTCAAAAAAAGGTTGAGTCGAACGGACAAAGTTCCTACAGTTATCAGGAGGTACTTGAGGCAAGTAAGGCATATTTTAGTGGAGATGAGTTAGCTGCAACTACTTGGATGCACAAATATTCTGTGAAAGATAAGGAAGGTAAATTCCTAGAGAAATCACCAGAAGACATGCACCGAAGAATGGCTATGCAGTTTGCGAGAGTAGAAGAAAAATATGCTAAAAGCATTACAAAGGAGAAGAGTGGTAAAATGTCTGCATATGGTAAGAAGAGAAAGGTACTTTCTTTTGAGAAAGTGTATGAGTTGTTTAAGGACTTTAAATATGTAATTCCACAAGGGAGTGTGATGGCAGCATTGGGCAACACCCATATGATGGCTTCACTTTCTAACTGTGTGGTTTTACCATCTCCTTACGATTCATATGGTGGTATTTGCCAGACTGACGAACAATTAGCTCAATTGTTTAAAAGAAGATGTGGTGTTGGTATTGATATTTCTACTTTACGTCCTGCTAACATGAATGTAGCGAATGCCGCAGGAACAACTAGTGGTGCGGTTTCTTTTATGGAGCGTTTTTCTAACACCACCAGAGAGGTTGCGCAAAATGGTAGAAGAGGTGCATTAATGATTACTATAGATGTAGCTCACCCAGATGTTGAAGACTTTGTAAAGATTAAGCAAGACTTAACTAAAGTAACAGGAGCGAATGTTTCTGTAAGACTTTCTGATGAGTTTATGAAAGCTGTATCTGAAGGAACTGAGTATAAACTTCGTTTCCCGATTGATGCAAAAGAGCCAGAGGTTAGCAAAATGGTTGATGCAAGAGAGCTGTGGAAAGTAATTATTTCTTCTGCACATAACACTGCTGAGCCGGGTCTTATTTTCTGGGATCGTCAGCACTGGTATTCAACTTCTTCAGTTTATCCTGAGTTTAAAAATATCTCTACAAACCCTTGTTCTGAGATTGCAATGCAAGGTGGCGATAGCTGTAGACTAATTGCGCTTAACTTATACAACTTTGTAGATAATCCATTTACGCCAGAAGCAAGCTTCGACCATAAGAAATTCTACGAAATTACTTATGAAGCTCAAAGATTAATGGATGATTTGGTTGATCTAGAATTAGAATCAATCGAGCGTATTATGGCTAAAATCGAATCTGATCCAGAGCCAGATTCAATCAAGAAAAACGAACTTGAAACTTGGAAACTTCTTTACGAAACAGGTAAAAGAGGAAGAAGAACTGGTTTAGGTTTTACTGCTATGGGTGATGCTATGGCTGCATTAAACCTAAAATTCGATTCTGACGAGGCTGTTGAGGCGATTGACAAAATTATGCGTGTGAAGTGTGAAGCAGAATTTGAGAGTTCAATCGACATGGCTGTTGAAAGAGATGCTTTCGTAGGTTTCAATCCTGAAATAGAAAACCAATCTGAGTTTGTACAAATGTTGGAGAAAGAATTCCCAGCAGTTTACAAGCGTATGATGGAATACGGAAGAAGAAATATTTCTATTAGTACTGTTGCTCCAACTGGTACATTAAGTATGTTGGCTCAAACTACTTCTGGTATCGAACCTGCATTTATGCTTTCTTATAAGAGAAGAAGAAAAGTAAACGCAAGCCAGAAAGAGACAAAAGGTACTTTTAAAGATGATATGGGTGATATGTGGGAAGAGTTTGACGTGTACCATGCTAAGTTTAAAACTTGGATGGAAGTTACAGGCAAGTCAGCTGTAGAAGAAAGCCCATATGTTGGTTCAACTGCACAAGAGATCGACTGGTTAAAAAGAGTTGAAATTCAAGCAGTAGTTCAAAAGTATGTAACTCACTCTATCAGTTCTACTATTAACTTACCACAAGATATTTCTGTAGAGAAAGTTGGTGAGATTTATATGGAATCTTGGAAACATGGCTTAAAAGGTATTACCGTTTATCGCGATGGTTCTAGATCTGGTGTATTGGTTTCTAAAGACAACAAGAAAGAAGACGGAGCAAACGAGATTATAGAAACTGTAGCTCCAAAAAGACCTACTAAGCTAGAAGCTAGAGTTATTAGATTCTATAACGAGCAAGAGGCTTGGTTAGCAGTTGTTGGTTTACTTAATGGCAGACCTTACGAAATATTTACAGGTAAAGCAGAAGAAGCATTCGCATTGCCAGAGTATGTAGATAAAGGTTGGGTTATTAAAGGAGAAACCGAAAATGGTAGAACTCGTTACGATTTCCAATACCACGACAGACAAGGTTTTAGAGTAACTATTGAAGGTCTATCAAGATCATTCAACAAAGAATTCTGGAACTATGCGAAGCTTATCTCTGGTATTCTTCGTCACGGTATGCCACTTCCATATGTAGTTGATTTGGTATCGAACCTAAACTTCGATAAGGACTACATCAACACTTGGAAAAACGGTGTAGCTAGATCTTTAAAAAGCTTAATTCCTGATGGAACTGTAGCAGTAGACAGAGAGTGTCCTAATTGTTCTGATCCAGACGGATTAATTTATGAAGAAGGATGTTTGAAGTGTAAAAGCTGTGGTTACTCAAAATGTAACTAATTGAGCTAAAGCTTCTTAAGTATATTATTTAAAGATGTTTCAAACGATATCTATTTATAGATGGACTTTGAAACATCTTTTTTTATAATTGCCTTTTCAGGAAAAGAGTCTATTCATTATCAGAAAAGTAATTTTTTCTGCTACCTTTTGGTTTTATAGTGTATTCTTTTTCATCGTCAAGAAAAGAATCACCATAAAAATCATCAGAAGGTATAGATCTGTTGTTCTTATTTTTCTTTTGGATATTTTTTTGTGTTTTCATGATCTTGAATTTAAATTTATTATTGTACGTGATTTTATTTTGAAGTCACATACGATGCGTCAAATTTTGAACTACTGATATGAATAGTAATGTGCATCAACTGAAAGATGAGGAAATAATAAATCGTCTTACTTATCGGTTTGATACGACTTGTTTCAATGAGATATCTAAGCGATATGAAACAAAAATATACAAAAGATGCAGAGCATATGTAAAGGATGAGGAGCTAGCACGCGATCTCACACAAGATATTTTTATAAAATTATTTCTCCATTTAAATGCCTTTAAATCTGGAGGCAGATTTTCTCCATGGTTATATACTATTGCCAATAATACTTGCCTAGATTACCTCAGAAAAAACCGCAAAAAATACCATGTAAAGCTTTCTGAAGAGCTTTTTGAGCAGTTTGAAGATATATCTGAATTAGATGTAGACCATTCGCTAGACGAAGACTTAACAATGGAATTGCTAGAAGAATTGATGAAGCAATTGCCACCTCAAGACAAAATGATTTTACTATTAAAGTATAGTCAGAAGCTTTCTTTAAAAGAAATACAAGAAATTATGGGTTTGGGAGAAAGTGCAGTAAAAATGAGGTTAAAAAGAGCAAGAGAAAAAATAACCAGAATACACCAAACCTATAAAAAGATTAAAGGATATAACAATTAAAAAGGCTGGATTTTTCGTCCAGCCTTACTATTTATACACCAATTTTATCTTTCTTTTTAGAATCTGTATGATGCACAGATTGTTCTACAAACTCGACAATTTTATCGGCAATATCGATTTTGGTTGCTTTTTCAATACCTTCTAAACCAGGTGAAGCATTTACTTCTATCACCAATGGACCTCTTTCTGAGCGAAGCATATCTACACCAGCGATATGAAGACCTAAAGCTTGAGCAGCCTTAATTGCCACTGACTTTTCTTCACGCTTCAGTTTAATAGGGGTTCCAACGCCACCTCTGTGTAGGTTAGATCTAAATTCGCCTTCTTGCCCTTGTCTCATCATGGCACCAACTACTTTTCCATTTATTACAAAAGCTCTAATGTCTGCACCTTTTGCTTCTTTAATAAACTCTTGTATCAAAATGTTAGCGTCAAGCCCGTAAAATGCTTGAATAACTGATTTAGCAGCCTTTTGAGTTTCAGCAAGTACAACTCCAAGACCTTGAGTACCTTCGAGTAATTTAATAATAAGTGGCGCGCCACCTACTTGCTTAATCAATGTTTGTACATCACCCGGATATTTGGCAAATGCAGTTTTAGGAATTCCAACACCTGCTTTAGATAGAATCTGAAGACTTCTCAGCTTATCTCTGGCTCTCACCAAAGCCAAACTACTTACTGTAGTAAAAACCTTCTGCATTTCAAATTGGCGAATAATAGCAGTTCCATAAAATGTAACAGAAGAACCAATTCTAGGAATTATGGCATCAATACCTGTAATTTCATGGTCACCAATATACACATTAGGTCTGTCTTTTTCGATTACTACATAACAGTTGGTATGGTTAATTACCTCCGCTTCGTGTCCTCTTTTTTTGATAGCCTCAACTAAACGCTGTGTTGAGTATAATTTCTTATTTCGTGATAAAACGGCAATTTTCATTAGCCTTTGTTTATATTTTTAAGATTATAAGATAAATTTTTCTGGCTCACATCAACGAGGAACTTATTTTTAAGAAGTTTTTTACCCAGTAAAACCGGATACTTCATTTGTTCCCTGTCTGAAAGCGTAAGATCAATTTTGATAATTTTACCAAATAGTTTAATCCTACTTTTAATCACGTATCTATATTCTGTGTGCCCGAAGGAACTTTTGATTCTTTTCTCTCTAAAATTTTCGGAACTGAACTCTATCCCATTGTATTGGGGATGTTCAGGATCCAGCAAATAGAAGGTGATTATTTCTTTTCCCTGTCTTTCAATTAGCTTAACCTTATGGCAGTGTATTGCTGATGTTTCTGCCCCCGTGTCGATTTTGCAGGGAATATCAAAAAGATTTAAGTCAGGAAAATCAGCTTTATCCAGACTTCCAATTACTAGTTTATTATTCAAAAGACTTCTTTCTTTTAACAAATTTAATAAATCAATAGAGACATAAAGAATTTTAATATTAATACTTAATTAAATTATCCAAAGGAATTTGCGATGTTTTTTTGAAAAAAAGAAAGAAGAGGGGGAGAAGGAATTAAATAAGAAAGGCCTAAAAACGAAGCTAGGCAACAAAACGATTGCTGCCCAGCCAATTGAATCCAATCATGAAGAATCGGAAAACCGACCTTCATCTTTCAAAACTAAATAATTAAATCTTTACAATTTCATAACAAATGCTAATGAAACTTTTTTATATTCCTAATAACTGTAAATACATACAATATTTGGTTAGATATCTTCCTTAAAGCAGATTTCTTAAATCAAAATCGCAGAAGTATGGAAGATGATTTGGTTTAGCAAGATCAATGGAAAGAATAGTATTCATATCGTCAGTATAAATAATTTCATAATATTCTTTCTCATATAAGTAGAGTACGCAAACTGTATCATCAATTTTAGCAGACCCCATGTATTGTGCTTCAAGTAGTAGTTTGTTGAGTTTTACTGAAAATGGTAGCGTTATAAATTTACTGATCATTGTTAGTATGTTTAGTTTGATATGTTGCATTGAAAACGGTGTTTTTTTTTGAATAGAATATACCGTTAAGCTTTATTTGCTTTCAAATGAAACAAAGCTAGTATTATAACAATGTACAAACTTTATTTTTTGGGATGCTAAACCAACTAAATGGGCTAAAAATCACAGTTTTGGATTGCCGAGGATGTAAGTTGCCAAAAAAATAGTAGATATAAAGTAAAAGGGTGAGCGTATGATTATCTTCAATAAAAGAATATTCTTTTTTAATAATTTTTTTAAAATTTATAACTCTTAAACTTTATTAACCGTTAGGTTGAGCTGTAAATAATAAAATATGGGTAAAAAAAGAAAAGAGTAGAATTTAAATTTACTCTTTTCTTTTTTTATATTATTGTTGATTTTGGAATTGATATGCATTTAAGAACTTGTCGAAGATGGCAGTGTTTTCAAAATAACCAGAAAACTGTTCTGCTTGAGGGCCAAATGCAAATACTGGAACTGATACAGCTGTGTGACTCCCGGTAGTAAACATGGCATTTACTTCACCTTTTTCAATTGAGCCTCCATTTAAAGTTAAACCTCCAGTTTCGTGGTCAGCTGTAACTACTACCAAAGTGTGTTTGTCTTTTGCAGCAAATTCTAATGCTTTAGCGATGGTTCTGTCAAAATCTAGCATCTCATCTACTACATATTGAATATCGTTTTTATGTCCACCCCAATCAATTTGAGAACCTTCTACCATTAAAAAAAATCCTTTCTCACTTTGGCTTAAGAGCTCTATCGCTTTTTCAGCAGCATTTGGTAGCATATCTTCTCTACCGTGAGAATAGGGAGGGTTTTCGTTTTCAGCAGTTAAGGCAGCCACTTTTCCAGATTTAATAGGGGCAAGGTCTTCCATTGAATACACAACTTGGTAACCTTTGTCTTTTAATTCGACAGTAAGGTCTTTTCCGTCTTCTCTATCAGCAAAGAATTTTTTACCACCACCAATAAATACATCTATATCAGTTTTAAGAAAATCAGCAGCAATTTCTTCTTCCATGCTTCTTTTTGGTTGGTGAGCTATAAAAGAAGCTGGAGTAGCGTGTGTGATCGAGCTAGTTGCCACCAGACCAGTTGCAAGACCATTTTTTTCTGCGATTTCAAGAATAGTTTCAATGGGTTTACCATCTGGGCCTACACCAATTGCTCCATTGTATGTTTTTTTACCTGCTGAAAAAGCAGTTGCACCCGAAGCTGAATCGGTAATATATTTATCAGAAGAGTAAGTTTTGCTCATACCCATTACTGGCATATTTTCAATAAACAGTTTGCCATGGTTGGCTGTCATGCCTGCATAAACTTGTGTAATTCCCATGCCATCACCTACAAGAAAAATGATGTTTTTAACTTCTTGTGTACTATCTGGAGAGTAAACAATTTTACTTACTTCGTGAGTTTTAGTTGCCCTAACAGTAGCATTTTCTGGACTTTTTGCTTCCTGACATGAAACTATGCTAAGTATACTTAGACAGATTATTAATAGGGATTTTTTTGTCATCACTTTAAAAATTTAAATTATTTAGCGGCAAAGCTAATTGGATTGCTATAAGTCTGGAAAACTTAGATGCTTTTTAATATTATGATTGATAAATTTAACCTTTTCTTAATTTTATCTAACAACAGCTCAAAAAAATGAAACTTTTCTCTTTCCGAATCTGGCTATTTGCTGGTTTAATTTTTTTATCTCTCAACTTATCAGCGCAGGAAGTTAATGTTAAAAAGATCGATAAATATCTTTCGGATGCGCAAGTAGCCTGGAATGTACCGGGAATGGCTGTAGCAATTGTAAAAGATGGAGAAGTAATTTTGAGTAAAGGTTATGGAACTAAGGAAATTGGGAAGAAAGAAAAAGTAGATGAAAAGACCTTATTTGCCATTGCCTCAAATACAAAAGCATTTATAGCATCGTCTTTAGCGGTATTAGTTGGTGAAGGTAAAATTAACTGGGATGATAAAGTACAAAAGTATTTACCCAGATTTGCTATGTACGATTCGTATGTAAGTAGCCACATTACAATTAGAGATTTGCTTTGTCACAGAGCAGGTTTAGGTACTTTTAGCGGAGATGTAATTTGGTATAAATCTGAAAGAAGTGCAGCTGAAGTAGTAGAAAAAATTCAGTATATCCCACAAGCTTACGATTTTAGATCAGGCTATGGCTACTCTAACGTGATGTTTATTACTGCAGGTGAAGTAATTAAAGCAGTTACAGGAAAGACTTGGTCAGATTATGTAAAGGAAACTTTTTTTAAGCCTTTGGGCATGGAAAGAAGTATTACGAGTACGAATGATTTAGACTCAAAAGGAAATTTTGCCATTCCACACAAACCTACTCCAGAAGAAGTGCAAGCGATTGATTGGGTAAATTGGGATAATATGGGTGCAGCAGGTGGAATAATTTCTAGTGTAGAAGATATGTCTAAATGGATGATGCTACAGCTAAACAGTGGTATATTAAATAGTGATACCATTATTAAGCCTGAATATCAAAATATCATGTGGACACCACACAATAGCCAAGTGGTAAGTGTAAATGCAAAAAAGAATCAGCCTGGTAGACATTTTAATGCTTATGGTTTGGCTTGGGGTTTACAGGATTACTATGGAAACATGATTGTAACTCACAGTGGTGGTTACGATGGCATGTATTCTAGAGTAATGATGATACCAGATATTGATTTAGGAATAGTAATTCTTACAAATACTATGGAAGGCATAACAACTCCTTTGTGTTATTACATTTTGAATTCATTTATTGGTAAAGAAGAAAAAGATTGGTCTGCTGAAGCGCTTGAAAGAGCTAGAAAAGATCATGATCACGAAGAGCAAATTGCGAAAAGAAGAGCTGCTAAAGTTGAAAATACTAAACCTACACATAACTTATCTGCCTATACAGGTACTTACTTCGATCCATTTTATGGCGAGATAAAAATTTATGAACAAGAAAATCAATTAAGAATAGACTTTGAGAAAGCTCCTTTGTTATCAGCTACATTAAAGCACTGGCATTACGATACTTGGGAAATTATCTGGGATGATGAACAAGCTTGGTTCGATTTCGGAACTGTTCAGTTTGAGTTAGATAATAATCTGAATGTGAGTGGATTACAATTTGATGTTCCTAACTATGATATTTTCTTTGAAGAATTGAATATGAAGAAAAAAGTAGATTAATGCCTAGGCATTAATCTACTTTTTTAAATATAAGATTAATATCTTTTTCTTGATATAAGAATAATTTTCCTTCTCTAATGTCGAAGTTATCACTGCCTTGTAACAGTTGAAGAAATTCATTTTCATTCACTGGTGGTACGCAAGCTTTCTTTGTCGACATTAGCTGTTTTACTTCAATACCTTTAGCATCATTCGCTGAAAAAGTGCCATTAAATCGGTTACATCCTGAAAAACCCATTACTTTATTTTCATTAATATGAAATTCGACATAGGGTAATTCAGTGTAAGTACTTTTGTCTACAGGAATATTATTAATGCTTTCTAATACCCAAATATCATTTAATAAAGTAGTTGCAGGCACTTCTTCTTCTGTTGTTTGAGTTGTTTCTTGATATGCTGTGTCTTGTGTAACAGTTTTTTTACAAGCTGTAAAAGCAATTAGTAATAAAGCGGTTGAAATATATTTCATAAATAAAGTTTAATTTGAGCTGAAATTTAATAGCTATAAGGTGTATTTGCTAACCAACCTAACCATTAAATCATTCAGATATTCTACATCATATTCTCCAACAGTTGCTTCAATATGATCGTTTCCAATTCCACTATCATTTGTAATAAAAACATAAGTTGAGTTGGTAACCATAGCAATAAATCTCATTAAAAATTCAGTATCTTTTTGGATACCACTGGCTGTAATAGGAATAATCTTAATACCTTTTGAAGCTGCTTTTTCGGTTAACTCTTGAATTTGCGTAACTACGCTTGGTGTTTCATGGTGCGGTGGTGCATCTAATATTAGAAACATAATTCGGGTTCTTGCTTCTGCAGACCAACTTAATTGTTCAATAGCATCGGACATAGCTGAATGTACAGCTTCAGGATAATCTCCACCACCATCGGCACTTTGTGCTTTTATAAAATCTATGGCTTTGTTATTATCTTCTGAAAGGTTAGATACTTTCGTAACATAATCATCACCTTCATCTCTGTAAAATACAGTTCCCATTCTAAGCTTAAGATCGGCATCGGTTGACTTAATTCTGTTTATTACATCTAACAATTCTGTTTTTAAGTATTCCAACTCATCTCCCATAGAACCAGTGGCATCTACTACAAAAGTGAGGTCTACAGTATTAGGATTATCTTGAATTTGAATTGGCAATACAACTTGCTTTCGCTGACCATTGAAAATATCGAAGTTTTCAACGTCATAAGAATTGTTGTTGTAATCAATTGTAATTTTGCTTGTGCTACTTTTTTGATTTGAAAATAAACCAGCCCATAGTTCGGCTTTTCCATAATTGTCTGTTTTGGCTTCCCAAATAATTTCATCATCTGAGTAGAGCTTCACCGTAGCATCAACAATTGGTAAAAGGTTTTTATCTGAAAAAGTAAGTGCATATCTGTTTTCAGGATAGAAGCCCCAATAGTCGTATAAGTTTTTAAAGGTGTCTTTTTCAACTAAACTTTCCCAAAAACTCCAATTGTCTAAATCGTTCCATTCACCAGCAGTAATTACACCAGCTTCTTGTTGTTCCCCATCACCATTTCCGGAACCACTACCACCACCATCTGCAGAAAAGGCACCATCTAGTCTGTATGCTTCAGAGTCGGTTGAAGGAGAAACATCACCATCAGAATCTATTTCTTCACAAGAGAAAAGCACAAAAAATAATAGTATCGAAATAAGCAGAGAGGGTAGAGACTTTTTCATATTTATCATATTTATTTTTGACAATACGCTTCAAGTATTGCCTCTGCTGCATTTAGAATATTAGAGATTAATCATTTTTGGAGGGCATAAAAAAAGGTAACTCAAAAGAGCTACCCGATTTAATTCTTCATGATTGTATTCGTAGTTCCATAGACACCCCAAAAGGTGCGTCAAATAAATATCTCGAAAATATTATTGAAGGTCAGTTTTGGATTGGATTCATTGTTTTATATGCAACAAGTACTGTGCCTTATGTTAATGAATCTAAAAAAACTTACATAAATCTTTAATTAGAGAAAATATTCCGCAATATCATCCCAATTATTCATTCTTCTGTATCCTTCTAAGGTTTCGTTATGCGGTGCGGTATAAACTATAGGCTCACCAGATGTAAATGCAGAAAGGTTTTTAACATGGTCATCTATGAGGTAATCTGCATCTATAATATTTTTTGCGCCACAGTAGACTAAGTTTTTCCAAGAAAAGAATGGTAGATTTTCTTTTACCCATTCATATTTATCTATAAAAGAAGATGGGAATTCCATCGCCGCAGTTACTATAAAAACCTCATATTTTTCCATTAGAGCTTTAATAGTGTCGTGTGCTTTAGGTTTAATTTCTAAATCTCTAAAAAATCCGGGGCGATAAGGAAACTGTCTTACTACTTTAGCATGGTCTTCTGGAATTATCTGCCATACTTTTTTGCCTCTCATGGCCGCTCTATCAACAGTTGTATTAAATTCTGCTTCGTAGGTTTTTACTGCTTTGCTGACGTAATCAACGATTACGTCATCCATGTCCAATGCAATTTTTTTCAAAACGCTTTAATTATATTAAAAAATTCAGGTATAATTCTATTGCAAAGGTAATAGACAAAATTTAAGAAGAAGGTTGATTTTTAAAATCAAAAAGTAACATAGAAGTAGAACTTCTACTTTTATTGAATTTATAATTAAATTATTGACAAAACTTCATCAAGTTTCTGATTAATTTGTTCTAATCCACTTAAAAAGTATGGAGTATCACCCTGATGGTCTTTTAACTTTTCTCTAAAATTTCTAATGGTGATTTTTAATTCTTCCAAAGAGAATAGCTCTAGAGAAGTTTGAAACCAATGCACTGCAAATGAAACCTTCTCTTCTGATTGATTCTCAATAGCTTCTGTCATTAATTTTCTAAACTCTTCAGTATCAGATTTTAATTGATTGATAATGGCTGTTTTAAAACTTTCATTACCATCTGCCATCTCTTCTAATTTTTCAAAAGATATGATGTTTTCATTTTTTATAATAGGTTGATTGCTTTCAGTTAGATTGTCTTGAGACGAAGATTCATTTGATTGTATAGTTGTGAAAGACGATTTTCTATTTAATCTTTTGATTTTAGTATATAACTCGTTCGGATTGAAAGGTTTGGTTACATATTCGTTGAAACCAGTTTGCACTACCTTTTCCTTTACTTTAATCATTACTGAGGCAGTTAGTGCGATAATAGGCATAGTCCTAATATGCTCGTTTGGATGTTGCCTAATTCTTTTGGTGGCTTCGTAACCATCCATTACAGGCATCTGTAAATCCATTAAGATAATATCGAAATCATTTTGCTCAATTTTTTCCAATGCAATTAAACCATTGTCTGCAAAAGTGATATTAGTATTCCACTTTCCTAAAAATTCTCCAGCAACTAATTGATTTACAGCATTATCTTCAACCACTAAAATATTGATGCCTTCAAGGTTTTTTTCATCAAGATTAAATACAAGACTGGTCTTATTTGTTAGTTGTGTATTTTGAGTTTTTTTGAATCGGAGAACAAAACTGAATTTGCTACCTTTTCCCACTTCACTTTCAACAATCACTTCACTACCTTGTAACTCAACTAAATTTTTTACTATTGATAAACCCAAACCAGAGCCACCAAACTTTCTAGTAATTTCTCCATTTGCTTGAGAGAATCGCTCAAAAATCACATCCATTTTGTGTTTGGGAATACCAATACCAGAATCTTCAATAGTAAAATGGATATCGATATTAAAGTCTGATTCTTGCATCACTTCCACCTCTACAGAAACAAAACCTTTTTCAGTAAACTTTAAAGCATTTCCTACTAGATTGATTAGAACTTGACTTAACCTTGTTGGATCACCGACTAATATTGGCGGAATATCATTATCGTATTTAATTTTAAGTTTAATACTTTTCTCTTCTGCTTTTACTTTAAGAGCATGCTTAATTCCGTTGAGAAGATCAAACAAGTCAAAATCAATTTCTTCAAAGGTGATCATACCAGACTCAATTTTATTGATGTCTAGAATATCGTTGATTAGGGAGAGTAAATTTTCAGCAGAGAATTTCAGTGTTTTTATCTTCTCAACCTGATGTGGCTGAGGATTGTCTTGCATGAGCAAATGAGACATACCAATTACGGCATTCATTGGTGTTCTAATCTCATGGCTCATGGTAGAAAGAAACTGCTCTTTTGCTATAGAAGCTTCTTCGGCCTTTTTCTTGGCTTCAATAAGCTTTTCCTCGTACTGCTTTCTGCCAAAAGTAGAACCAGCCCAGTTAGCCAGCATTTTTATAAACTGAATATCGTATTTAGAAAATCCACCAGACTTAGGTTGTGGGGATGAGCAATTGATAGTGCCATACACTTTCCCATTTACATAAATTGGTGCGCCAATGTATGATTTAAAATTAAAGTGTTCGTAGCAGGGGTGCGATGCAAATGAAGAATGAGTTACATAAGGTAGTGCAATAGTTTCTTGCTTTTCAATTACTCGATTACAATAAACATCTTGCAGAGGAAATACTGTTCCTGCTTCTATATAAAGAGACTCATCAATACTGCAAATATATTTTACTTGGTAATCTTCGTCTGTGATCTTACTCATGATAGCGAGCGGTAGCTGCAAATAATCACATACTTTCTCTAAAGCAATTTGTATTTGCTCATCGTAGCTCAAATTGACGTTTGATGCTACTTCATTTAAAAATTCTAAACCTTTCTGATAGTGAGTTAAATCAGCTTCTGCTTTTTTTCTTGCAGTAATATTTTGTAAAGCACCTCTTAAAAATGTTGGATTTCCAGTTTTCTCATCTTCGATTACTTTGCTTGTGGCAAGTACATATCTTTCTTCACCTTCTGGTGTAATTGCTTTTAGTACTAATTCTATCTTCTTTTTATTTATTAGTGCTTCTTCAGTTTTTCTTTTTACTAGTTCTTTAGATTCTGGTGCGAGACAGTCTAAAAACTTCTTTAAGGTAATTCCTTCATTTTTATCTAACCCGAAGATTTGGTAAGATTCATCAGACCATTCTACCTTATTTGATATGATATCATAATTCCATGTACCGAACTGCGCAATTTCTCTGGCTTCTTTAAATACCTGATCTCGTTCTTTATTTTTTTGAACTATATCAGCATATTTTTTTATGGTTTTGCCAAGTGCTAATTTTTGTTTGAGATAATTAGATTCTTGTTTTTTTGATTTCGAAATATCAGTACAACAACCAATAATCTTAGTGGGTTTATTTTCATGGTCGCGGCTTACAATTTTGCCTTTACAATTTATCGGAATAATGTTTCCTTGTTTGTGGTAAAATCTTATTTCATGATCAAATAAACTCTGGCTATTTTCGAAAATATGATTTTGAATGGCATTAGATATGAATTGATAATCTTGTGCTAAGATTATTTTTGCAAAACTGGAAGGCTCATTAGATATTTCATTTTCATTATACCCAAGAATATCTAAGAGATTTTTATTAAAAAACAGCTTCTCCTCCAAAATATCCCATTCCCAAAATCCAGTAAGCGTACATTCTAGAATAGTTTCTATAACTTGCTCTTTATCAGCAAGTTTCTCTAAAAAATATTGATTTTGTACTTCCTGAGTGCTGTTACTTTCGGCAATATTTTTACTTCTTACTTTTCCCATCTTTTAATAATAATATGGATATTACCATTAAACGGGGATGGGGTTTAGTCATTATTTCAAATGCTAATAATTGCTAAATTATAGGTATTTTTATATGAAATATTTAAATTCTTCTAATGAGAAAGGTTTTACCATATAGGCAGAAACTGAGCGGTATTTTTCTGCTTTTTTCTTGTCTATTAGGTGAATAGAACTGGTAAGTATAATTATTTTGATGTCTGGATATTTTTGGAAGAATTCTTTTTCATAAATTTCAAGAAATTCAAACCCATCCATCAAAGGCATTTGTAGGTCTAGTAAAACAAAACGTGGTTTTTCTTTAGAACCTTCAGCCATTTTTCTTAAGTAAGAAATGCCTTTAGAACCGTCTGTTAGTGCAATAGCTTTTAAGTTAGGATAAGATTTTTCAATCATCCTATTTACGATGAGGACATCAATCTCACTATCATCTATTACCAAATAATTATTGTTATTCATTATTTGTTGTAATTTTTAGTTCAAACTTTATTTATGATAGTCAACTTGTTTTCTAACTAAAATTTCGAGTTTCTTTTTGTGTAAATAAATCTGGTAGCTTTAATAATTACAATAGCAATTTTTCCAATTTTATTTGAAAACCATGATTGCGAAATGGGTTTAGTGAGTCATCGAATTTAAAATAAAGTATAAATATACCAAAAAAAAGTAAATTTTATTATTTGTCTAGCTTGTTACAGTTGTAAGCAAGTTGTTATTGTAAAAATCGATTTATAGGCTATTTTATAAAAATCTTAATAAGATCAGATGTAAATACATTAGAAAGATTACTTTTACAGCCAATTCCATCGTAAGTAAAGAAATATCAAACTTTGCTATTAAAAATAATGTTTGTTGCAAGTTAAGAGCATTTTTTACTGCAACTCTAATTACAAGATTACATAAAATTATCGAATGATTCCATCTGAAATATTTATTTCTTATTCCTGGAAAGAAGAAAGCAACAAGGTAGCTGACGAGCTAGAGAAAATTTTTAAAGAAAAAAGCATAAATATTTTAAGAGATATAAAAGCTCCTAACTACAAAGGGCTTATTAGAGAATTTATGCAACGTGTTGGTAAGGGTAAGTTTATTATTCTTATAATAAGTGATAAATATTTAAAATCTGAAAGCTGTATTTACGAATTAATACAGATATACAAAACTGGGAAGTTTCAAGAAAGAATATTTCCTGTAGTATTAGACTCAGCAAAAATTCATAAGGCTGTAGATAGGGTTGAATATGTAAATTTCTGGGAGAAAGAAATAAAAGCCCTTGATAATAAAATTAATAATGGCCATTTAGCTGCTCTTAAACCATTATACGAAGAGCTTGATTTGTGCAATGAGATTGAGCAGCATATTCTTCAATTATCTGATATTTTAAAGAACATAAATGCTTTTGCGCTTAAAGCCCATAGAGAAGAAAAATATGCGGATTTAATTAAATCTATAGAAAAGCAGGTAAAAATAGATACAGAAGGAGAGGTTGTAGAGCCTGTACATGATCCAGAAATTGAAGTACCAGCAGACAATAGTCCAGAGGCAAAAAGGTTGAGAGAATTACATGCTAAAATTGAGGAACATTACAAAATGTTAGATGATTTTGAGGCTCAACATAAAGAAAATTCAGAGCCGCGAGAAGATATAAGAATAAGGCAGGAGATAAACAAAGTGCGATTGAGAATAAGGCAATACAAAGAAGAAATTAACATGATACGTGGTTAATTAATTTCTAAAAGAAGCTTTAAAAGGGATTTTTTAATCCCTTTTTTCATTTTAAATTGATATAATTATGAAAGAAGAATGGGTTTAAAAAAGCATAAATATATCATACTCAACATTGTAGGTGGAATTGTATTTTTAATACTTCCATTAGTTATTTACCCACATCCACCTGGTGAAAGTAATTTTCTTTCTACACTTCCTTCAATAAGAGATTTTATAGCCAATGCTTTACTGTTATTGGTATTTTACTTAAACTATTACTACTTAATACCACGATTTTACTTTAGAGAAAAATTCATTGCATATGGGTGTTATATCCTATTATCTTTTTTGCTAATCACTTTAGTTCCATCGCTAGTAACAGGTTTTGTACCTTGGCAAGGGCCTGCGCCAATAGATTCATTTAATAATCCTAATCCTCCAGCCTCACCTATAAGTAATTTTTTGATGATTATCAGTCAGCATACATTCTTATTTATATCTGTGATTTTGTTTTCGGTTTTATTGCGAACAAGAGATAGATTATTATTGACAGAAAAGGCTAAGTATCAAGCAGAATTAACTTCCCTTAAAAATCAGATAAATCCTCATTTTCTATTTAATACCATCAATAGCATTTATGCTTTTGCTATTAAAGATAAATCGCACAAAACAGCAAATAGCATTCTTAAACTATCTGGATTAATGCGATATGTGGTATCAGAAACTGGAAATCAATATGTTTCGCTGGAGAAAGAAATTGATTACATAAAAGATTATGTGGCTTTACAAGAACTTCGACTAGACAAAAAAATCAAGTTTTCATTTAAAGTAACAGGTCAATCTGTTGGGAAAAGCATTGCTCCATTAATATTAATTCCTTTTATAGAAAATGCATTTAAGTATGGAGTTAATCCTGATGCAGATTCGATGATTGATATTGAAATCAAAATTGCTGAAGAAGAACTACAATTATTGGTGGTTAATAACAAAGTGCGACTAAATATTAAGCCTTATGAAAAAACAGAGACAGGTTTAGCAAACACAAAATCAAGATTAGATTTGTTATATTCATCTAAGCATATATTAGACATAACTGAAAGTGAAAAACAATTTAAAGTAGCCTTAACTATATTTTTTTAATGATAAATGCAATTGCCATCGATGATGAACCTCTTCCTTTAGAAATCATAGAAAGTTTTTGCGACGATCTGGATTTTATTGATCTTAAACAAACTTTTACTCAAAGCAATAAAGCTTTAGCATATCTAGAAGCAAATTCTATTGATTTACTTTTCTTAGACATACAGATGCCTGCTGTTTCTGGAATAGACTTTTACAAAGGTCTTAAAAAAGATATACCTGTAATTTTTACCACAGCTTATAAAGAATACGCCATTGATGGTTTTGATCTAAATGCGGTTGACTATTTATTGAAACCGTATTCATACGATCGTTTTATGATTGCTGTAAATAAGGCAAAAGAGCTGTATACTTTGCGAAATAAGGATGAAATAGATACTTCAAATTTTTTAATAGTTAAAGCTGAATATAGTTCTATAAAGATATTTTTTGATTCAATTCAGTTTATTGAAAGCATAGGTGATTATTTAAAAATTTATGTGGAAGACAAGCAACCGATTGTAACCAGAATGTCATTAAAAAATGTTTTAGAAGATTTGCCAAAAAATTTCAAAAGGATACATAGGTCATTTGTTGTTCCTCTTGAGCGAGTAGAAGTTTATAGAAATAAGAAAGTCCTAATTGCAGGCCACGAAATACCTGTAGGTACTACTTATCAAAAAGAATTTAAGAAGCTTTTTAAAGATTAGAACCAAATACCAACAATACCTACTTTATAACTAGATTAGTATATTGTAAGATAGAATCAGGTGCGTTTCCTTTAAACATAATGGTGTAAATACCTGATTTCAAACCACTTGTATCAATCTGGATATACTTTTCTGAAGTTGAGGTTTGGTAAACTTCTTTTCCAGCAATATCATAAAAATGAATTTCGCAGCTATTTAATGAGGAGTTCAGCAACTCTATATTTACAAGCTTGTCCGCTGGATTTGGAAAGATGAGAATATCTTTTTTGAAAAAATCTAGTGATACAGATTTAACATCTGAGTTTTCCGATTGACCATCAAAATCGACTTGTTTTAGCATATAGTACACAGTTTTACTAGTAGTTTTTAAATTCTGGTCTATATATGAATAGTTAATTGTAGAGGTTGAACTTCCTGCACCTTCTACTTGATCAATTTTTTTCCAATTTATTCCATTTGTTGATCTCAATACGTCAAATTGCTTATTATTACTTTCAGATGTAGTTGTCCAAGTCAAAAATGGTTTGTCATCTTTAAGCTCAGCTGAAAAATGAACAAGTTTAACAGGTAAGGGAGCAGTTGCAAAATCTACAGAGCCTAAAGTAAAATATAAGCCAGTACTTGCATCAAAATCATGGTCAAAGCCAATTATATCTGTTGAGTTATCATAAGTAGATGGACTTACAGATGTGGCTCCACTAGAAAAAGTATCATCAGTATCTACCAGTAATCTTAAGTCAGCTAGTTCATTAGTACCGGCATTTCCATCTGGACCGATGATTTCAGAAGTATTAAATTGTACATGCACTGTTCCTAAAGTACCAGTCTCTTGCGCTTTCCAAACTCTTGCTAATCTTATTGTAATATCTTCACCATTTACTGTTGTACCACTTTCACTGTAACCATATTTACCTTCATTGTTATTTCCCCACATTAAATAGCTAATGTCATTACTAAAAGAATTTCCATTTGCAGAGTTAGTTGAAGCAATACTGCCTATACCGATAGTTAAAATATCGTCGCTTTCAGTACTTGTAGATTGTTTTTGATTGAGACCTGATCGATCATCTCGGGCTATCCCTGCCACATCGTTTTGATAAGTCGCATCACCAGTCCAAACAGTACTTCCATAGCTATTTAAATAATCATAAGTACTTGAAGTAGAGCCCAGCGTAATACCATATTTAATGGCTAAGTAACTTTCAACTTGTTGAATTTTAGCAGTTGATAAATCTTCAGCATAAACTATTACTTCAGCTAGCTTTCCATCAAACATCTTATAATCATTTCCTGAGATACTTCCAGTTTTAGATTGACTACCTATAGTAAAAGGACCTGCATTTACTTTTCTTGTTGCAGATTCATCGATATCATTTTCAGTAAGTTGGGCAGCAGTATTACTAGTCGATGTTACTGAGTTATTATTAATGTAAATTTCAGTATTAGAAGAAAAATTCACATCAAACCTTGTAATAATTGTACTATCAATTTTACTATGACTATTATCAAATGAATCTCCTCCGGCATCTGAGGAAGTATAACCAGAAACGTTATGATATCCATAAACTAATCCATAACCTGCATTTTCAGCTTTACCAAAATCAATGACATATTGTGTTTTTTTAGAAGATTTGCTAGAGTCAGCTTTTATTACTGTAAATATTGTCAATCCGTTATTCGAAGAATATATATAGTCATCAGCTAAGTCGAAACCAGTTGTTAATCCATCAAAATCTATAATTGGATTAAAATTGATATTATCTGTTGAGTTATCATAAAAAGTAGGAGGACTCAATTGAGAAGATGAGCCATCGTTTTGCCGTGCAATTGCTTTATCGAGCCAATAATCTAGGTCTTGACTATCACTAGCACTAGATGTACCATTTAGTGGTCCTAAGTCAGCTTTTAGCCACAATTCAACTTCATCAGTTACACCACCAGGAGATTCATAGAAATGTGCATTAATTCTTACAGAGGCAATTACCATGTTCGTAGTAGGAACTCCGATTCCAGTTTTGGTAAATTCTGGTGTATACCTGTCATAGCTATTAATACTTCTATAGTTTGCGGAATGGCTACTTAATAAACCATTTAGTTCATGAATTTCAGTTCCTCCACCGGTGCTTGAATATGATCCTAATATTGAAGAATGACCAGAAATACTAACTATCATATCATCAACATTAGCAGGAATTGGTGTTCCTGTATCAATTACTTTTGCATTATCTGAGCTATTTGTAAGTTCGTAAGATACTGGTGTATACTGGTCTGCATTATCAAGTAAAAGGATACTTACATATTTCTCCTTAATGTTTATGCCATCGTTAACAAAGGTTATACTAACAGTATCATGTGATCTAGTACTAATGTCATAATCATCTAAATAAAACAGATCAGCATTTTGATATAATACTGAACTAATAATTGTAGAACTAATGGTAACATCAGTTATTTTGGTTAATCTTTTCCCTCCGTAATCAACTGCACTTACATCTTCGCCTAATAGAGATATTGAACTAACACCAACAATCAATAACCTATTTGTTGCTGCTGATGGGCTAAATACTATTTCAGAACTAGTAGAAGAAGTTTCATCTACTATACTAACTTGAGCAAAACTGATAATAGGAAAGCCGAGAATAAATAGGAGGAGGGGGGTAAAATTTCTCACGTTAACAAATGCTTAATTATTAGCAATTATTTTTGCTAATTCTAACAATCAATCAAAGCATCTATTGCAAATAATTTAAATTAACAGACTAAAAAATGGTAGATAAATGAAGTAACTAACATTAAACACGAGCTTAAAAAAGCTGATTTTGGTCTAAAAATGGAGAAAATAGGAATTTATTTCTCTTGAGAATATTGTTGATTTTATTTATCCAAATTTGTTGAAAATCATTAACAATATACCCAATATTAGTCCGTTTCAACAGCGAAATTCAATAAGTTTTACACATAAAATCAAACAGACTAATGGGATTTTTCGACAAGTTGAAGCAAGTTAAAAACATGGTTACTGGTGGTGGAGCAGTTGTAAATGTTGCACCGGCTAACCAAATTAATGATGGAAATGAACCAATTGCTTTCAAAATTTCTTGCCAAGTAAAAGACGCTGACATTTCAGTAAGAAATGTATATCTTAAGGTAAGAGCTATTGAAGAAGTAGTATGTAGAGATACTGATATCGCAAGAGATTATGATGGCGAAATTAGAACTACACAAGAAGACGTAACTAACACTTGCGAAACTTATAGTACTGAAATTCAAGTTGCAGCTGCAGAAACATTAGAAGCAAATGAAACTTACGAGTGGATTGTAGAATTTCAAGTTCCTTCTAATTTAAATGGTACTTACAGAGGTCACAATGCTTTACACGAGTGGGAAGCTTATGCTGGTCTTGATGTAACAGGTAACGATCCCGATAGTGGTTGGGTTACTTTCGAAGTTAAGAAATAAGTTATTATATATTCATAGAAAAGGAGTTGATTTAGCTAAATCAACTCCTTTTTTTATGACTAATATTTTATTAAAAGCTTCATTAAATAGCTATTTTAGAACAATTATTATAATAGCACAATCTAAAATAATGAATAGTCAATTTCTAGAATTTATAAAGAGAATCACAATTGTTCCAGAAGAACAACAGTATAAGTTTAATGAATTGATTAGTACCACTCATATTCAAAAAAGTGAGGCATTTATAAGAGCAGGTAGTTATTCTAAATCTATTGGTTTTATAAAGGAAGGTTTGTTCAGGTATTTTTATTCAAGTAAAGAAGGGATAGAATATACAAAGGGCTTTTTTGATAAAAGTAATGTGCTTAGTTCTTACAGTGCTATTATTGAAAATAGAGAATCCTATTTTACAATTGAAGCTTTAGAAGATTCAATTGTTGAAACTGTCGATTACTATAAATTTAAGCAACTGTTTGCTGAGCATCCCTGCTGGAATGAG
Source organism: Thalassovita sp. (assembly GCA_002729595.1). GTDB lineage: Bacteria > Bacteroidota > Bacteroidia > Cytophagales > Flammeovirgaceae > Chondrinema. The sequence continues at coordinate 19,609 of PBYL01000192.1, read as the reverse complement.
TTTTTAGTAAAGCTTCTCGAAAAAGGATTTATAACAAAAGAAACAAGAGAGCGCGAATTTTTACTTTTAAATGCTGAAGAGCGTTACACAAACTTTCTTGAAAGATTTCCCAATTTAGAAAGCAGAGTGAGGCAGCATATCATAGCCTCTTATCTTGGCATTGCTCCAGAATCTTTAAGTCGCATCAGAAAAAAATTCTTCACTTAACATAGATCAATGTAAGCAGCTTCTAAATAGGATTTATTTGTGTCATGTTTAATTAAAATATTATTATAATGACACTTATGAATAATACAGTTCTAATCACAGGTGGTAGTTCTGGTATTGGATTTAAGCTTGCAGAAATACTTGTTAAAAATAATAACCAAGTGATTATATGTGGTAGGTCTGAAGAGAAATTGAAAAAATCAAAAGGACTAATTCCTGAGTTACATATTATCCAATGTGATTTGTCTACCAAAGAAGGCTGTCTACAACTCTCTGAACAAATAAAAAAGGATTTTTCTTCTTGCAATATTTTAATAAATAATGCAGCTGTAGTACACAAAAATAACTTTTACACAGACATTTCAGCAATTGAAAAATCTGAATTAGAGATTAACACCAACTTAATGGCTCCAATTTATCTCTCTAAGTTGCTTATGCCTATTATATCTAAAAATGAGAATGCTAAGATCATAAATATTACCTCAGGCTTGGCTTATTTACCAAGAGCTGTTTATCCTATTTATAATGCTACAAAAGCAGCACTACACTCTTTTACACAAGTTTTAAGAATGCAATTAAGCAATACAAATATTGATATTATAGAAGTAATGTTTCCGGCGGTAGATACTCCATGGCACAATGGTAATACACCTAAAATTGCGATTAGTGCAGATGCCGCAGTCAATGAAATGTTAGTGAAATTATCTAAAAATCAAAAAGAAATAAGAATAGGTAAAGTAAACTTATTGTATAAGCTATACAGAATTGCTCCCAAATTCGCTTTGAAAAAGTTGAATGCTTTGAGTTAAAGCAACACTTAATTATAGCTAATTGAACTATTAAAATTCAAGCTTTAGCAAGTAAACTTATCCAAGTTTTCGTATGCAAAATGCTTCATAATATATTTGAAGATTGACTAAAACATTCTTTAAATAAATATGAAAATCACATTCAAATTAGCATTAATACTCATTTTTTTCTTTTCGATCTGTCATTTATCATCAGCACAAAGCAACCATTCCAAGTTTAAAGTTATAGCCTTTTATACTGCCAAAAACGATTTGGCGCATATCAGTTTTGTAGAAGAGGCAAATAAATGGTTTGCTAAAACGAGTAGAGAAAATCATTTTACTTATAAGAGTACAAACGATTGGACTAAGCTGAATACCAAGTATTTAAACAAGTTTGATCTAGTTATCTTTCTAGATACCAGACCAGAAGATAAAAACCAAAGAGAAGCATTTGAAACTTATATGAAGAATGGAGGTTCGTGGATGGGCTTCCATTTTTCAGCATTTGCATTAACTCCTTCAGATTACAATCAAGATTGGGATTGGTATCATAATGAATTTCTAGGTTCAGGCGAATATTCCAATAATACTTGGCGACCAACTTCAGCTATTTTAAAAATCGAGAATAAAAATCATCCTGCAACTCAAGGTTTAGCTAATACAATTACAGCATCTCCCAACGAATGGTATAATTGGCAAAATGACCTCACAAAAAACCCAGATATCGACATTTTACTTTCAATTGACCCCCAAAGTTTTCCATTAGGAACTGGCCCAAAAGCTTCTGAAATATGGAATGATGGTTACTACCCAGTGGTATGGACTAATAAAAATTATAGAATGATCTATTTAAACATGGGACATAATGACATGGACTATGAAAATGGAACAAATCAAACCCTTTCTCATACATTCGACAACCCTGAGCAAAATAAATTAATCATAAATTCTTTAATATGGTTAGGTGAAGAAAATAATTGATGTTTCAACATTTAATTTGCTATTTTCAGTATAATAAACTAAATATGTATTATATTTTAATTTATTATATGGCTAATGAATTATAGTCTTTGCCTTTATTTTGAAAACTTTTTTAGCGAATTGAAACTTTGTTTACACTAAAAAAGTTAGCTGATATAACTGTAAAAAACGGTTCCTGGTGAGTAGATGATTTTACAGTAAATGAACTGATACATTTAAAAAAATCTATTAAGGTTGTAATTGTAAACCAATGAAAAGAAAGACTTTTCTTAAATTATTTTCTTTATCACCATTTGCTTTTAGTATGGATACTTTAAACTCGTTAAGTAATCTATCTGATAGTTTCTCAGCTACAGATAAAATGCCGGTTGTATTTATAGGTCATGGTAGCCCTATGAATGCTATTGAGGAGAATCAATTTGTTAAAGGGTTTCGTGATGTTGTAAAAACGATTCCGAAACCGAATGCCATTCTTTGTGTTTCGGCACATTGGTTTACAAGAGGAACTAAGATTACTATTTCAAAACAACCTGAAACGATTCACGATTTTGGTGGTTTTCCTAGAGCTTTGTATGAAGTACAATATCCTGCTCCAGGTAGTCCAGAGTTAGCAAAAGAAACCCAAAAATTATTGACTCCAGAGTTGGCAGAATTAGATGAAAAATGGGGATTAGACCACGGAGCTTGGAGTGTGTTGAGGCATATGTATCCTGATGCAGATGTGCCTGTTATTCAGTTAAGTATAGATTATACCAAACCAGCTAGTTACCATTTCGAGTTAGCTAAAAGACTTAGTGAATTGCGAAATAAAGGGGTTCTTATTGTTGGTAGTGGTAACATTATCCATAACTTAAGAATGGTTGATTTTAGCAATTTTAATAGAGTGGATTATGGTTACGATTGGGCGGTAGAAGTGAGAGAAAAAGTGAATAACTATTTGCTAGATGGTAATTACCAACCATTGTTAAATTACGATCAGCAAGGTACTGCATTTAGATATGCTATACCGACTCCAGATCATTACTTACCATTAATATATACCTTAGGTTTACAAGAGAAAGGTGAGCAAATTTCACTATTTAATGATAAATTGATGGCTGGTTCTTTAAGTATGACATCAGTAAAGATTAGCTAAATATGTGAAAGCTTTTTTGCAAAATCTATTTGAACGTATTTTAAAATGCTTTATTAAAAGATCTATGTTTGGTGGAATAGGAGAATCTGAAATAAAGGAAAAGGAAATTATCATAAAGAATTATCCTTTTAAGCCATCAAAAATATTTCCAAATGCTATTTTAACAGTGGATAATATCGATGCAATTTGTTATGATGCTTATCCACCAAAGCTTAAAATAGGTAATGAAGCTATTTTAATTTCAAGAGAATATGCAAAAGAGCTTGAGGAGTTTACGCTTAATAATAAGATTCCTGTAATTAAAGAAACTTATAATTGGAGTTGGATTTTAGAGCCATATCTAGATACAGAATATACTCCCGAAACAGATACTCGACTTAAAAACCTCTTAGCAAAAAATGGCATTTTTGAAGATGAGCTCAATGAGATTAGAAATGAAGTTGGTGCTCAAATGCTAAAGTACAACGCAATGTTATGGGAGTGGGGAGATTTAAATCTGATGGATGTTTTACATGCCATGAAAACAAAATACAATAAGAAAGATTTTAATGACTTTTACTGGCGTGCAATGGAAATTCAATTCAGAACCAAAGCAAAATAAATTTTTAAAACAGGCTGATGAATTCTCTCATCAGCCTGTTTTTTTTACTAGCTAATCAACTCTTTTTCTAATTCTTCTAATGATCTGTTTTTTGTTTCAGGCATCATTTTCCATACAAAAAGTAATTGTAGGAACATCATAAATGCAAAGAAACTGAAGACAGGTCCACCACCAAAACTTTTAGCGAAGAAAGGGAAAACATTTGCTATTATTGCGGCTAATATCCAGTGTGTAAAACTTCCGAACGATTGTCCCTGCGCACGAATCTTATTAGGGAAAATCTCAGAAATAAACACCCAAATTACTGCACCTTGAGACATCGAGAAGAAAGCAATATAGATAAATAGGAAGGCTGGTATTCCACCGAATTGCTCTGCAAAAAATCCATAAGCAATAAGTGTAAGCGTGAGAATTAAACCAAATGAACCAATAATCATTAATGATCTTCTGCCTAGTTTATCAATTATAAAAATACCTACAATACAGAATACTAAATTGGTAATACCTACACCAGTAGAAGATAGCAAGGCTGAGCTAGCACCAAGACCAGTCATTTCAAATATTCTAGGAGCAAAATAGATAATGGCATTAATACCAGAAACCTGATTAAAAAAGGCAAAGAGAAATGCCAACATAATTGGTTTTCTGTATTTTGGAGAGAAAAAGTTGCCACCTGCACTTTTAGTAAGAGCAATACCCTCTTTTATTTCTTCGATAGATTTATCTACGTTCTCATTGCTAACCTGTTCTAAAATTTTACGAGCAGCTGCTTCATCATTTTTTAAAGCAATTAGCCAACGAGGGCTTTTAGGTACAAAAAACACTAAAGTGGCAAAAATAAATGCAGGAATTGCTTCGATGCCTAACATCCATCTCCAAGCATTCTCGCCAATGTTTGCTACCAAATAGTTTGATAAATAGGCAATTACAATCCCGAAAGTAATATTGAATTGAAACAAGGCTACCAATCTACCACGCGCTTTTGGTGGTGCGATTTCTGAAATATACATTGGGGCTGCCACAGATGATGCACCAACACCAACACCTCCAATAAATCTTAAAATCATAAATGAATTTATCTCGGGAGCTAAGGCAGAACCAAGAGCTGAGATAAAATATAAGACACCAATCCAAATTAAGGTATTTTTTCTGCCAATTGCATTTACTGGAATTCCTGCAAACAGTGCACCTAGCACAGTTCCATACAATGCAATGGCTACTGCTAAGCCATGTTGGAAATCGCTCAATGCCCATAATTTTTGAATAGATTGCTCTGCACCAGATATTACTGCTGTATCAAACCCGAATAAAAATCCTCCGAGTGATGCTACAACAGCATGGAATATTAAAACTTTCTTCATATTTACTGTTCAATCATTTATTAGAATATTCATATTTGGATAAATATAGCTAAATGACTGAGAATTACTTACTGAAAGGTATCTTTTATAGAGTATGAAGAAATAGAATGGATTTTATACAAGCTGAATGTTGGTTTTCCATCTCTATAAAATCCATTTAATTACTTTTTAGACAAATTGGAGAGGTTTGAATTCTTTTCCTAAAATTTTTGAGCTATCAACATCCATCCATTTTTCTAACATGGTTGCATAGATATTTCTAAAATCAACTTGATATTTTAAGTCGAACTTGTCTAAATTCACTAAATCTGGCATTGCATTATAAATTCCCGGTTTCTTTAACTTTCTTCCCACAATAAATACATTGTTGGCAGTTCCATGATCGGTTCCTCTACTGGCATTTTCCTTCACTCTTCTACCAAACTCAGAAAACGTCATAATGAGTGTATCATCTAACATATTATTCTCTTTTAAATCAAGAACTAGCGTTTTTAGACCTTCACTGTAGTTTTCGAAAAGTCTCGCTTGTCTTCCTTTTTGACCTACATGAGTATCAAAACCAGTGAGTGAAGTATAATAAACCTTAGTTTCGGATTGTGAGATAATTAGCTCAGCAATTAATTTAAGGCTATTGCCAAATGCTCCTTTAGGATATTCTTTTTTAGATTTATAAATTTTTGAATGATCGAATACGTATTCAGCAGACATTTGAGTTGATGTATAAATCTTATTTAAATAGCTTAGATTCTCATTTTCTGCATGATCTAAATGCACATCTTGCTCATTCAACATTTGCTTAAATTTATTGGCATTTGTCAAAGCCAAACCTGTGTTGTTTTTACCCTTCATGGCTAAACTTAAGGTATCATCAGCTTCAATGGCATGGTAAGGTTTATCACAACCAGAACACTGGCTATCTAAATATCTACCAATCCAACCTTCGTTTAGATATTCATCTGAACCACTGGCAGTTTGCCAAATATCCATTGATCTAAAATGTGATCTGTTAGGATTAGGATATCCTACTTGATTTATGATGCTCAAATATCCTTCATCGTATAAATATTTCAATCCAGTGAGATTATTATTTATTCCAACTTCATCAGTCAAAGTGTGTAAATCTGAAGTTTTTAAACCAATGTTTGGGCGGTATTTATAATACAAATCATTGCGATAAGGCACTACTGTATTCAATCCATCATTTCCACCAGATAATTGAATAATTACTACTTTTTTATAACCTTTAGCTGCTCCAATTAGCTCAGAACTGCCATGCAAAAACGAAGGAATAAACATTGTTCCAGCAGATGCTAAAGCCGAATGTTTTAAGAAATGTCTTCTTGAGTTTTTCATTGTTAAAATATTTTTAAAGCAGATTGCTTGTTGTCAATATTGAAATTTAGGAGTACTAACACATTTGATATTCCATGAGTTGAGAATAGTAAGCTATGGTTCTAAATAGACTACCCTTATCTTCTTTAGAAATGGATATGTTCATGGTTTTTGGGGTATCTATTTGTAGCATATAATGCATCAGTTCTACATCATTTTTTATAGATGCGAATTCATTTTTAAAAGCATTTACATCTAATTGAGAATTGATTTTTCTAAGCTTTTTTGCATTCTTAAACAATTCAAAATCATCGCCTGATTGCTTAGGTAGAATATCAATAGCACCAGATAAAAGTAACATTTGGGTGAGCTTACTTCTAACTATAATTGTCGAGCTATCTATCCAGCTTTTGCCTTCGTCCCAACCAGAAACATTTGGTGGGTAGAGGAGTTTTTGCCCTAGTACAGTTTGTACATAAATTGCTGGATCAGCTTCATTAAGTTTTACATGAAATGATTTTTGAATACCAACTAACAGATCAATAGGGGACTTTATCCTAGTACCAATGTTCTCACTTTTATAAAACCATTTAGACAAAAAAATATCTTCTAACAATGTCTGAATGTTATAATCAGATTCATAAAAAGTTTTAGATAAAGATTGAATTTGCTTTTCATCTAATTGATCATTAACTAGATATGCATATATTTTTTGAGTGAGATAATGAGCAGTTTGCTTATTTTCTAAAAGCATATTTAGCACATCATCACCATTAAAATTATCAGTTTTGCCAAATATAGTTTTAGACTCATCGTCGTGTTGTTTTTCTCTAAAAACAAATTCACCAGTATTTTCAAACCCCCAACCTGTAAATGCCCTAGCAGCTTCTTTTATGTCTTTTTCGGTATAATTATCTCTACCCAAAGTGAATAATTCCATCACTTCACGGGCAAAGTTTTCGTTTGGTGATTTCTTTCTATTCTGTTGATTGTTAAGATACTGCAACATAGCAGGCTCTTTAGAGATAGCAAAAAGCATATCTCTAAAGCTTCCCAAAGCATGTTTCCGGATACTATTAAGATAGTTGATGGTAAAAACAGATTGACCCGACATACAAGCAAAGTGATTGTGCCAGAACACAGCCATTTTTTCTCTCAAAGCTCCTTCATCATTCACCATTAATTGAATCCAATCGAAATTAAGTTGTCTTATGTTGGTTCGATTAGTTTTCTGAAATTCTTTTCTTTCATCAACAGATAAATCTTTCATCTTCACTTCTCCTGGTTTAATCGGAACAGCCAGTTTCAAAGGTTTATAATTGGCTGCCTTTTTAGACAAATCATTCACCACGTCTTGATGAGACTTACCAGTATATTTAGTTATTTCTTTATATGTACCTCCAAAACCAGCTCTCCAATACAGATGCTGAACTTCTTTCTGGTCTAGTTTCATAGTTTCAAAGTTTTTATCCTTAGATGCTTTAACTATAAAAGGGTTTAATCAGTTTTGAATAAATTTTATAAGTCATAAATAATTGAAACTTCTTTTGAAGGAGTCTAACAACATATAGATGAAACAATTGGTGAAATTTTAGAGTTACAAATATTTCTCTTTTAGAATAATATACTTACATTGCTAAAAAGCATTTGTCAGGTTTTTCAGGAAAGGAAAATCAAGAATATTCTGAGTTTAATTGTAATGAATAATTACTATGAGAAAACTCAATACTAACATTATTTTAAGCAGGAAGTAAAAATTAGGCGCTTGAAAATTCAAGCGTCTTTTTTTGTAATTAATAATCAGTTGAATCTATTAATATCCAGACTCAGAATAGAAAAATTACAAGCTTTCCATACCTTGACTTCTTTCCCATATTTTTGCTAGAAATCAGAATAAACTAACAGAGTTTTGTTTTGCAGAACTTATTGAAAATGTATAACTATCAAACAGAAGAAAATGGTATTGAAATGTTTAACTGCAATCTTGTTGTTTCTAATTCCCCACTTTTTTTCTTATGCTCAAAGTGTTGAAAATGAGAAGCTTGTAAAAGTACTTTCTTTTAATATTCTTCACGGAGCTACCACTAAAGGTGATTTCAATCTAGATGTAATAGCCAATGTGATTAAAGACGCAGATCCAGATTTTGTCGCATTGCAAGAAGTTGATTTCCAGACAAATAGAGCTAAAAAGTATGATTTGGTAACAGAGCTCGGTTGGAGAACTAAAATGGCTCCAATTTTTGCCAGAGCCATGCCTTATGATGATGGCGAATATGGAGAAGGGATACTTTCTAAATATACATTTTTGCAAACCAGAAACATAGCATTGCCTCATCAACCTCAAAACGAACCTAGAGCAGCTCTTGAAATTCTTACGGTTTTACCTTCTGGAGACACTATTGCTTTTGTAGGTACGCACCTCGATCACTTAAAAGACAATACTGATAGAGTAGCTCAGGTAAAGAAAATTAATGAGGTTTTTAAAGCGAACAAATATCCTACGATTTTAGCCGGAGATTTAAATGATGTCCCTAATAGTGAAGCCATCAATATTTTAGAGCAAGTGTGGATGCCGTCTTATTATAAAAAGAACCCAGCACCAACTTTTCCTTCTAAGCAACCGATTAGAAAAATTGATTATGTGATGTTTTTACCAGCCAACAAATGGGAAGTTATAGAAACAAAAGTGATTCAAGATACTGTAGCATCTGACCATTGTGCTTATCTTGTTACGCTAAAATTAGTGGATTGAAAGCAGTTTTAATCTATCAAAACTAGCTAAACCAATGATATTTTTAATTGACAAAGTAGATTCCGAATACCAAGTAATTGTGTATGAAGATATTGATCAATTGATTTACTCAGTAGAATGGCTTGATATATTTGCTGGTAAAACTTTGATTATTGACGAAAATGGAGTTGAATACAAATGGGATTCCACAAAAAAAGACGAAATCGACACTGTATATGGTTATACAATTATTTCGACATCACGAGTTTCAGATTTAGTTACAGAATGTCTAAAAAGAGTCAATGCTGATAAGGATATTTGTGAATTCAATTTTGTTCTATGAATAAATCATCATAGTTTATCAAAAAAATTTGTAAAGCTCATCTTACAAAACCCCACTTCAAGCATGAAATATCTGCTTATCTTATTATGCTACTTACCAATTATTGCTAAAGCTCAAGGTTTTATCGCTACAGATACTTTATTGGTTATACCTCCTGAACTTACAGAAATGATAAATGGAGAGATTAAATCTTCTTTCTCCATTGACTTTACGGGTGATGGTAAAGTTGATTATTTGGTAACAGCAGCTAGCGAGGGCAAACTAAACGATGAGGTAAAAGAGTACTGGATAACTTCAAGTTTCGAACTTTTTAGGGAGAAAAAGAAATTTAATGCTGATATCGAGTATTATCATTTTGTAAATCTAGATCAAGACCCTGAGCCAGAAATATTCTCAGCTATCGGTTATGAAGATGGAATTGATTACGGCTTCTTTGATTTAAATATAAAACTTGGAACAGAAGAACTCATCTTCTATTTTAATCCTGTAATTATAGAAAATGACAAATACTACTGGGGCTATCCTTGGGATATTGGAGACCTCATTATCAAAAAGAACAGCGAAGGAATTTTAATACAAAGTTCTGTGGATCATCACATTATTAGAGATGGCAATATAACTTTTCCCTCAAACCAGCCTCATTTCCCCGTTATTTTTTTCTCAGGTAATCATACACAACCTTACGAAGTGACTGAGATTAAATCGATGAATTGGTTAACGATAGAAGAGTTAAAAAGAGAAGCGCAGAAAAGTCGATAAATATTAGGTGTCTGTTACCTTTATACAGTCAATTCATATTATTTATATGGAAAATAAAGAAGATATTATAGAATACATATCAAGTTATTGCACCAATCATTATAATGAGTTAGAAAAGGCAGCAATAAATCATCATATTGCACAAGTTAAATTTTTACCATATAAGAATAAGGTGAAAAAAATGGCTGATGCGTATGAAAGAAATACTTCGACTAACCCCAAAGTTTTAGAACTGTTAAAAAACGGTATAGAAGAATTTTATAAACGTGCTTCAGAAAGAGTATTTAAAGAAAACTTTGAGGAACTCAAATTGAACAGATGTCCAAAGTGTAATGGAATTGCTAGAACACCAAAAGCAAAACAATGTAGGTATTGTAAATATGATTGGCATTAAACAGTTCCTACATTCTAATCTTTTCCAGTTAAATAACTAATGAAAACATTCTCAAAATCTACGAGGAGAAATGTAATTGTATTTATTGCAGGGCCAGCTTTTTTAATTCCTGCAATGATGGTTGGGTCATTAATTACTTCATTTATTAGAAATGATTATGGAGATTTTTTTGGTGTTGCTTATGAGGATTTAGTTGGAGCAGTTGGTCTCAGTCTAATTGCATCAGCTCTATGCTTAATTTTTGCATATCCTTTAACATTAATTTTTGGAATACCTGCTATCTAAATACTAGAAAAAACTAATCGTTTAAATGTATTAAATCTTTTATTAGTAGGATTTATAGCCGCTACATTAATAACACTTGCTTTTATTATATTCGTTTTGGCACCTAAAAAAGCTGATTATACTTTATTATGGATGTGGTTAATTTCTATTTATTGTGCTGCTGTTGTTAGTCTAGGTTGTTGGTATGTTTACAATAGATGTGAAAGTATATAAAAATCCCTTTAACACGACTTCTAAATTTAACATCTTTATCTCTCCAATTCCCCCTCCCAAAACACTATAAAATCACACTGCTTTATATCATTTACACCTTAAAAACAAGGTAAAAAATCATTATTATCGCTTCATTCATCGCAGAATTTGCATCATACATCGCAAAACTTCTTTTTTTTTGAGTACAATCTCAGGCTCTTCTGGTTTTACTGCCAAACACATAGAGGTAAGTAAACTATATTAAAATGAAGAGAAAAGAATTTTTAAAAAGTCTTGGAATGACCAGCCTAGTGCTTCCATTAGTTGTAGGTTGTAGCGACGACGAAGACATCAATCCGATTACAGACGATACTAGTTCTGAAAGTAGCAGCGATTCATCTTCGAGTGATACCAGCTATAGTTCTGATTCTTGTACGAGTACTCCTTCTGAAACTGAAGGTCCTTTTCCAACGAAAGATCCATCTTCTTTAGAGCAAGTAGATATTACTGGAGATAGAACTGGTGTAGCGCTTTCAATCGAGATTGCTATTCTTAACTTAAATGAAAGTTGTGCAGCTATAGAAGGTGCTATTGTAGATATCTGGCATTGCGACAAAGACGGAAACTATTCTGAATACGGTGGTACGCAAATGCAAAGTACAAACTATACTTCTGTACACTTCTTAAGAGGTCGCCAAGTAACTGATAGCGATGGTCTTGTAAAATTCACTTCTATTTTCCCTGGTTGGTATCAGAGTAGAGCTACACACATTCATGTGCATATTTATAGCTCAAGTGGAAAGTCTTTACTTGTTACTCAAATTGCTTTTCCAGAAGGAGACGACAGTGCTGTAGTAGCAGTAAATGCTGCTAGTGACTATGGTTATACCAAAGGTATGAGCGGTTATACTTATAACTCAAATGACAATGTATTCTCTGACGGTGTTGCTGAAGAACTTTCAACCATTAGCGGTAGCATAGAAGAAGGTTATTCTCTTTCTCATTCAATTGTTGTAAGTGCCTAATTATCAATATTATGAAAGGTATTATAAAGATTAGTTATAGAAAATTTATAGATGCAAGCTCAACAGCTGTGTGGGATAAGTTTGTGTTCGAAGATACTTACAAAGAGTTCTTTATGCAGGCACAACAGTTCGACCCTGAAGGCAAACATGAGACTTTTACAGAAATGTTAAAGCATGTGCCAAAGGCTGAAAATATGCATTATTTGGTGAGCACAGCAGCTATGGGTTATTTAAGACAACTAAACGATTTAATACCTGATATTGCTAATGTAAACGGTAAGTTATTTCTGCCTTTTAAAAATTTTAGGTTTGAGATAATTCAATCAAGTACAAAAGATAAAAATAAACATAAGGTGGCAATTACATTTTTTAGTGAGGCAATCACTTTAATTGACACCATAGATAAACATTTGATTATTTCCATCGGAGACAAATCAGATTCTATTGATATGGGGCTAGAGGTTAACACAGAAAGCTTAATTCTTTCTGATAAAATCAATATTTGCTCTTTTCAAAAACTGACAACTTCGGTATTTAATTAAGCTAGAGTTGAGGTATTAAATCTCTTAACTAACAGGCATTAATTGCCTTTTATACGTGATAAAATTTACTAACATGAACCAGCTATTTGTCAAATTAACTATATGGACGCTAATAGGCATTTGCGCAAGTTGTTTTTCCTGTTCTGTAAAACAATCTGAAACTGAAAAGGAAGAAAGCGTAATTGAGATCGCCGATGAGCAACAAAACTGGCCGAGTGTAGCAAAAAAATATACTCCTAAAAACCAGATTCGGTTGATTAATGCTATTCACGACAGCAATGCCATGAGTTCATATTAAATCCAATGTTTCGCTCATTGATAAAAATAACCAATTTGTAATTCGATAAATCTCATTTGCTATGTTGACACAAACTCAAGGACAAATTTACCTTGCTAATCAGAGAGGATGTACCCAAAGTAATTGGTATCGCAGTTTCCATACTTTTAATTGTAAGTCGTATTTTAAAGAAAGCCGAAAGCCTTTTAACAACCTGCTATCGCTAAACGATATTACACTTAAAGCGGAACATTGCATAAAACAAGAAGCAACTGAAAACATAGCAGTTTGCCTTATTCCTCTGGTTGGTAATTTAAAATTTAAGCAGCCTAACGAAGCTTATAAGCTGCTTGAGGTGGGAGAGTCTGTTGTTTTCTCAGTAAATAAAGGAGATTTATACGAAGTAGAATGTCCGTATAAGAGGTCACTTATTAACTATTTACAAATAGAAATTAAAGTTTCAGAAACAATCAACTACAATCAATCGCAATTTGATTTTAACTCCCAAATGAATCAACTCTTGTCGTTGCTCAAGACCGATAACCATTGCTTTAACATTTCAATAGGAAAGTTTAACGGCAGAGTTGAGGGAGAACATTTAGTTAAAAATCCGGAAAACGGATTGTTCGCATTCGTTATTGAAGGTGCTTTTGAAGTACAAGATCGCCTACTTCAAATCCGCGATGGGCTAGCATTGTGGGAAGTAGAACAGATCAATTTCGAAGCGCTTTCAAACGATGCTATCATATTAATTTTAGATGTAGGAAAAGTATAAATTTTCCATTGAATTTCAGATTTCATACAGTACACCTTCTTTGCTAGTAATTTGACTATTGCAGAGAAGGTGTCTTTTTTTAGAATTGATGTAGATTACACTACTTGTTCTTGAAGATAATTCGCCAATTTTTCTAAGTTTTGTCTTAAACCTTCATCTGCTTTAAAGGCTCTTACAGCTTCTTCTTTAGAAGGCACAGAATCAAAAATATTTTGCCATTTTACCTGTGTCTTTTCTCCCTCTTGCGACAAAGAAATTATAATGGTGAATTTTGGAGTTGCTAAATGAGCGAGTACAATCTCTTTATTTGGTTCTATTTTGCTGTAAGTGTATTTATTTACATATTCTGTACCATCAGGGCCATGCATAATAAATTCCCATTTGCCACCCACCTTTACTTCCATTTTTTCTATGGTATTGGTAAAACCATCTGGTCCCCACCAATAAACAATGTGCTCTGGAGTGGTTAATACCTTCCATAATAGTTCTAAAGGAGCATTAAATGTTTTGGTAATGCTCAATGTTCTGTCGCTTAAATCTTCCATTTTCTTTACTTTTTTTGTTTTCCTTGTAATTCGTTTAGGTAGTTGTCAAGTCTATCGAGGCGTGCTTCCCATAATGCTTTAAAAGGATTTAACCAGTCTTCAATTTCAGCTAGTTTTTTAGCTTCTAAGTTGCAGTACCTTTCTCGACCTTCTTTTTGAATGGTAATTACTCCACACTCACTTAAGTATTTTACGTGTAGTGAAACAGCCTGCCGACTCATGTTAAAATGCTCGGCTAGTGTATTTAGGTTTTTCCTGTCTTTTGTGAGTAATAGTAAAATATCTCTTCTTGTTGGATCGGCTATTGCCTGAAACACATCTCTTCTCATGATATAAATTTTATATGCAAGTGATTGCTTGCTAATATAAATGCAATAAATCACTTGCGCAAATTTCTATTTAAGAAAATAAACTTATAATATCATTACTATAGCTTGCAGAAAAGGTGAGATGGGGAGAGTAAAAATTGAAATAGGAAGTTTAGTCACCTATAAGATTGGTATAGGTGAGGGAAAATTTACAATGCTTGATATTCTGATTTATTTAAGGACAGCTCTCTAATTGTTCCTGAACTTCTTGCAGAGAGAGTGGTTTTTCTTCGTTACCCCAGTTTGTGAGTACATAATTAAGCACATTGGCAATATCTGTATCTGTAAATTCTTCGTTTGCAGGCATTTGTTGCTGGTATTCTACACCATTTACGATTACCTTTTCCTCCATGCCTTTTTTTACAATACAAGCCAATTTACCCCTATACTTATTCAAATAATCGGCATTTGCCAGTGGTGGAATTAGAGACTGTAAACCTTTGCCATTTTCCATATGGCAATTAGCACAACGTGCTTCATATATAGCCTCACCTTGATTTTTACTTTTTGTACTAAAGATCAACACGAGTGCCACCACTACCATCACCACAAAAGGTGCAAAATAAATTAATTTCTTATCCTTCATTCAACAAAACTTCAATATCATCCATCAACTCATTGGTTTCCAACTCTTTGGTACCATCGTAATAACCCCTGATTTGTTTTTTCTTATCAATCAATACAAAAGCACCACTATGCACAAACCCTCCTGGTTGGTCTTTATCTTCCATAGCACTAACCATGTATTTTTTTGCTACATCAAAAATCTCTTTTTTGTCTCCGGTTACCATTAACCAATGGTCTGAGTTTATGCCTAATCTACCTGCATAATCTCTTAAAAGACCTACGGTATCGTGTTGAGGATCAATAGTATGTGAGAGCAAAATTACATTATCGTTATTTTCAAACTTCTCATAAACTCTCAACATCTGAGCCTTCATTGTAGGGCAAATAGTTGGGCAAGTAGTAAAAAAGAAATCTGTTACATATATCTTGTTTTCAAAAGTTTGTGGAGTTACCACTGCACTATCTTGACTAAGAAATTCGAATTGCGCATCTGCCACCTGACCTAATATTGGGAGCTTATTTTTTCCACTTGGTGTGCAGGCTGAAAGAATAATAGTGAAAAAGATAAAAGCTTTTAAAAGTTTCATGTTAATCTAATCTAAATATGCTGGCAAAGATAAGTTATAATCATCGCTTAGCTGAAAATATGAAATAAAAAATGCCTGATATAATTAAGTAATTCCATTATCTAGACAACAACATTTATAAAGGAAAAAATTTAGATCGTTTACTTTTTTTCCTCACAAATCTTTCTCAGCTTTGAACTATGTAAGGTTTTTCAAATCCATCAGGAGGAGAAAATTAAAAGGGAATCAGGTGTAAATCCTGGACAGTTCCCGCTGCTGTGAGCTCATAATAGCTTTTATCAATCCATTGCCACTGTTTGTTAAAAAGAATGGGAAGGCTGATAAAAGTGAGCGAGTCAGAAGACCTGCCCGACATTTTCATTCGTAGCTTTCGGGAGAAAAAGCAAAGAATACCAACTTGAATAAAAGGGTTTCCTTAATTTTCATTCTGAGTATTTTTTAAAATTTCACAACCGGGTACGATTGGTTTAGCAACTTGTTAAATCATTTGTAATGATCGATTTGAGGGTTAAATTTTTATTTTGTCTGATTTGCTATGTAGTTGTTAGCCTTAAAAGTTATGGCCAGCAACTTACAAAGTTAGACAGCACATTTTTACTTGAGGCAGTTGTAGTAGAAGCTCGCAGACTAAAAGAATACGATGCTGGTGCTCAGGTAATTTCTATTGATTCTTCTACAATCAAAACTTTTGAGGCGATGAGTTTGAGTGAAATGCTTACTCAAACAATGCCTGTATTTGTTAAAACATATAATCCCGGTAGTTTGGCAACCACTTCTTTTAGAGGTATGGGGGCTGGGCATACCGCAGTTTTGTGGAATGGCTTCCCGATACAAAGTCCGATGAACGGGCAAATAGATTTCTCACTTTTGCCGGGTAGCATAGTAGATGCTGTAAATCTACAACTTGGTGGAGAAGGTGCTTTGTGGGGCAGTGGAACAGTAGGAGGCACTGTTTACTTAGAAAACCTACCTAAATACAACAGCGGATTACAAGCAAGAATTAATCAAACACTTGGCAGCTTTGGCAAATATTTTCAAGGGTATAAACTGACTTATGGAAAGAACAAATTATATACTTCACTCAATGTTTATCGAGATAAAGCTGATAACAATTTCACCTTTAATAATAAAGCAAAAGCTAGATCACCCGAAGAAGAGATGCAACATGCAGCTTTTAAAGAATGGGGAGTGCTTTTAGAAAATTACTTAAAAATATCTGATTATCAACAGCTTGCCATTCGGTATTGGCATCAAGATACTGAAAGAGAAATTCCAGCTACTTTAACAGAAGGTAGCAGCTCTGCCACACAAGACGATCAATTTAATAGATTCTTACTAAGTTGGTCTGGCAACCTCAATTCATTTGATTGGAAATTACAGAGTGGTTTTTCTTTAGAAGAACTACTATATAAAAATGATGCATCTGGAATTGAAAGTTTGAGTAAAAGCAAAGTGTTTATACAAGAAGCAGAGCTTAACTGGTATCCATTAGATCATTTGAGTTTCCAAGGTGGAGTACAGCATCAATATGTTAGCGGCACAGTAGAAGATTACGAAGACGGAAAGCAAGAACAGCAAAGATTAGCTTTGTTAGGCGGTGTTAAGTTTAATACACAGTTTTTCGAATCTCGCATTAATCTTCGTAAAGAGTTTACTGAATTTGGCAATGTACCATTAGTCCCAACATTTGGTGTAGAGCTAAATCCTTGGAATTTTCTTATAGTTTCAGGAAAAATTGCTCGCTCTTATCGCTTGCCAACCTTTAACGACCTTTACTGGAAACCCGGAGGCAACCCAGATTTACTTCCAGAATCTGGTTGGTCTAAAGAGGCAGGTATTCGCAGCAATTTCAAATTGTTCGATATAAAAAATCAATTCCAGTTTACAGTTTTCAGCAACAAAATAGACAATTGGATTTTATGGCAACCCGGTAGTACATACTGGTATCCACAAAATATAAAGCAGGTTTGGGCAAGAGGTATCGAAACCAGTTACACTGTAGAAAAGAGGTGGGATAAAACTTCTTTTAACATCATTGCAAGATATCACTACACCAAATCGACTAATGAAAAACATCAAACAGAAGATGATCCATCATTAGGCAAACAACTTATTTATACTCCTTTACATAAAGGAAATTTAAATTTCACTTATAATTATAATGATTTCGGAATAACATGGAGTCAGCAATTTACCGGTAAAACATTTACTACTACCGATAATGATGATTCTCTCCCGGCTTTTACCACTTCTAATCTTTCATTTCAATACAAACTGGACAAAAAGTATGGATACCTCAACTTGAGAGTATCTGCTAACAATTTGTTTGATGAAGACTACGAAATAATTGCTTGGAGACCCATGCCCGGAAGAAATTATCAATTCAGCTTAATTATATCACCTAAACTAAATTTTTAAAATGCAACTATTTAAATACTATCAAGCCTGTTGGTTAATTATTTTATCGCTCGTTTTTGTAGCCTGCGAAGATAGCGACGAGCCAGATGTAGAAGTACCAGCTAAGTATGCCAACGGTTTTTTAATTGCTAATGAAGGTCCTTTTCAAAGTGGATCAGGAACAGTAAGTTTTTACAGTTACGATTCTGCTTCAGTTACGAATGAGATTTTTGAAACTGTAAACAACAGACCTTTAGGTAATGTACTTCAATCAATTTCGGTTTACGACGATGAAGTATTTATGGTGATAAACAATGCTGAAAAAGTAGAAGTAGCAGATACAGAAACTTTTGAGAGTGTGGCAACCATAGAAGGCCTTGCGCAGCCAAGATATTTTCAGGCAGTTTCTTCTGATAAGGCTTATGTTTCTGAATGGGTGAATGGTTTTGGAGGTCAACTATCAATTATCAACCTAAATTCTTATGAAGTATTAGATACTATTACTACTGGCTTAGGCCCTGAAAGAATGCTAATTCACGACAACAAACTTTATGTAGTTTGCTCTGGAGGTTATTCTACTGACTCTACAGTTACAGTTATAGACACCGATACAGACGAAGTTTTAGCCAGCATTACGGTAGGAGTAAACCCTGCCGGTATTGTAAAAGACGAAGACGGATTTATCTGGGTGCTTTGCAAAGGAAATTACACTGCTGACTACAGCGGCTTAGAAAACTCTGGTAGCCTTTACAAAATTAATCCATCAACCAATGCTGTTGAATCTTCAATTAGCTTTAATAATTTCTACTCTCAACCAAGCGATTTAGTAATCGACGATGATGGAGAAACTATTTTCTACAGCTTTAATGGAGGCATCTACAAAATGGATACAGATGATACAGTATTGCCTTCTACTCCAATAATTACTGGCTATTTCTATGGCTTAGGTTACGACCCAGTAAGCGATTATTTAATAGCAAGCGATGCAGGAGATTACACATCTAATGGTAAAATAATACGATACGATTCCGAAGACGGAACCGTAATCGAAGAGTTTACTGTTGGCGTTGCTCCTAATGGAGGTTTTTACTTCCCTGCAGATTGATTAATAGAATAAAATATTGCTACTATTCAATTGAATTATGAGTAAGTACACAGGGAAATCCTCTAATAATGAGCAAAACACAGAAGACTATTATTTTGAAAATGGTTTTCTAGTGTTTACTGAAAGTTACCATAAAAAAAGAGGCTATTGCTGTAAAAGCGGATGCCGACATTGTCCTTATGGCTTTAGAAAAAGACGTTAATGACTTCTTGATCTAATCGACTCCATTTTACTTTGTAAGATTTCTCTTTTCTTTTTTAGAGCTACGAATTTTTCTCGTAGCTTTTTCATTTCTTCTTCTATCACTTG
>PBYL01000191.1 GCA_002729595.1 Thalassovita sp. | reverse complement strand
TGTTAAATCAGTTTTGCTCTTTAAAGTTGTTTGAATAATACAGACATTAGGTGTGTATTCTATCTGAGATTTAATAGAATTGCCACCTTTACTGTAATTAATTTGCTCAATCTCGAATTTCCCCTTTTTAGCTGTTTGGTCGATGTCTAATTCAAAAAGGGTTAAATCAATTTCTTCTAAGTATGATTTTATTAGCATATTTCCTCCCGCAATTATTCCTTATCTTATAAACCTTTTAATAAAACCATCTTTATAGGTGCGACCTATCGGAATTTCTTTTCCATCGGTCAAATATACTTTGCTTGCTACTATTTTTTGGATTTTTGTTGCATTGATAATGTAAGACTTATGCACCCTTACAAACTGATTAGGGTTTAAAAGCTCAATCCAATGCTGTAGTGTTTCAGTGGACAAATACTTCTTGTCTTTCAAAAATACTTCCGTGTAGTCAGCATCAGATTGGATATAGATAATATCGTTTATGGTGATTTTAAAATGCTCGTAACCAGATTTTAGAAATAGCACATCTGAGAATAGCGAGTTTTTACCTTGTTCAGTAGTAACTGTAGCTTCTTGCTTTTCTACTGGCACTCTAGAAATTGCCTTTACAAATCGCTCAAAAGAGAATGGTTTTAATAGGTAGTCAACCACATTAAACTCGTAGCTTTCCAATGCATACTCTGCAAATGCGGTGGTTAAAATCACATGTGGCGGGTTCTGAATTGTTTTCAGAAAATCTATTCCAGAGAGTTTTGGGAGATGTATATCTAAAAAGATGAGATCAATTTTATTGTTTCTAAGAAAGGTCATGGCTTGAATGGCATCAGAAAAAATGCCTTTCAGATTAAGTGTACCAATATCTTCAGAAAATTTCTTGAGAATTCTTTGAGCAGGTGGCTGGTCTTCTATGATGATGCAATCCATAATCATCTTGTTTGTGGTTGAAAGCTTAGCAATTCATGTAATTCGCCAAGCTAATTGTGCTATTGGTTGAAAGACTGTGTCTTATTAATTTAGTTCTTGATGCAAAGTTACTGAAAGAACATTCCGCGAAAAAAAATATCAGGCAAACGACCAATTCTCTGCCTTAAGCAGCTTTCTTATTCATGTGAATGTTTAGGCTTTTTAAGCATTATGTAAGCTAGAAATTCTCAGTAGAAAAAAATCTCCACCCGGATATAATCAGAGTGGAGAAAAATATAACTGCTGAGTTTTTCAAAGCCCATACAGTTATGTGAGGTAAGTAATACATTAAATTGAAACGTAATAATTATTTCATTTTAATGATTGTCTTGAATGTTTTGAGACTTACAAAGTCTGACGATTTCAGGGTTCAAATAAGTTAATTTTATGTGTTTAATAGGTTTAGGTATCGCTAATCTCTTTAATTGTATGGATGAATTCTTTGTGTTTGCACAGCTAAATGGATTTTAGGAATAAACAGGAATGGGTTTATGCTTAAAATCTGCTGTATTATTTTCAGTTTGTTTTAACTGTATTTTTAAATGCACTTCATAAAAGGTTTGTGTTTCTTTAATTTCTATTTGATGCTGGTTTGCATACAACAATTTCAATCTCTTTTTTACATTTTCTAAGCCTATTCCATGAGGTAATATTTCAGATTTCTTCATTTTCTGAAAGTTATTTCTACAGGTAAATTCTAGCATTCCTTCGTTAGATAAATTTAGTTTTATGTCGATATATACACTATCACGTCAAGTTTCGATAAAAAAGGGGGCACTATATTTAAAGTGACCAAACTATAAAATTATGCTCCCCTTAGAGATCAGTAAAACCGATGCATCCAAAGCAAATATGCAAAGAAAAACACATAAGTCTTCAATTGTAAGAAATAGGCTACATACTATTTGTCTTCTTTACCAAGGCTATAGACGTGGAGATTGCGCAAGAATACTTGGTTTATGTGCGAATACCATTACTTCCTATATCAAGCTATATAATCAGGGAGGATTAGATGCTCTTTGCACATTACATTATAGGCAACCTGTCTCAGTTATGGCTACTTACTCTAAGGAAATATTAGCTGCAATCGAGTCCCTATTACCTGACAGTGTAGCAGAGATTAAACAGTGGATAAGTGATAACTTAGGTATCGAAAGAAGTTTGCAAAGAGTACATGTGTTTATCAAAAAACTTGGTGTGAAATGTAGAAAAACAAGAGCCTATCCAGGAGGAAAAGAGATGGAAGAACTAATTGATCGGCAAGAATTATTTAAAAAAAAGACTTTATTCCCATTATTAAAAAAAGTTGCTTCAGAGCCTATAAATATGATTTTCATGGATGCAGCACATTTTGTAATGGGTAGTTATAATAACCATGTTTGGAGCATGAAGCCTTGTTATAAGCCTTCCTGTCATGGACGCTATCGTATTAATATATTAGGAGGCTTGGATATAAAAAACAGACAAATACTTAGTTTATATAATGACACTTCAGTAAAGGCAAGAACAATTATAGCCTATTTAAAATGGCTTAGATACACTCATTATCCTGATCTAAATAAGAAACTTTATATTGTATTAGATAACGCTAGATATCAGCATTGTGATTGGGTAAAAGAAGAAGCTGAAATCTGGAATATCGTATTGATATTCTTACCGCCATATTCACCAAACCTTAATCTAATAGAGCGTTTGTGGAAATATATGAAGAAACAATTGGCAAAAAATTACTTTTATGAAAAGGAAGTATTTGAAGCAACTATCAATGAATTATTGGAAAACATCAATTCAGATGAATTCTTTAAAACTTTTAACAGCCTATTTTCTCTTAAGTTTCAATCTTTTGGAAAATCTAAAATCTTAGCATGATCATGTATAGATGTTTTCAGACAGATTTGCCTGACTATGCTTAAAGGCATTTTCTATAAACACAATTAAAATAAGTGGAGCGATGAGGTAATTTGATTGGATATTTTTGTATTCAAAACCTACAAAGCCTCTTTCTTCTATCTGTAGTTGATTGAGCTTTATAAAGTTTTCTAGTTGTTCAATTTCTTTTGAGAGCGGTACATAATTCTCTTTACATTCATAAAGCATATAGCGTAAAACCCCGCTTAAATCCAAGATAATCTTGGGTGTTTTAGGAGAATTTTCGATTGCATAAGCATATAAATTATTCAAGTTGTTAAACAAGAAATGCGGATTAATCTGAGATTTGAGCATTTGTAACTCACTTTCTTGAATGCTTTTTTTGAGCTTATCTAGCTCTCTTTGTTTGCCAAGCGCATCCCAAGCAAACTTAAAACCCGAAAGAATGGTAATTACTGGTAAAATCTGGAACAGGGTAAAAAATACTCCCGGAAAAGCTTTTGCCCGCATATGAGGAAAAAATATTTGCTCTAACATCAGCTCTTCTACCAAAATAACCCAGCAAAGTGTAAGTGATAGAAAAATAAAAAACTGGAGGTGCTGCTTTTTATACAAGTAATTTGGAAGCAGATAATAGCTAATAAATAAAGTACAGATAGAATAATGTGAGAAAAACACTATTTCGAACCAGTCAATATGGGGATGATCTTTATCGAAAGAGTAAAAAATAAATACCACAAAATGAAGCACTATCTGGAATAGCAATTCATTTATAGTGATCAATTTTTTATTGCGATTATAAATCATTCAATAAATCTAATTACCACAATTTGCTAGAAAAAAAATAAAAGGTCAACTACTGATTTAAGCCTATAACCGACAGTTTCACTGGTTTAAGTAGAATTAATGTCGTTTGCAAGTGAAGTTTTGCTGTTCAAGGAAACTAATTTTAACTGTGATGTAAATTAATATTCTTTGTAACATCAACTAATTTTCACACTAACCAATGATGAGTTTAAGATTTACAATTCTATTTATTAGCCTTTTTAGCATCGCATCTGCATTACAAGCACAAACCAAAAACATTACAGTAACCGGAAAAGTAATTGATGGAAAAAGTAAGCAACCTGTCGAATTTGCTACTGTTGTGCTAAAAGATAAAAGCACAGAAAAAAACATTACTGGCAAAACGACTGCTGCCGATGGTACTTTCGAGATTACAACCGACGTAAGCGATTTTTTTGTAGAAGTGAGTTTTATTGGTTTTGAGACCAAAGCAATTAAAGATATTTCTATAGCAAATGGCAAGGTAAGCTTAGGAACCATCGCCATGGGAGAAAATGAAGAGGTATTAGAAGAGCTGCTGATTGTAGGTGAAAGATCGACTACAGAGTTTGAGTTAGACAAAAAAGTGTTTAATGTAGGCAAAGATTTAAGCAGCGCAGGAGGGAGTGCTTTCGATGTGCTTAACAATGTACCTTCGGTAAATGTAAATATTGAAGGAGAGATTTCTTTGAGAGGAAGTACAGGTGTCGAGATTCTTATAAATGGCAAACCTTCAGTTTTAACGAGTGAATCTGGTAGTAATGCTTTAGGAACCATTACCGCAGATATGATCGAAAAGATTGAGGTTATTACCAACCCATCTGCCAAGTACAATGCCGAGGGTACATCTGGCATCATCAACATTGTAATAAAGAAAGAAGAAAGAAAAGGAACCAATGGTTCTGTAAGTTTAAATACTGGTGTACCGCATAACCACAGCATGGGTTTAAGCTTGAACCACCGAACAGAAAAATTGAATTTGTTTAGCCAGTTTGGAGCAGGTTATAGAAATATGCCTAATGAGAGTAGAAACATCAACAAAGATTTAAGCACCAATGCCAGTGTAATTAGTAATGGAGAAGAAGATAAATACGAGCAGTTTTACAACTTTGCTTTAGGTACAGACTATTACATTAATCCAACAAATGTACTAACGCTGTCTGGTAATTTTGCTTACGAAATTGAAGACCAACCATCAACCAAATATTATAGCTCGCTCGACGAAAATAATGAAGTAGTTTCTGAGTGGTATCGCGATCAGGCAACTTCTGCGACTAATCCTAAATGGCAGTATGAATTACAGTATAAGAGCGATTTTAAAGATGACGAAGACCATGTGTTATTGTTCAGCGCGACTGGTAGCCACTTTGGGAAAGATCAATCTTCGGAATATACCAACGTAACTACTTACGGAGAAAATTCAGATATTAATCAGCAAACAGAGACTGATTTTAAAGAAACTGAATACACTTTTAAGCTAGATTATACCAAGCCTTTTTCAGACAAATTCACTTTAGAAACTGGTGGGCAGTATAATATAAATGATGTGGGGAACGATTACTCTGTGAGCAATTTAGAAGAAGGCACTTGGGTGGTCGATTCCGATTTATCAAATGTTTTTGAGTACCACCAAAACGTGTTGGCTTTATATGGAACCGGTGCTTATGAGGGTGATAAATGGGGTTTAAAATTAGGTTTAAGAGTAGAAACAACAGACCTAAATACGGTACTTAAAAATACAGGAGAAGAGAACAAACAAAACTATACGAATCTGTTTCCTAGTGTCCATACTTCTTATAAGCTCACTAATAACTTTTCTGTGCAGGCAGGTTTTTCTAAAAGGATATTAAGACCGAGACTTTGGAACTTGAATCCGTTTTACAACATCAGTAATAACTATAGCATCAGCACTGGTAATCCAGATTTAAGACCAGAATACACCGATTCTTACGAACTGGCTGCCATGTATGTAGTAGATAAAATTTCTTGGAATATGGGTGTGTATCATCGATATACTACCGATGTGGTGGAAAGAATTTCGACTTTTGAAGATAATGTAAACATCTCGCAACCATATAATATCGGAACCAACCGAGCAACTGGTGTAGAATTAAACGGTAAGTATTTGCCTGCAAATTGGCTTTCAATTACAGGAGAGATCAACTACAACTATTACATAAGAGAAGGCTCATTAGATGCGACTTCATTCGATTTTGATGCAGACCAGTGGACTTCTAAAGTGACAACAAAGTTTAAATTCCCACTCGATATCGATTTTGAAGTTACAGGTCACTACCAGTCTGAATACCAAACTGTACAAAGTGTGGTGTCTAACAACCTATTTGCAGATATGGGATTGAGAAAGAAAATAATAAAAGGCAGAGGTGTAATTAATATGAGTGTGAGAGACATTTTCGCATCGAGAAGAATGGAGATCATTACAAACCAGAATGACTTTTATCTGTACAGCTATGGCAAGAGAGGCAGGTTTGTAACACTAGGTTTTAGTTTCGGATTTGGTAAAGGTGAAGCAATGGAATTTTCTGGCCAGAAGTTTCATTAATTAACCATTGAACAAACTTAATTTATTAATCAACCAGTAATTAGAATACAATGGCAAAAAGAGCTAATAAGTATCACTTAAAACTAGACTTAGTATCACTAGCAAGTGGAGAAGCACCAGAAGAAGAAAAATCTATCGAAGTCGATTTTGATAATCACGATGAAATTTTCAAGATTATTGATGTGCTCAAAGAAAAAGACTTATTCGAAGAAAAGGGGCAATCGGTAGAGTTTGCAATAGGTTTAAAATTATTTAGTGAAGTAATGATTAAAAACCGTAATCATCCTTTGTTTGAGGAGTTCGCACCTGCTTTTAGAGAGTTTATGAAGAAGCTAAAAAGTGCATAAGTCATCTTTTGATTTAGATACAAAAATACGTTAGTGAATGGCAATGGCAGGTTTAACTACCAGAACATGCAGAAATGCTTGCTTATTTTGAATCTGGTGAGTTTGAAATAATGAATTACATTTTAGGGTAATTAGAGTCTAAACTAAAATGTGTTTTCTGGTAATACTGCCTTGCCTTTTTTCAAAAATTAAGAACAAATTGATAAACCGATCTATAGAAAATTATTTACAAAAACACAATCAACGGTTTAAATAAGGAATTAAAAAAAGCATCCTATTAGGATGCTTTTTTTGCTCTTATTATCAATCAATTTTTCAATCACACGACTGATTGAACCTCATTTAATACTCTGATGTAACCAATAATAGCAATCTGTCCATCGATTCATATTCGCATAATAATATTCACATTTCCTCTTCTATTTTAGTCGTATCTGGTTCAGGCAATGGTAAATCAGAATTAAATATATCGTGCGTTACTTCCCATTTTCCACTGGCATTTCGTTGCCAAACATTCAAGTATTTTCCTTTATTAATTAAGGTTCCTTCACTATTATGGATGGTATAAACACCTCGTAGGTTCACTACATCACCATTGCCAATAAACTCA
Organism: Thalassovita sp.; assembly: GCA_002729595.1. Taxonomy (GTDB): domain Bacteria; phylum Bacteroidota; class Bacteroidia; order Cytophagales; family Flammeovirgaceae; genus Chondrinema. The sequence continues at coordinate 7,063 of PBYL01000191.1, read as the reverse complement.
ACCGCAGGAAACTTCACAGTTAATCCTTTAGGGTAGCTCATCACATATTCTCTCACATTATCTTTACCTTCCAGAGTTTCACCATTTGGGAACATATAAACTACATCATCTGAGTATCTGGCAAGATATGGCTCACGGTCACCTACATTCCAACTTTCATAGGCATCTGTAGTCATCATTTCCATATATTTTTTATCTCCATCTGTCAATTTAGGAGATTCAGCAGGTTGGCAGGAACCTACAATTAATCCAACAATAATTGCATAAATAGTAAATTGATAATGCTTTAATGTATCCATAACACAAAAGGTTTACTTAAGAAATCACATCATTTAGGTTGTTCATCTTGTACTTTAGAAACATGCATATGAACTTGCAGCCATTCATTATTTTCTTTTACCCATACAGATGTATGCATCCATTTACCAGTATCTATTCTACCATCTTCAAAATGGATAGTGCCTTCTTGCATGGCAGTTACAACAGCACAATTTCCGTAAACTTTTACTTCGTGATCTGATAAAGTAAAATCAAAGTCTCTGCCTTCATCAAATTGAGTTTGTATAACTTTGGTATCTGGTCTGCCAGCTAGTTCTAAACTAAGAGGTAAGTATTGGGAAAAAGAAGGATGTTTATATTTCATATATTTTTCGGCATTACCATCATTGAGCGCCTGTAACATTTTTTCTCCATTAGCTTTAATCTCAGCTTCTTGTGCATTCGATACATTAAAAAAGAACAGGAAAACCAAAAGCGCGGAAATCAATTTAAATATTTTCATAATCCATAGATTTAGCTTATTACCAATAGTTAAATTCTGTTTTCTGGCGAAAGGGAATTGCAGTGTGTTTTACTCTTTAAACTATTTATATTCAGCTGGGAAGGAGTATAAGCTGGATGTGTTTTATTTGACTATAAAAGTCCTTATAAGTTGTATTGAGTTTGTCGCTTTTTGAATTTACATAAAATCCTAAAAAGAATACAGCTTATCGATTTATATATGAAATAATATCTCATGAAATTTCGAGGTATTAGTCAATTTTGCACTTTTTCAATTTAATACTTGAAATATTCTTATTGATCTAGAATCTATTTTTACAAGAGAATGGTCTATGCTCAGCGAGGCTATTCTTTTTTTTATTTAGAGAATTGATTATCATCGGCTTTCTAAATATGATATTATGAATACTATCGGAGACGCGAAGAAGAAAATGACTTACGATGCTATTGTTGTTGGTTCGGGAATAAGTGGTGGTTGGGCAGCCAAAGAATTGTGCGAAAATGGATTAAAAACATTGGTATTAGAAAGAGGAAAGGCTGTAAAGCATATTAAAGATTACCCAACAGCTACTCAAAGTCCTTGGGAATTTCCTCACAGATTAGCCATGCCATTAGAAGATGAAGAAGCCAACCCGATAGTGAATCGCTGTTACGCTTACGATGATGCCACCAAGCATTTTTTTGTAAAAGATGACGAGCATCCCTACATACAAGAAAAACCTTTTGACTGGATTAGGGGCTACCAAGAAGGCGGAAAGTCTTTGTTATGGGCAAGAAATGTACAGCGTTGGAGCAATTACGAGTTTGAAGCTCCTTTGCGAGATGGTTTTGCAGTAGATTGGCCAATCCGTTATCAAGATTTAGCGCCTTGGTATAGCCATGTAGAAATATTTGCGGGTATCAGTGGAAACAGAGATGGCATCCCGCATTTGCCAGATAGCGAAGTGTTACCTCCATTTGAGTTAAACTGTGTAGAGCAGCACATTCAGCAGGAGTTGGGAGAAAAATATAACAACGAACGCCCGGTAATTATCGGGAGGTGTGCACATCTTACAGAGCCACAAGAAATCCACATAAAGCAGGGGAGAGGCAAGTGTATGGCAAGGCATTTATGCTACCGTGGATGTCCATTTGGAGGTTATTTTTCTTCTAATTCATCTACTTTACCTTGGGCAAACAATACGGGTAACCTCACCATGCAAACCAATTCGGTAGTACATTCTATTATTTATGATGATGCCAAAGGTAAAGCAACCGGTGTGCGTGTAATTGATAGTGAAACAGGGGAGAGCTCTGAGTATTTTGCAAATATCATTTTTGTGAATGCAGCTTGTTTAAACACGAATCTGATTTTACTAAACTCTACTTCTTCTAGATTTCCGAATGGTTTGGGAAATGATAGCGGCACACTTGGTAAGTACATAGGTTTCCATAATTATCGTGGAAATATGCTCGCAGATTTCGATGGTTTTGAAGATAAATATTATTCTGGTAGAAGACCAACCTCTGCTTTTATGCCTTCTTTTAAGAATGTATATAAGCAAAATGCAGACTTTTTAAGAGGTTATATGGTGGCATTTAGTGCATCTAGAAAAGGTTGGGGAAGTTCATCGGCAAATATAGGTTTTGGAGAAGAGATGAAAGCGCAAATGACACAAGCTGGTCCTTGGCAAGTGTTTATGATGATGCAAGGAGAGACTTTACCCAAAGAGCAAAATCATGTGAGATTGAGTGAAACTGAAACAGATCAATGGGGAATTCCATTGCTAGTTACTTCAATCGATTATGATGATAATGATGAAAAGATGCTGGCAGATTTTCTTGTAGAAGGGAAAGCCATGCTCGAAGCGGCAGGCTGTACAAATGTAAGAAGCTGGGATACTAAACAAGCTCCGGGCTTAGACATACATGAGATGGGAGGCGTTCGAATGGGAAAAGATCCAGAAACCTCTATGCTCAATAAATGGAATCAGCTCCACCATTGTAAAAATGTATTTGTAACCGATGGCGCAGCAATGACTTCTTATGGAAATCAAAACCCATCACTCACTTTTATGGCGTTAACTGCCAGAGCAGCAAACTATGCAGTCGAGTCTTTTAAGAAAGGGGAATTGTAAAATTCCCTTTAATTATTCCGCTGAAAAAACAGGCTTAACAGGCCTTAGTTTTAATTCATCTGCATGCTGCATAAACTCAACAATATTATTTACTAGTGGAAAATCTACGCCCATTTCTAAAAGTTGTTTGGCTTCTTCCACAGAATCTGCTTGAAAATAGTTGATGAGTATATTATTGCGTTTCAGCTTAGCAATATGCTCAGGAGTAATTGCAGGACCTTTTTTAGGGAACTGTAAAAAGTTTGCTTTTGAGCTAATGGTTTGGTCTACATATTTATCTGAGGTGTTTTTTCTATCCATATTACAAAACAAAATCTCAGGAATTGTTTTGCGAGCTTTCTGTATGGAGTTTCTCGTACAAGCTAAAAAAGATTGATGTAAACGACCTTTTTCCTTTACCATTTGGGCGATCATTACGGGTAATTCACCTTCTTGCTTAATGTGGATGTTTAGCCAAACATTGAAAGGCATTATATCCAAGACTTCTTCTAATGTTGGTATTTGCACGCCAGCAAATTCGCTCGATTTCCAACTTCCGGCATCTAGCTTTCTTATTTCTTCGAAAGTGAGAGAAGAAACCTCACCTGTACCATTGGTAGTTCGATCAACAGTTTCATCATGGATTATCATCATTTTGTTGTCTTTTGTGAGCCAAACATCAAACTCAATCATTTGTGCTCCAGCTTCTATTGCAGCTTTAAATGCAGGGATTGTATTTTCAGGATGGGTATCCATAGCACCGCGATGTGCGCAAAGTCCGGTTTTGGGGAGTTCTTGTGAATATGCGGAAAGAGAAATGCAGATAAGAATTAGGAAGAGAGAAAGATTTACTTTGGCTTTCATTTGAGCTTGTTGCTTAAAAAATTGATTAGTTAGTGATGTAAAGTAACATCAATTAAAACCAATACAAGTTAAGCAAAAGTTATCTTATTGTTATTTAAAGCCACATTATCTCTGCAAAGCTGAATTTTGAATCATTCTAAAATAATTCCTTTTCCGTAACTTAATTTTCTTTTTCCGAAACTTTTTAAAAGCCGTGTAATCTAAATTTGCCGCATTATTTAGAATTAGTTTAAATAAAAACAGCACATTAATGCACAAGTACTTACTAATATATATTGCGCTGATTAGCTTACTTTTTACCAATAATACTTTTGCTGAGCCGCAGCAGGGAGTAATTAGCGGTCAGGTTTTCTCAGAAGAAAATGAGCAATTAGCTGATGTGTTGATCTTTTTAAAAGAAACCAATTACAATACTTCAACAGATAGTAAAGGGAGATTTAAGCTGAGTGTTCCTGCCGGAAATTATACCATTTTCTGCTCGGGTTTGGGCTATCTTAACCAATATCAAAATATAACTGTAAAATCTGGAGAGACCACCTCATTGAACTTCACTTTAAAGTACGATCCTAAAATGACTTTAGATGAAGTGTTAGTGGCTGGTAAATCGATTGTAGAAGAAGTAAAAGAGTCAGCTTACAATGTGGTAGCAATCGACGCTAAGTCATTGAAAAACAACTCAATGGATTTATCTCAAGCGATGGAGAGAGTTTCTGGTGTGAGAATAAGAAGATCGGGTGGGCAAGGTTCTAGTACTTCTATTATGTTGAATGGATTTACTGGCCGACATGTAAAAGTATTTATGGATGGCATACCGATGAGTAGTTTCGGTACAGCTTTCCAGATTAATAATATTCCGATAAATCTTGCAGAACGCATAGAGGTCTACAAAGGGGTAGTTCCGATTGAGTTGGGTTCAGATGCTTTGGGTGGAGCTATCAATATCATCACCAAGAAAACTACTAATACCTATTTAGATGCTTCTTATTCTTACGGCTCATTCAACACCCATAAAACCAATATCAACTTTGGTTCTACTACCAAATCTGGACTTACTTACAGTATTAATGCTTACCAAAACTATTCGGATAATAACTATAAGGTGAAAACCAATTTGCTTAATCTGGATGGAGACACATACTCAGAAGAAGAATATTGGTTTAGGAGATTTCATGATAAATATAGAAATGAGTCTGTAATCGGTAAAATCGGAGTAATACAAAAAGCTTGGGCAGATAGATTTTTAGTAGGTGTAACACTTGCTCAAGAAGAAGCGGATATACAAAATTCTAACTTAATGAAGATTGTATATGGCGGAAGAGCAAGAACAGCAAAAACCGTAATGCCTTCATTAGAATATGTAAAAAACGATTTGTTTGTTAAAAACCTATCGGTCTCATTAACAGCAAATTATAGCCAAGTAAATAATGTGAATATCGATACTATGGCTAGAAGATACAATTGGAATGGAGAGTACGAAATTAAAGATACTAAGGGTGAAGGAGATTATTCTCTAGCAGAATATAGAAACGATACAGGTTTGGCTACGCTCAATCTTCGCTATGCTCCTACAGAAAAACATCAGTTTGCATTGAACAATGTTTTTAGCAGTTACGAAAGAAAAAATTCAGACGATAAAGCGAATGCGGAGAATAGTACTGAAACTGATTTTATGAGACGTAGAAACATTAAAAATGTGTTAGGTGCATCTTATACATTTCAGGCAAATAAAAGATGGAGTTCATCAGCTTTTGGTAAGTTCTATTCAGTTTCAACTACCGGTCCGGTTGATACGTTGGCGGCAACAGATGGGAGTTCTGCATATGTGGAGCAAACAAAGACATTTAATACTTCGGGCTATGGCTTAGTGAGTAATTATAGACTATTTGAAGATTTACTTTTAAAAGTCTCTTTTGAAAAAACAGTAAGATTACCTACAGACACTGAGCTTTTTGGAGACGAAGTATTAGAAGTGGGTGACGCTACTCTTGATCCTGAAAACAGCCGAAATGTGAATTTCAACATTGTTTATACACCTGTCTTCGGAAAAGATAAAGAGCATTCATTCTATGTAGAAACAGGCTTTATTTATCGCGATACGAGAGATTACATCCGAAGACAAATTGAGCAAAAGTATGGTGGTGCTTACTATACAAACCACGGACAAGTGCAAAACTTGGGTGTAGATATGGAAGCCCGATATTACTATAAAAACAAGTTTACTTTAGGCGGTACTTTTACCTACCAAAACATTAGAGATATGGAATTTTATAGTACGAGTGGTACACCATCTCTGCACTATAAAGATAAAATGCCCAATGTGCCTTATCTCTTCGGTAATGCAGAAAGTAGTTACTTAATAAGGAATATTTTTGGTGGCGATAACAACGTACTTACAGTAAGTTACTTCCTGAATTATGTGCATGAATTTTATAGAAATTGGGAGAGTTTGGGCAGTAGCAATAGCAAGGTTACGATTCCAAGTCAGCTTTCACATGATTTGAGCCTTACATATGTGATGCAAGGTGGTAAATACAACATAGCTCTAGAAGCTAAAAACTTTACTGATACCATTCTCTATGACAATTACAGCTTGCAGAAACCTGGCAGAAGCTTTTCTGTGAAGTTGAGATATTTCTTTAGCAAAGACAGAAACTAATATTTAGAACATTAATAAACCTCATAAATAACAATGGATAATTTTGTAATCAATTTTTTCAGAAAATTCAATTTATACGGATTAGTAATCCTACTAGCAATTAATACCATTTCTTGTTCGGATGATGATGAAGGTGCTGATATTACACCAGATACAGAAGATGAAGGAACAACACAATCTTTTTTTATTTCAGCAGCAGGAGAGTCTGCAGAATACATATTAACGACTGATACTTTGGGTGGTGATGATTTAAGTATTGTTGGAAGCGGTATGGAGTTAGAACAAACAGGTTATAACTGGATTTTTAACAAAGATAATTCTTTAGCTGTAGGATTAATTTATGCTCAAGGTGAGCCGGGTATTGGTTTAGGTTACGAGTTAGATACTGCCGGAGAATTAAGCTCTTTGGGTGAGTTTCAGATTACATCTCGCTTTACTTCTTATGGATTCTTCGAAGATTATGCGATTACCAGTGTTGGCGGACAAACTTTGGTAGACGAAAATGGAGATGCACTCACTTACGAAGATGGTACAGAACGCGCAGATGGTGCTACCTTCAACTTTATAAATACAGCAGGAGGACTTTCTCTAGAAACTAAAAGCATAGAAACTTACGGACTTATCACAGAAGGTCAGCAAGTAACATTCTCAGGAATTGTGGATATGG
>PBYL01000190.1 GCA_002729595.1 Thalassovita sp. | reverse complement strand
ATTGGGAATTCTGATGAATAATTCTCTACCCCACATGGGTACTTCACGAAATGTTCTTAACCTATCGGGATATTCTATAATTCTAGAGCCAATTTCAAATACTTGGCCTTTTACTCTGTATTTTCTGTTGGTAGATTCCACAATTACCTCTTCGCCACTTTCTACCTGAAAACTTTGTTTCTCGCTCATTAAAGCCCTTATAATCGTTGGGTTATCTTCATAAACAGAAACAAGCGTATTGTACGGATTAACCAGTTCTTCTACCTGCGCATAAATATTACCGATGGTTCCATCAACATTTGCTACTTGTATTAACTCTTTTTCTTCTTCGCCTAAAACAGCAATTTCTTGTTTGGTATGGTTGATTGTTCTTTCCAGATTTTCGTCTTCTATCAGATAAACCTGCTCTGCTTCATTTATCTCCGTTTTAAGCTTTTGATCTATGTTTAAAAGCTCTTTTTCCAACATGTCTATCCTTTTTTCAAGATAAGATTTATCTGCATTTTTGATAGAATCTGGCAAAAGGTTGAGTACTTCTAAATTACTAGCAAGCTGATTATTAGTAGAAATCGCAGTCTTTAACTGATCCATCTCCATAAAAATCTTTCTCGATCTCGATTCGCTTTCTAGCTTTGCAAGATAGATTTTATTGTTTTTCTCCACCTTGTTAATTTTCTGCTGCGCCAATAATGATTGAAGTTCGTTAGTAAGGCGTTCTGCATCCAATTTTAAATCTGGTCGCTCAACTTTTAGAAGTTGCTCTCCTTGCTTTACATGCTGCCCTGGCACTACATAAATCTCTTTTACTTTTACTGCTTTTTGGAAACTAATCGCATGTTTTTGAGGCTCAACTTCTGCAATGATAGAAGAAGAAGCATCTTTATATTTAAATGAGAAGAAACTAAGCAGTACTACAGAAACACTCCAGAACAATATCAGAAATCGTTGTTTAAACATTTTATATCCTATTTAAAATATCCCTTCTTTCTAATCTTATATCACTTATTCCCTCGGAATGAAGGAACATATCAAAGAATTTATCTTTGCCCACAGTCGTCTTTAGCGTAACCGAATACTCATACCTACTGCCTCGCTTGTTGCTCGAAATTTTATTCATCCGAAAATCTTGGCAACTACCTTGTAGCATATCTGAAACCAAGAGAGGATCAGTCCCTTCTGCTAAAGTGAATAACAATAAGAATTCTCCTGAAAGGCTGCTGGCTCCATAAGATGAGATGTATAAAAGCCAAGAAACTAAACAAAATACAGCCGTTCCTGCTACAGCAATGGAATAACCGTAAACGCCAGAAGCCACCCCTACCGACAATGCCGCGAAAATGAAAATGATGTTTCTGGGGTTCTCTACCCGCATTCTAAACCTGATAATGGCAATGGCTCCAATAATGCCGAAGCCCGCACTTAAATTGTTTCCGACTGCCATAATTACCATACAGGAAACAATAGAACTCAACACCATCGCCTGAAAGAAATTTCTGCTAAATACAGACCCCTTGTTAGTCAAATAGTATGTGTAGGCAATTGTACCCGATAAAATAAAAGACAAAATGATTGAAAACAATGCTACCTCGAAAGATGGAAATTCGAAGTAGGTCTCTTCTGTTAAATTATCAAACATCCCAATTCAATATTTTGTAACCGAAACTTAACTGAGTGTTAATTTTGCAAAAACTATATTTGTTAGTTACACTAGGCTCTTGCTATTTACCTAAGAATACCGAATTGAGATTTTTGTACTCAATAAATCATTTTTTTATTTCTTCTCTACAATTTACCTTTTGTTTTAGCATCTATTTTTAGGCTTTTATATGCGCTCCTAAGGCATATTGAAAAATAAGCTTTCTAAACTTTACTGGCTCTTCGTACTGCGCCATATGGGCAGAATGTTCAAATAATTTGAAGCTTTTCTCTGGGGCTGATATAAAATTATAATACTCGATGGCTGCATCTGTCGGCGCGATCATATCTAGCTTGCCTTGTATAAAATGGATTGGAATATCGATCTTTGAAACACAATGAAACAAGTTGAATGTATCTAATTCGGGTAGCAAAGCATTTTGGCTAAATTCCATACCTTTTATTGTTTTTAAAATATCGCCCAAACTGTAAGCTTTACTAAAAAGCATATTAGTAATTGTGTCTCTAAGCAAATCTGAAAATTTGCTACCGGCTTTAATGCCACCCAGATTTGTAATAATTTGGGCTCTTTGCTGAAAAAGATCACTGGTAGTGATCGACACATTTTGTAATGCCTCAATCTGCCTTACAAGTTTTGTACGATTAGCATCTTTGGCTATTTGCAATGCTGTATTTAATGCATAAGTATTTGCTCTGGCTAAATCTATATCGCAACCCACTGTAATAATTCTTGAAATTAAACTACTATCTTTTTGGGCAGCCAATAGGCTTAAACTCGCTCCAATGGAATAACCGATTAGAATCACTTTGTCTTTATGATACTTCTGAGTTAAATGGCGAATACAGGCTAGAATATCTTCTGCTAGTTGATTAAAATTGATGGTACTTGCATCTGTTGATTTACTGTAAGATTTACCCACACCTCGCTGATCCCAATAGCTTACCAGAAAATCATTTTCTAGCTGCAATAATTTCTTCATCGTGTTTGCTTCGGGAATTCCCGGCAGACCCGGACCTGCTGGCACATGCAAAATTAATGGATTGGCCAGATTTTTACCTCTGGTTAGTATCCATTGGGCAGCGTTACTCAGTTCTACTTTTTCAAGTTGATCGATTTCCATCGGTTTAGATGTTTAGCTTAGATAGATGTATTTTCGTTGCGCAATCTGCTTAAGTGCTGTGGGCTTATTCCTAAATAAGAAGCAATGTGGTATTGGGTAGCCTTCTGGAAAACTCTGGCTTGTTGGTGCATTAAATCGTTATATCGCTCTAAAGGAGTTTTGAGGATAAAGGACTCTGTGCGCTTGTAAAACCGCAAAAATATCTGCTCGATCATTAATCTGTAAAAGTGCTCGATAGCGGGAGATGCTGAGCAAAGTTTTATAAAATCGAAATATGAAAAAGTAATTAGCTCAGATTTTTCCATGGCGATAATGCCTGCTTGTGGTAAAAAATTTCCGATAATAGAAGGCAAATCGGCACTTAAATCATTTTCGAAATAAAAGTAATCTGTAATCTCTTTATCTTCTTTGAGATAGTATTTTCTGAGGTAGCCCTTTTCTATAAAAGCAATTTTGTGGTTTTTCTGGTTAATGGCAATCCAGTGCTCTCCTTTCTCAAGCGATTTGGTTTTGCAAATACTCATGAGACTTTCACAATCTGCATCAGTAAGCGGGGCTATGCTCTTAAAAAGCTGAATCATATTTTCCATGAAGTAATATCTTTAGTATTACCACAAAGAAATAGGGCAAAAAGCTAAAAAACATTCGCATTTGCGAAGAAATGAACTTATTAGGCACGATTTTCCTTTAAAATATAGTTGATTAAAAGCTTTGAAGTAAACAAATATTTTATATTACCGTTTGATTCAACAAGGCAATTTTGTATAATTGTTTACACACCAAAATTTAACCACTTAAATATGGATAATATCAAAAAAGCATTAAAGGCCCTTTCTGAATTTTTTTCATCAAACAACAACAATAACTCAAAGAAAAATCGCCAACCTATGCTACAACCTGTTTATGTAAGAAATAAATAGTGCATAAATAGAACAGAAAAATCACTCAATCTTCTTTTTTCAGTTTCTCTTAGAGAAAATAAATCAGCCACTTAAAAAAGCCGATTTTATAAACCTGAAGAAAGAAGATTTTTATTTATAAGGAAAATTAATTTGGAAAGCAGTTTTCCATAATTTCATTCAAAATAGCTTTGGTCATAGGTTTATTCTGATAATACTTCACTTCTGTATAAGTCGCCGCTTTTAATTCGTCTTGTTTATCTATTGAAGTGGTTACCATTACTATTACAAGTCCACCCTTTACTATTTCGGGTAGCTTTCGATATTCTTCTAAAAATTGCCAACCATTCATTCTTGGCATATTAATATCTAAAAAAATTAAATCTGGTCTTGGATAAGCCTTATTTTCGTCTGAATACTTTCCTGAAGCTGTAAGAAAGTCTAAAGCATCTTTACCATCTAAACAAATTGCGATTTCTTCAGCTAGACCTGTCTTTTCTATAATTCTTTTGTGAAAGAAGTTGTCGTCGATATCATCATCGATTAATAAAACTAATTTAAATTTCTTTGTCATTACTTTTTGAAGAATGTCTGATGTATTTTTACAAAAAATTCACTACCTACACCGGGTTCTGATTCAACCCAAATGTCACCTTCGAACCTACCAACAATTTTTTTACAAATAGCTAAACCAATGCCTGTACCATCGTATTCGTGTTTGCTATGTAATCTTTGAAATAGCCCAAAAATTTTATCAGTATATCCAGTCTCTATTCCAATACCATTATCTTTTACACATATAATCCATTCGTGATTTTCTAGTCTTGCACTAACTCTAATTTCCGGAATTATACCTGGTTTTTGATACTTAATGGCATTGGAAATCAAATTCATGAACAATTGTTTCATCTCAATAAACACTGCTCTAATGGTAGGTAACTTATCAACTTCAATTTTTGCTTGTGTGCGATCAAAAGCATCATGCAAATCTTCGATTACTTCTGTAATTACCTCATTTAAATCTACTAATGCATAATTATCGTCATTTCCGGTGCGAGAAAAGCTTAACATATCATTCAACATAAACTTCATCCGCTCTGCTGCTTTTTCTGTTCTCCCCGAAAAATATTTTAGATCTTCTGGAATATCATCTTCTAATTCTTCTCGAATTAAAAGTAAGAAGTTTGTAACTGTTTTTAAAGGTTCTTGTAAGTCGTGAGAAGCAATGTAAGTAATTCTCCTAATATCTTCTTCTAGCTGAAGTGCCTTTTTTGCTTTTCGATGCAACTCTTTAATATGAATATTTCTTTTTAAGGTCTCAATCGTGTCTATTTCGTATTGTTCCCATTTTTTCGAAACATTATAGGTTTGAGTTTTCCAAAGCTCAAAAGAGTTTTGCGGACTCAAAATTACCTCACCAGTCTTTTCATTCGTAGTTTGAGAAAAACTTTTTTCTGGTTTGTGCCCCCAAGTAGTTGTTTCAGGTTTAGAATACCTAAACCATAAAATATAAAATGGATGACCCTCATTAATTTTGCAGGCCATTATACCTCCAATTTTTCTATTAATATCTAAATCTTGTGGTAATTCTTCTGAAAACCGCTCTGAATAGTATATATCTCCTTTTAAATTACCTTCTAACCAAAATACTATTCTTGCTAATTTGCTCTTTTCAGGAGTTAAACCACGCACATGTTCACCTGCAAAATCACTCACCAAAGCAATGCCATCTGCATTACAGAGCCCTTGTACGTCTTTTAACCTATCAATTATTTGAAAGCTAATGTCAAAGTTGATATTTAGCTTCTCATGTAAAGCATTGGTTAATTCTGTAAGCTCTGCTGCTTTTTCTTTTTTAACTTGTTTTTGTATCTCTAAAAGCCTTTTCACAAATACATCTACTACAATTTCGCAAGTCTTTCTTGCTGTATATGAGATGTAATAAGGACTATAGTTATGACAAGCTATTAAACCCCACAGCTTGTTATCTACCACAATGGCTAATGTGAGTGTTGCTCTTACACCAATATTATTTAAATATTCTATATGAATCGGTGAAGTCGCTCTGAGTTGAGCAAAAGACAGATCGAGTCGCTCACTTGCCGGATTTACATCTGGATTGAATTTTAACCAATGAACTTCCTTTTTAATATCTTGTATAATTCTACTCTTATTCTTTAGAAACAGATCTCTAGCCATTTTAGGAATATCTGTTGCTGGGTAATGTAAATCGAGATATGAGCTTAAATGTTGTTCTTTAGCTTCTCCTACCACATGCCCATGGTATTCCTCATCAAACTTATAAACCATTACTCGATCGTAGCCAGTTAAGCTTTTAAACTGCTTAGCTGTTTCTTCATAAAGTGCTTTTTTAGAATCAATTACCGACAAACACTCGCTGGTATTTCTCAAAACACCATAAGGAGAAGATGGAAATATTGATTGAGATTCTAAATGATGTTCTAATTCTATAATAAATTTTCCAGCATGTATATGAATAATTACATTGAATTGCTGGTTTAAAAGTTCAATTGAAGTAGAATCAGCAGTATTCCATCCATTTGGTGTATTAATCTTACTATATATAAAGTGAAGGGACTTTGGGAGCCATTTTATTACAGTTTCAGACCAAATATCACTTTCTTTTAAAGCAAAAAGATGAGGAATTGAATCACTCATAGCATATAAGTGACTCAAATTTTTTTGATCAAATATTAAAATATGCCCGTGTCCTTGAATTGCTAAAGGCCTGTGGATAGGTTCTTTATCGCAATTGTCAGGAGTTAGTTTAAAATCGGGATAGAGTTTGTCATACATGACAGAAATATTAACTGTAAAATACTCACATAAAAATAGTACTATTTTTTATTTTTTTCCTCAAAATTAGGCGAAATATTACATGGCTTCAGATTGTCTTTTGATAATCAGCCTGTTATATACACTTTGTTATATTTCTCTCAAAAGCAAAAAAAAGCAGCAGATGATTACACCTACTGCTCCAAAAAGTTAAAATTGAATGTTTTTCTATTTCAAGCCTTCAATACCTTTAAAAGTTGGTTTTACTTCTTTGATGCTGCCATCTTCGTTAAATTCCATTTTGTCTATACAAACTTCTCTGTGGAATCCACCTGCATCTCCCATTTCGATTCCTTTAGGGTAGTTAAATCTGTGGTAAACTAAATACCACTCATCTGTACCCGGAATTTGCAACACAGAGTTATGCCCAGTCGCAAAAATCTCCTTCTCATCATCCTTTTGGATAATGATGTTATTTTCTGGAATGGTAAATTCTCCAAGTGGCGAATCTGAAGTAGCATAACGTAATTTATATTTTGGACTTCTGGTATCATCTTCAGACCAAATAAAGTAATAGATACCATTTCTGTAGATTACATAAGTACCTTCTCTGTAGGTAGCATCTGGCTTTAACACTTTAATTTTAGATTTGTCAAAAGACATCATATCGTCGTTCAACTCTACACCAGCCATGTAACCATTACCCCAGTACAAATAAACTTTGCCAGTTTTAGGGTCTTCAAAAACATCTGGGTCAATTTCTTGTCCTCCTGTTACACCTTCTGGTTTGTAATCGATAAGCGGCTCACCCTTATCTACAAATGGTCCTGTTGGGTTATCTGCTACTGCTACACCGATTCTTTGTCCGGCTGAGAAGTAGTAAAAATACTTGTATTCTCCATCGATTTTCTTCTCGATAATACAAGGTGCCCAAGCATTACGGCTAATCCAGCTAACATCTTTTTTAAGATCGAGAATGGTTCCTTCATCTTTCCAGTTGATTAAATCATCAGAAGAGAATGTCTTGAAGTAATAACCAGACCAGTTCATAAAACCATCTGTTGTCGGATAGAGATAATACTTACCCGTTTTTTCGGCATATAAAATATCTGGGTCTGCATAGTAACCTTCTAACACTGGGTTGTGATCTTCAGAAGCAGTTACTTCAAATTTCTCAGAGCCTTTTTCGTCTATGCTAATGGTGTACTCAACCGGGCCATTGCTAAAATCTTGAGCCCCTGCTGGAGTAATTGAAAAACCTGTAAATGCTGAAAACTCAGGATCGAATTTGGTTAAATCAGTCCCGATTTTTACTGGCAAATGGATTTTCTTTTTAGCTCCATTAATGCTCACATTAATCTTTTTAAGCTTCGGAGAATTCGCTGTAATAATAGGATCGTCGAAAGTAGCCCACTTTGCTAACAATCTCTTAAGTTCGGTTTGAGTAATTGGCATTACAGTACCATGTCTTGGATGGAAGTTCATCTTCACATCTTCGTCAATCACTGTAAAGTTTTTAAGGTCTTTACTTTTAGTAAACTGATAGCCACCTTTTGTATAAAGGTCGTACATCAAAATCCATTCGTCAGAATTGTTGAGTTTAAAAATTCCGCTACCTTCAACAGGGTCAGTTTCTTTATCTACTCTGTCGTTGCTTACCAATTTATAACCAGAAGTAAGACTATCTGAAATAGCTAGTTTAATTCCCGGTTGCCCGTCTTCTGCTTTATGGAATAAGTGATATTTACCATCTTTATAGATAATATCCCCATCGATACAAGCCTTGTTGTTGCTCTCTACCGGCGGATAATACAATTGCTTAGGTGCAGATTCTAAAGCGGTAAAATCTTTATTGGCGTAAGCATAATAGATTTTGTCTGGGTCTTCTCCTTGTTTCATAGAGAAGTAGATCATGTATTTACCAGTGTTCTCATCGTAAATGGTTTGCGGTGCCCAAACGCGATACACATCACCAAACTCATCTTTATAAGTTTCAGGGATATTTACCACTGAGCTTGTCCAGTTTATCAAATCATCGGATTTCATCAACACCATGGCATAATTGCTCCATCCCATTTCTGGCACATATAAATCTGTAACTACCATATAGAAAGATTTTCCATCAGCAGTTCTTAAAATATGTGGGTCACGCACACCACCAGAAGTACTAATTTTCTTCGAATCGATAATGGCTTTATTATCATTCAGTGCTTTAAAGTTGTAACCATCTTCACTTACAGCAAATCTTATCGCTTCTTCTCCCGGACCATTACCTGTAAAATAGGTAAACAAATAAGCAGTATATTTATCATCACTGCTCGTATTTTCGGTACAGCTAGCCAGTAAAAATAAGAAAGCCAGCAGACTAAAAAATCGGTTAGTCAACATTAAAATTGATCGCTTCATACTATAGTGTTTGTGTTTTAATTCGGATTATAGAAAATGAATAAGCTGGTAGTTGATATTTCATATTTTTAGAAACCGTGATGTTACTCTTTTCAGGAGTAGCAGTTTTATCTGTAGGGTCTCCAGTTAATATCGTTAATGCTGCATTAGAATCTGCAATTTCGTAGGTGCTTAAGTCTAGTGTCGAGCTCACTGCAACTGGTAACAAGTTAGCCAGTTTGATAATTAAATCACCACTTTTACTATCTTTCACCACAGAAATACCCACTCTTTTATTTACCTCTTTTTCTTTGTTAGATAATGTAAGATTACTCGGGATGTACTCATTACCAGAGTTGTTGCCATACATTTTTTGCACATAATAACCGACAGTTGGATTTACCTCAGTGTTATTAAAATAAATCAAATCTGGATTCCACTGTGTGTGGTTTTCTTTTGCTAACAATGGCGCATAAGAAGTCATGGTTACAACATCTGCATTTCTCTCTACAGAAGTAAGGTAAAGTGCTTCGGTTAAAGCCGTTTCTATGTTGTTAGGTCTGCCCGGCAAATGCGCAGCATATTCACCCAAATACACTTTCGATTTTGAGCGATCGTACTTGTCGTAATAATCTTGGTTGTTTACAAACCAACCCGGTGTTTGGTAATAGTGCTCATCTACCATTGGCACTTTTAGCTCTGTTGCAAGCTCCCAACCTTCAACATAATCTGTTCCGCTTGAGAATGGCCCTACTGTTCCGATTACTACGATATCTGGATATTTTGCTATTACAGCATCATAAATAATTTTAAAGCGCTCTTCGAAAATATCTGTGATTAAATCTTCATTACCGATACCGATGTATTTTAGGTTGAAAGGTTCTGGATGACCAGCCGCTGCACGTTTCTTTCCCCATTCTGAATTTTTGTCTCCATTTGCCCACTCAATCAGATCGAGTACATCTTGTACATAAGCATCCATCTCTGCCATTGGAATACCTCCCTGCTGACCGTAACCACCAGTAGATGAATTTTGACAAGGCACGCCCGCTGCTAAAACTGGTACTGGTTCAGCATCAATATCTTCGCAAAACTGAAAATATTCGTAGTAACCTAAACCAACAGATTGGTGGTAGTTCCAGATATTACGCTGTTGCACTCTAGCCTCTAAAGGTCCAATTGTATTCTTCCAATCGTAGATGTTGTCTAAGCCATCGCCATGTGCCACACATCCACCCGGAAAGCGAATAAACCTTGGTTTTATATCTGCTATGGTCTGAGCCAAATCTGCTCTTAAACCATTTTCTCTACCTTTAAAAGTATTTTCTGGAAATAGAGAGATCATGTCTAAAGCCAGCTTGCCAGTAGCTTGCGGAATTACTTCCAGTTTAGCATCTGCCGCAGTTTTACTAGCAGTTAAAGTTGCATCATATTTTTTCCAGTCAGCACTTACTTTTTTAACTTTTGTCTCCCCAATCACTTTTCCATCGGCATCAACCAGTCTAACCACTAAACTTTGTTTGGTGCCTTCAAGCGCTTTTGCAAACACAGAGAAATTGTATTTTTCTCCTTCTTTTACTGCAATGCCATCGTAACCTTCGTTTGCTAAACTTGCTCCGGTTTTGCTAATATCTAGCACTGCAAAGTGCTTGTTGTTTGCATGGATTGGCGATTCTGTATCTATTGAAAATGAAATACCATCACCATCTACAGACCATGCTTTTTTAGCATCCCAAGTTTTATCTCTACCTTTTACATCACTTGGATCGTATTCGAAATCACGGTTTTGGATAAGCTCAGCATACAAACCACCATCTGCCGCATAGTTGATGTCTTCGAAGAAAATACCAATCAATAAATCGCTGATGCTTTTAGCTTTTGTAGGTTCAAGGCTAATATTGGCTTCTATTGGTTCTAGGTTATTATACCTCAAACCATCTTCAGCCATTTTTTCCATACGCTCACTTTGGTGAAATTTATTCCACTCTAGGTTTTTAATGAGTCCATCAATTAAATCCCATTGCACAGAATACACCACACCTGTCTGTTTCTGCCCATTAATTTCTACCTCTTCTCTTTTGTTTAAGCGTTCGCTTTCTGTAGCTGCTTTAGTTGATGTATAAGTTTTGAAATCTTTGGTAGTGGTTTTAAACAATGATGTTTTCCCATTGTTTTCTGTCTCCCAAGTAATGAGGTAAGCACCATCTTTGGTAGAAGAAACCTCCAAGTTTTGTACATTGCCTGCTTCAACTACTTCGGGGTAAGACTGTCTTTTCCATTCGTAAAGATTGTCTGATGCAGCATGCGCAAATTGTCCTACTTTATCGTTTAGCGACCATATGCAGTGCCACTTTCCAGATTGATCTTTTATTAAATCTGGATTGAACATTCGTTTTTGGCTACCCCAAGTACCAAAATCTGAAAATAGGAATGTGTGTTCTGGACCGATTGCATGCCAGTTCTGTTTGTCTACACTCCATGCAAGTGTTAAACCACTGCGACCTTCGTTTACCGAATAGGCAAACAAATAAGCTGAATCTGGATTAGAAAGTGTGTTTGTAAATGCAAAACTGTTGGCCGCAAAAAAGAATAAAATAAGTAATACTGCAAAGAAATTTCTTTTCATTTCAATTATTGCTTTCTCGTGAAATTTTCAATCCTAAAAAAGGATGTTATTTGGTAGCAAAACTTGCTACGCCAGTAGGTACTACTTTTTCAATGTTTCCTTGCAAATCGAAATTTAAGCTATCGATACTTAATTCCCTAAGTAAATCGCCGCTATTATCTTTAATTCTGTGATAAAGTATATAATACTGATCGTTTTCTTTAAAAACTGTATGGTGACCGGGGCCTAAAGTTGTCGAATCAGACGAAGTTGAAAGTATCGGACTTTCTGGTCCTTCTGTCCACGGGCCATATGGTGTCTCTGAAACTGAGTATCTTACTTTGTATGTTTCATTCGTACATTTTCCATCAGAATACATTAAATAGTATTTGCCATTTTCTTTTACCATAAATGGCGCTTCAAAGTAGTTTGGAGGTGTAATGTCTTTGATGGTACTTTCATCAAAAGAGATCATATCGTCTTCTAACTTAACTACAAAGCAATGGCCATTTACCCATTGTAAACCCGAACCCCAGTAAAGATAAACTTGTCCATCATCATCTATAAATACCTCAGCATCAATCATATGGTATTTAGGAAACATATCACCTTTAATTAAAGGCGTGTTATCTTCCTTGGCATTTTTCCATGGACCAAGTGGATGATCTGCCACACCAGCCCACACTTCACTTCCTACAGAAGCATACATATAAAATTTGCCATCTTTCCCTTGAATCACACTTGGTGCCCAAACGCGAGAGTCGTTAGAAGTAGGACTCGTACAAAGTGTTTTAGTTGGCCAGTTGATGTGTTTTCTTTCCCAGTTAATAAAATCTGTAGATTCAAATACGCCGTATTCTTCTCCTCCCCAGGGGTCTATAGTGGCATATACATAATATTTGCCTTCGTATTTTACAATTGAGGGATCAGCAAAATATCCATCTATTACAGGATTGCTAATCATAACTGTGTTTGTTTCGGTAGTAGTTGTTTCCTCAGATGTAGTTTGTTCTTGTTTTTTATCGCAGCTCCAAATACCAAAAAGTAAACAGCCAAGTGCAGCTCCGATTTGTAAATTCTTTTTCAAATTGATCATTTTTAC
The DNA here is from genome assembly GCA_002729595.1 of Thalassovita sp. Taxonomy (GTDB): domain Bacteria; phylum Bacteroidota; class Bacteroidia; order Cytophagales; family Flammeovirgaceae; genus Chondrinema. The sequence continues at coordinate 16,568 of PBYL01000190.1, read as the reverse complement.
AGGATGATGAGTGCATTCAGCAATTCTCTTCTCTAAAAACTGCTGAATGCACTGTGGTTAATAATTTACGTTTGCACTAAAATATAAAGAAAGTGCTTAAAAAATTAATCTTGAGAAACGAGTGTAATTACTGATCTCGCTGCAAGAGTTACAGCGCTATTAGCTGCTACATCTCCCATAAATCCCAGATTATTTTCGGCATTGGTCATATACATATTATAACCTTTTGGTATTTCTTTATCTATGTCTAGTTCGATGGTTTGGTCGTCGTAACTAGAGTTGATAATTACCACCACAACTTTATCCTGATCTGTATAAGCTGAAATTAAAATATCATCATTAGCAGTACTTGCTGTAGTATCTACTGCTACTCTTTGCATGCCCGGTCTTACAAATCGGCTATAATTACCCATTGCCCAAAGCATTTTAGAATCATACACTGCGCCATCGTCTTGGCTATTTTCGATGTACACCAAGCCATCTTTGTAATCATAAGGGCTGATAGATAACCACCAGTGCCATGCATTGGCATTAGAAACTGTAAGGTCGTAATGCATAACTTTGGCGATGTAAATGGCTGGGTCCATGGTTAAAACTCTGCCACCACCTTTTATAACATTATTATCTTCTAGCACGCAATACTCACTCATCCAATATTCCAATTCTGGGTCAGTTGCCTGAATGGTTTCTACCAAAGACTTTCTAATCTCAATCATTTGGTCTTCTGGATAAGTTGTAAAATAACTGTGTGCTGCTACTTTCTTAGCTACGTGGGTTAAGTCTCCCAAATACAATTCGCTAGAAGTATTAAAGAAATCTTGTATTTGTTTGCCTCTCTCTGGCTTATCTGCTGACTCGTAGAGGTAATTGATTTTACCTGCCTCTGGAATTTCAATCTTGGTATCTAAACCTTTGTCTGTAATAGATTGATCGAGTGCTTTTACAACTTTGTAAATGTCTGTATTTCTGTAAGAAGAACCTTCTTGCCCGGCATCATCCCAGTTCCATTGCGGTTCGTTTACTGGACTGATGTAATCAAAATCGATTCCCTGAGATTTAAAATGAGCCAGTACATCCACCATAAACTCTGCAAAATCGCCAATGTTTTCTTCTTTTAAATTGGCCTTGTTATCTGGTGCTGAGTAAGCTTTACCATTGTTGGTATAATACACCGGAGGAGAGTTTACAAAAGCTACAAATTGATCTACACCATGCTTTTGAGCTGCATCTAAAAACCAACGTTGGCCTTCTTGCTTCTCCCAGTTAAAAGTGCCATTTTCGTTTAAGAATGTTTCTGCTCTTCTCCACTCATCTTTAATATCGCTATCAGCTCCTTGCTCTGCTGAACCTGCACCAATATTAAATCTCCATAGTGAAAGACCTATTCCGAGCGGGTTGCCCTTTTCATCAAACTCAGTACTGAATAGTAAATCGGCAATCTTGTTTCGCTTTTCCATTGGCCAGTTTTTTCCTACAAACTGGCAAGCCCATGCGTCTGAAGCTCCAAAGTTTTTAATTACTTGTTTTGAATCTGAAAGCTTAATTTGATAAGCTCCTTCTGTTGTTTTTACTTCGGCTGTTTCTTGTTTATCGCATCCTGATAATATGGTAAAAAACATGGCTAAAAAAAGCCATGCTGTGTATTTAGTTTTCATTATTTTTCTGTCTGTTGAGTTAGGTTATTTGTCTTTTTGGCTTTTGCCGGTAAATCACTTTCATCTTCACCGAGAGGACTTAATGTAAAGCTGTAGGTATACTCTTTGTCGGATAATTTGTACTTATCCATAGTATGATTTCCCCAGCTATTATCGCCTCCTACACCCATTTGTCTCAAATCGATTCGCAATTGTACAAAATCCATCGCTTTAATTTCATAAGGATGTTTCATACCTTCCAATTGTTTGTGATCAAATGGGAAAACACCCATTTCAAGTGGCTGATTACCACTTTGACTTTCAGACTGATTACCTGCAATTCCACCGGCAATCATTAAACCTTTGCCTGCATTATTTCTAAGTGCAGCCCATCTCACATCCGTTTTGTTTCCACTTTCTTGCGGAGTCATATACGGAGTATATTGATCCATAACTTTACCTGAATACAAGCCTACTTTAATACCAGACTTTCTATCCCAGTAAGATTCTTGAGGACCTCTACCCATCCAAACAAAATTCTCTAAATCAGCCGGAGCTGCTAGTTGCATACCAATTCTTGGAATTTCACCTTCTACATTTCCCTTTAAGAAATTGTAATCTACCTTAATATCGCCATTAGCAAAAAATGTATAAGTGAGGTTTAGTTGACCTATACCATTATCGTAGCTTGAAGTGGTAATTAACTGCAATTGCTGATCGCTAATTTTCTCAACTTTAATATCGCTTAATTTTCTGTGCTCTTCGGTATTTCTCCAAACAGCCAGTCTCTCTCCCATTTTGTTACCAGTATCGTTTGAGGTTGGTGTTCTCCAAAAATCTGGTGCTAATGGTCTTCTCAATAGAGATTTACTATCAAAGTTGTATTCTGTGATTAGACCTGTTTTCTTATTAACTACCGCAGAAAATGTCTTACCCAGAATGAAATATTTCTCAGGAGTTTCTTCTAATGAAAGTGTTAAACCTGCTGGTAATTCTTGCGGTACAGCCGGCTCGTAAATAGGCAATACTAATTGCTCAGTTGCTATTATATGATTTTTTGCAAGTGCCAATGATGCTTCTTTTGTGCTTGCTGTAAAGTTGATGAAATACTCAGTTCCTGGAGTAGCTTCTACTTGAGCAAGTGGAATACTTACCTCTACAGATTCACCCGGCTTCACTGTTTTATCTAACTTAATTGAACCTTCTTTTACCACTTTGCCATCTGCCATTACTTCCCATTTAAAATCGAAAGCATCCAGATTAGTAAAGTAATAATTGTTTTCAATTTTGAATTTACCTGCTTCTAAATTTTCAGGTTTGAATTTGATGTACTGATAAACTTTCTTTAACTCCCAAAGTGCTGGCTTAGGCGTTCTATCTGGAAATACAATTCCATTATGGCAAAAATCTCCATCGCTCGGCACATCAACAGGACCAAAGTCTCCACCGTAAGCCCAGAATTTTTCACCAGAAGGTGTAGTTTTTAACATACCTTGGTCTACCCAATCCCAAATAAATCCACCTTGTAGTTCAGGGTGTTTCTCAATGGTTTCCCAATAGTCTACTAAGTTACCATTGCTATTACCCATTGCGTGAGAGTACTCACACATAATCAAAGGGCGACCATCTTTTCTAGCAACATACTTTTCTAAATCAGCCACTGTATGATACATCGGAGTAACAATATCAGTAAACGGATCAACCCAAGCTTGCTCATACTGAACTGGACGAGTGCCATCTATGGTTTTTAGTAAATTATAAGTGGTTTTAAAATTCTCACCAAAACCTGCCTCATTACCCAAAGACCAAATCACAATTGAAGGATGGTTCTTGTCTCTTTCGAACATTCTGGTTGTTCTGTCTACATGAGCAGTTTTCCACTCTGGTGCATTAGAATTAACCGTGTTGAATCTATAACCATAGTCACCTTTCCAAGGAGTATTAAGTCCGTGTGCTTCTATGTTTACTTCATCAATCACATATAAACCATACATGTCGCATAGCTCATACCATTTCGGGTGGTTCGGGTAGTGGCTAGAACGAACAGCATTCACGTTGAACTCCTTCATCAGTTTAATGTCTTTGATCATGTCTTCTATCTTAATTACATGACCTTCTACCGGATCGTGCTCATGTCTGTTCACCCCTTTTACCAACACATACTTTCCGTTGATCATAAACTGACCATTCTTAATCTCAGAAGTTCTAAAACCTATTTTCTTCGAAATTATCTCAGTGGTATTGCCCTTACTGTCGGTCAATACCAATAACATATCGTAGAGATTTGGGCTCTCTGCACTCCATTTCTTTGGAGCTTCTATAGTCTCATTAAATTTGATATCAGCAGATGATCTACCTTTTAAAGAAACCTCTTTGGTATAAACTATCTCTTGTCCGCTTTTTCCAGACTCTTTAATTTTTACTTCTACCTTACCATTAAAAGATTTTCTTGCTGTGTTTTTTAAACTAACAGTAAGATCGAAAGTACCATTTGTATAAGCTTCGTCTAAACCTGCTTTTACAAAGTAATCGGCAATTCTTGCTTTTTCACGATTGTATAGATAAACATCTCTCTCGATTCCGCTCAGTCTCCAAAAATCTTGGCTTTCTAAATAGCTACCATCGCACCATCTATAAACCTCTACCGCCAATAGGTTTTCACCTTCTTGCAAGTATTTATTTATATGAAACTCTACTGGAGTTTTGCTGTCTTCGCTGTAGCCTACTTTTTCTCCGTTAATCCATACATAAAATGCAGAATTTACTGCACCAAAGTGCATAATAATGTCTTTTTCTTCCCAACCTGCGGGAACGGTAAAGGTTGTTCTATATGAACCTACCGGATTATACTCCTTTTGAATATTAGGAATATCTGATTTAAATGGGTAATTCACGTTGGCGTAAATTGGTACCCCATAACCATGCATTTGCCAATCTCCCGGCACTACCATTTCCCCCCATTTGGCATCGTCAAAATCTTTTTTGTAAAAGGCTACAGGTCTTAATGATGGATTATAACTCCAGTTAAATTTCCAATTTCCATTTAAAGACTTGTAGTTTGGTGATTTGGCAAAATCGTAAGAAAGCGCAGAAGCTTCATCTTTAAAAGGCATTAAAGTGGCATGAGGCTCTTCAGTATTTGTGCTAACTACAGTAGGGTTTTGCCATTCTGGCACTTGCTGGCTATAAGTGTGATGTGATATAATAGCAAATAGAAAGATTGCTACGAAGTGGAGTTTAGTGTGTAATCGGACAAGGTTCTTGTTGCCCTGATGGATCAGAGTTTTCATCATGTTCTTATAGTTTTGGTAATTTACTTTCTTTCATAAAAATAAAGGCAATGCACTAATTTAGTACACTGCCTTACTACTCTGATTAATAATTAGGATTTTGTTCTAACAAATCTCCGGAAGATTGTATCTCTGCTCTTGGTATTGGCAACCAATAATGTTGTTCTGAAAAACTTTTACCATCAAGAGCTACTTTTCTTGTGTAAGTAAATTCATCACCATCTTGAGTGATGGAAATACCGTAAGCATCTTCGTTTTCTGTTTCCATCGCAATTTCCCATCTTCTCACATCATAATAACGATGCTCTTCAAAAGCCAACTCAACTTGTCTCTCTCTCATAATTGCTTCACGCATTTCGTCTTGAGATAAACCAGTTGCCAATTCTGGCATTCCTGCACGGGTTCTAATTTGGTTAATCGCATCATACACATTTGCATCTGGACCAACAGATTCGTTTTGTGCTTCAGCATAGTTTAATAAAACCTCTGCATATCTAATGTAAATCCAAGGTTGCGTACCTGCCACATCCCAAGGGTTCGAGATTGGTAAGTCTTCATCAATAAATTTACGTAGATAGTAACCAGTTTTAGAAGTATTCCAGTTATCATTACCATCTTGGCTATCTTGTCCACCTGGCTCGAAAGTTTCTATTTCGCGGCCTCTGTATTCTGCTCCATTGTAAAGAATTGAAGCATAAAAACGAGGGTCACGGTTTTCGTAAGGAGCACTTGTATGCTCTGGGTTATTCCAATCGAACTCAGTTGCAGTAGTTCCATCTTCGCTCACAATTTCGTAAGCATCTACCAAGTTTTGAAGCGGAGTATTACCTCCCCAACCGCCATAACCGTTAGGTCCGTTAGAGATTTCTAAACATACGTGGCGAGTACCAATTGCATATAATCTTTCGAATATGATCTCACTGCTGTTTTCGTCAAGGAAAAGTGAAGCGTAATCTCCATGAAGGCTGTATAAACCTAAATCCATTACGTCTTTAGCAGCGGTAGCAGCTTCTGCCCAAGTACCTGTATTGTATAATGGACTAGCAGCATATAACAATAATCTCGATTTTAATGCTAAGGCTGCACCTTTAGTAGCGCGACCTAATCCCCAACTGTCTGATGTAGAAGATGGTAAGTCTGCTGCTGCTTCATCAAGTTGTGCTACTGCATATTCTATACTTTCTGCTAATGAAGCTCTTTCGAATAAAGAAGCATCTGTAAGATCATCACTCAGTTCGTAAACTTCATCTCCCATTAAAACTACACCACCATAGTTTCTGATAAGGTCTTGGTATCTGTAAGCTCTAATAAACTTTAATTCTGCAGTTAAAACATCTTTGCCATAATCACTCATTGGCACTTCATTAATATTCTGCAAACCATAGTTACACTCACGAATACTTCTGTAACTTCTAGACCAGATGGTACCTGCAATACCTGTGTTTTCTGGTGATAACTGACCTCTCTGAATTAGCCAAGTGTTATCATCATTGGTATACATTGACTCATCTGTAATTGAAGACCAAAGGCCATATTCAAAACCTCTACCAAAACCCGGAGGTGTTCCTTCTGCTTCTTTATCTTGTAATTTCACCCCCATATAGCGGTTAATTACGTATGCTTCGAACAGCGTAGAGTCAGCCAAGATAGCATCATCCGAAATCCTGTCTGTTGCTGTTACATCTAACAAATCTTCTTTGCAACTTGAGAACAGGCTCAAAAATGCAAGGGCAATTATATATCTTAATTTATTTTTAAATAACATATCTTTCGTAGTTTAAAACTGAACATTCACACCAAGATTGATAATTCTCTGTTGCGGATAGAACTGTCCGCTCTCACTTGTACCTTCCGGATCGAAATCTTCTAACTTAGTGATCGTAAACAAGTTAAATGCACTTGCCTGAATTCTTAAAGCTGCGATTTTTGCTTTTGAAAGTATTGCTTCAGGTACATTGTAACCTATAGATATGTTTTTCAATCTTAAGAATGCATTGTCGTACAACCAGAAGTTGTTTTTGTATAAACCTCCATTGATTGATGAAGATGCTCTGGTATCTACTCTTGGGTAAGAACCACCTGTATTAGTTGGGCTCCATCTGTTATCTGCCCAGCTGCTGTAGAAGTTACCTACTGTACCAGACTCAGGTAAGATGTATTGGTTCACTCTGTCTTGTCCTGCGAAAAGTATTGCCACGTCGAAGTTTTTCCAACCACCAGTAATGTTGATACCGTAAGTGATTTGTGGTAAGTTTCCGTATTTTGTTCTTACCATGTCATCTGCAGTAATCTCTCCGTCTTCGTCGTAATCTTCGTAAATTAAATCACCAACTTGAGCACTAGACAGATGTGGATATGCATCTAAATCTTCTTCTGTTCTAAAAATACCTAATACATTATATAATAGATAAGTATTTAAAGAGCGACCAGTTTGTTGCTGATAATCTAACACTGAAGAAGCTTCATCGATAAACTCGATTTTACTTTTTGCATAAGTTAAGTTAGCAGAAACGCTATACCAGAAATTCTCTTTGTTTTGCTTGTAACCAAGAGTTGTTTCTATACCATTACTGTTTACTTTACCAATGTTTTCATCAGGAACTAATGTACTTCCATCGTATGGGTTTACAATACCAGAAACTCCCGGAATTGATGCATTTCTAGCAGTAAGAATATCAGATCTGTTTTGCTGGAAATAAATAAATTCTAATGAAATATTTCTGAATAATGTCGCATTAATACCAACGTCGGTTTTCTTTGCTACCTCCCAAGTAATTGCTGGGTTACCCAATTTAGTAAGGTCTACACCTGAAACAGCTACTCCATCAATTACATATGAGTTATTGAATGAATAGTTGTTGTAAAACTGGAATGGATCAACATTATCGTTACCAAGCTGACCATAAGAAGCTCTAATTTTTAAATCGTTGATAAAGTTTACGCTATTAGAAAACCACTCTTCTTCTGAGATTCTCCAACCAGCAGAAATTGCAGGGAAATAACCATATCTATTATCAGAAGGGAAAATTGAAGAACCATCAACCCTTAACTGTACCTCTGCCAGATATTTTTCATTGTAGTTGTAAGCTAATTTACCAATAAAACTTCTTCTGTTGTAATGGTAGCTACTACCGCTGTTATCACTGTCTGATGTAGCTGCACCACCTTGACTTAACTCAGGAGTTTCTACAGTCGGATAGTTCAATCTTGTTGCATCAAAAAGTTCTTCACTATAAGTACTTTGCTCATAAGCAATAAAAGAATTGATATAGTGATCTCCAAAGTATCTATCAAAGTTTAGTTTGATGTTTTGCGTAATCTGCGAAATGTTTTCTTGTGCCTCTACTAGTTTACCTGCATTGTTAGAACCACCAGTAGTTACTGCAGTGTAAGTATCTGAATCGCTATCGTATTTGTAAACAGAATATGGTTGAGAGAATGTTTTTGTGAAATTCCATTTTTTGTCTACAGAGTAAAAACCATCTACAGATAATCCATCTACCCAAGGAATAAAGTATTTCGCTTTTAAAATACCATTGAAAATTTGAGTTGGGTTTTCACTTGTACCACCAGCATCTGTTACCATCATTACTGGGTTGTTGTTTTCAACACCTGTAGAAGGTAAACCGTTTGGATAAACATCAACCACTGTTGGATAAGCTCTATAAATAGATCTGAAAATTTCACCAGCTCCATAAGTTGGATAAATTCTGTCTTCTTCTCTACCATTCAATAACAAACCTACACTAAAATCTTCTGTGATGTTTGCATCTATGTTTGATCTGAAACTATACTGATTGTACTCTGTTACACCGTCTTTATAAAGACCTTCCTGAGCTAATTTACCAAGTGATACAAAGTATTTTACGTTTTCAGAACCTCCTCTAACTGATACGTTATGTTGCTGCTGAAGCGAAGTTTTCTTTAATGTTGCATCTGCCCAATCTGTATTTGGGTAGTTGATTGGATCAGAACCATCTGCAAATTTTTGAATTTCGTCTTCAGTATATGCCTGATTTAAACCACCATCTTTATTGTTGTAATAAGCGATCTCATTTTGCAGCGTAGCAAATGTAGCTGCATCAGCCATATCTGGTAATCTGGTTGGTGAGTTAAAACCTATGTTATAGCTATAATCGATACGTGGTTTGCCTTGCTCTCCTTTTTTCGTAGTTACTAGAATTACACCGTTTGCCGCTCTACTACCATATACTGCAGCAGAAGCATCTTTTAATACGGATACACTTTCTATATCATTTGGGTTAAGTCTGCTTAAACCTCCAATCTGTCCTGGAACTCCATCAATTACGACTAATACATCGGTGTTACCAGTTGTTGCAATACCTCTAATGTAGATATTACTGTCATCATAACCTGGTTCCCCTGAACTGTTGTTAGCAATAACACCAGAAAAACGACCTGATAAAGAGTTAGAAACGTTTGCTTGCGGGCTTTTTACTATGTCTTTACCTTTTACCTGAGAAATAGAACCTGTTAAGGTTTCTTTTTTCTGTTGGCCATAACCAACTACAACAATCTCATCCAGTTGTTCAACATCTGGTTGTAAAGTTATTTGTATGTTAGTTTGACTACCAACTGTTACTTCTTGAGGGGTATAGCCTATATAGCTAAATTGTAGAATTGCTTCGCTTGTTGCTGCTATTTTAAAGTTGCCATCGAAATCGGTTGTTGTACCAGTGCTGGTACCTTTAATAATTATGCTCACTCCCGGTAGTGGTTCGCCATCTTCTGCCAAAACTTGTCCGGTTATGTTTTCCTGTGCATAGGTTGCTACATGCACAGCCATCAGAAGCAGTAACACAAGCTGCTTCCTCAATAAGGATAGAACTGTTTTCAAATTCATACTTTTGGTTAAATTTCAATTTACATTTTGCTCAGATCTGATGGAACAAATGTAGATTTCTGCTTTCACAAAGAGGGGAACATATCATTCATTCTACATACACAAATGGTTCATTTTGCATTAATATTAACTCAGAATGAAGCTTTATGCTCAATAATAGGTTTCTTTTGCTTCATATTGAAAATTACTCCGTGGTTACTTTGTTAACTAAAAAAATTAGTGAAATCTACACAAAGTATATTCGTAGATTAAGAAAGTATATCTTTGTAAACCAGTTTAAAAATTATTAAATAATAAAATGAATTTTTCATCCGGCTACAACATTTAATAAGCACAGATAAACTCATTACTATTCACTAATAATAAATATAGAAATGAAAATATCTTTATATGTTTGTCGGATGTTTAATCAGCTACGAGGAGGTTTCTGTTGAAGCTACTACTACTATCCATACTACTCTTACCCACCTTAGTCTTTGCCCAAAGCACAAAGTCTAATTTTCAATACATCTCATTTAACGATGGCCTTTCCAACGCATACATTATAGATATTTTACAAGATAATGAGGGTTATATCTGGATCGGTACAGACGATGGACTAAATAAATACAATGGTTATGAGATGGTCGTATACAGAAACGACCCGGCAGATAGCACTTCTATCAGTAATAACTCCATTGGTACATTGTTAAAAGATAGCCAAGGGCGAATTTGGGTAGGTACAAAAGAAGGGCTTAACCTGTACGATGCTGCTAAAGACCAATTTACCAGAATACCATACACTAAAAATGAACAGGTTTCTAAAATCTACGAAACCAAAGATTCTACCATTTGGGTGGGTACCTCTCGCGGACTCAAAAGATTTTCAGAAGAAAAACAGTATCTCCAGAAAGTATTCTTTACTGCAGAAGGTGCTACCATTAACATCTTTAATGATGAAAAATACTCCATAAACGATATAATCGAGTATAGCACTCAGTACATGGTGGTAGCCACTTGGAATGGCCTTTTTGTGATAGATAGAAAGCAAAATACCCTAAAACTGATTGAAAAAAGTGAAGAAGGCATTAAAGTAGACCATATTAAATCTATAGAGATTGATGGAAATAGAAACATCTGGGTGGGTACGTTTGGCTATGGCACTTTCCATTACGATGTATCTAGAAACATTCTGCGGAAAATAACTATTGCTCCAAATTTTGAAATGGACAAGAGAATTCTTGACCTATATAATGATGGCAAAGGCCACATGTGGATCGGTACAGAACAATCTGGTTTATATAAGCTCTACATCAACTCTTTTGATTCTAATGGTTATGAGTTCGATCATTTTAAAGATAGTGAAACGCCCGGCTCTTTAAGTTACCGATCTGTAACTAGAATTTTTAGCGATGCCAATGCTGGCTTATGGGTGGGTACGCACAACGATGGTATAAATTACCTCAGTTACGAAAAAGCTTTCTTTAAAACCATACAGAAAAATCATTTTTCTAAGAATACGCTCAAGCACAAAAAAGTATGGGGACTTACCGAAGATGATGAAGGCAACATATGGATTGGTACAGACGGTGGAGGTTTAAATGTATATAACCCCAAAACAAATACATTTACATACTATTCAGATAATGGAAGCCTAAGCGACGATGCCATTTTGTGTGCCTATAAAGATAATGATGGTGATTTGTGGTTTGGTACCTACACTGGCGGGCTTAACCGCTATATGCCTCAAACAAATACTTTTAAGTGGTACAAACACGACGAAAACGATCCAAATTCTATTGGGGGGAATGATGTAAGAACCATTATACAAGATAAATCTGGTAAAATTTGGATTGGTACCAACCAAGGTGGATTAAATGTTCTGGACAAAAAAACAGGCAAATTTACCCAATACAATTACGATAATAGCAACCTAAAAGGCAATGACATCCGCTCGCTCTTTATCGATAGCAAAAACAGATTGTGGGTTGGTACATTTGAAGATGGACTTTTCCTTTTCGAAAATGGCGATTTTAAGCAGTTCAACATTGAAAATGATATTCGTAAAGAAAACTCTATTTTTTCGATAGATGAAGATAGTGATGGTAACCTTTGGTTGGGCACTTACCGAACAGGTTTAGTAAAATTCGATCCTGATAAAGAGACCTTAGAAATATTTGATGAGAAAAAGGGGCTTTCTAACAACATTGTACACAGTGTTAAAATTGTCGGGGATAACACCATTTGGCTCTCTTCCAATAAAGGAATTTCAAAATTTGATATTAACACTGAAGAGTTTATTAATTATAATACCAATGATGGACTGCCTTCATTAGCTTTTGCTGATGGCTCTGTATTAGCCTCTGAAAATGGCAATTTATATTTTGGTTGTGTAGAAGGATTGGTCTTCTTTAATCCACATGAGAATTTTAAGCAAGAGATAACCACCAATGTAATTATTGAAGAAGTTAGTGTTTTTAATAAAGTACTAAAACCTGAAAATAATACAGCCTATTCAAAAGCTGAGATTGATAGTAGCAGTGCGCATATCGATCATATTACTTTGCAGAATAATCAATCTGTTTTTTCCCTGGCATTTGCAGCCATTTATTTACCAAATCCATCTAAAGTACATTACTCTTACAAATTAGAAGGCATCGAAAACCAATGGAATTATGTAGGCAACGACAGAAAAGTAACCTATGCAAGACTGCCGAGTGGCCAATACTTTTTTAAAGTGAGGGCATCTTTAGATAGCAAGAACTGGTCTGACGAAACAGTTTTAAAAATTACCGTACTCCCACCTTTCTGGAAAACTTGGTGGGCTTATTTGATTTATACCTTAATTATTGGCTCTATTATTTACTTAAGCCAACAGTATAGGTTGAATAAGTTTAGAATGGAGAAAAAGATTGAGCTCGAACAAGTTGAAAAGAAAAAACTCTCTGAAATTTATAACCTCAAGATGAATTTCTTTACCAATATTTCTCATGAGTTTAGAACCCCACTTACGCTGATCATCAGTCCACTGGAGCAAATTATTAGGAATCAAGATATTTCTGGGAGTATAAAAAACAAGTTACTTTCTATCTACAACCACGCATACAGGTTGCACAACTTAATTAACCAATTAATTGAGTTTAGAAAAGTTGAAACTGGAAATGTAAATCTTAAAGTGACTGAAAACGATTTGGTGAAATTTACTTACGAGATTCATCATGCGTTTTTTGAGCTTGCCAAATTGCAAAACATCACATTTGAGTTTAGCTCTGAAGTTGAAAGTTTAAAATTGTGGTTTAACCAAATGCATTTCGAAACCATACTTTACAACCTCATTTCTAATGCATTTAAATACACTTCGCCAGAAGGTAAAATTTCCATTGAGATAAAAAAGGCTTCTTTAGATAACCCAGACTATTGTGAAATACACATTACAGATAATGGCAAAGGGATTTCTGCAGAATACCTCGATCAGATTTTTAATAGATACTACCAGATTGTAGAAGCCGAAACCATCCATATTAAAGGTTCTGGAATTGGATTAGCTTTGGTAAAAGATTTAGTAGAATTACACAAAGGAGAGATTAATGTAAAAAGCACCAAAGACAAAGGCACTGAGTTTATCTTAAAATTCAAATTAGGTGCTAGTCATTTTACAGAAGACCAACTAATAAAAACCAATGCAGATAGTGAGCATCCACAGCATTATAACCTCAGTCCGAAGGTAGAATATGAGTTGGCAGAATTCCATGAAGAGCATGATGCAAACAAGGCTCATAAACACACTTTGCTGATTATTGAAGATAATCATGATATTAGGACTTACATTAAATCGCTGTTTATCCAGTCGTTTAAAGTGTTGGAAGCTGCCGATGGCGAAGAGGGTTTTCAAGTAGCCAAAGCCAAATTGCCTACTATTATTATTAGTGATATTATGATGCCGGGGATGGATGGCATCGAACTTTGCAAAAAGCTAAAAACCGAAAGAAGTACTTTGCACATACCTGTCGTTTTACTCACCGCTAGAGCAGACGATTTGCATAAACTTGAAGGAATTACCATTGGGGCAGACGACTATATTACCAAACCATTTAATCCGGAATTGCTACAGGCAAAAATCGGAACTTTGGTGCGCAACATTAGCAAATTGCACGACTACTACACTTCTAGAATCTTGCTCGCTCCAATTGACGAAGGCATCGATTCGGCGGATAAAGAGTTTCTAGATAAGGCCATCCAGATTGTTGAGAGTAATTTGCTTACTTCTGACTTTGGAATTGACCAACTCAAAGACGAATTGTGTGTGAGTAAAGCGACACTTTACAGAAAAATTAAACAACTTACTGGCGAATCTTCATCGGAGTTTATTCGCTCGATACGAGTTAAAAAAGCTGCTGAGCTAATTAAATTGAATAAAATGTCTATCTCTCAAGTTGCTTACGAAGTGGGCTTTAGCAGCACCAGATATTTTAGAGATTCATTCCATAAGATTTACAACATGAATCCGTCTGAATATGCGCAAGAGTTTAAAGCACAGGAAAAGTTATAAAAATTTCTTACTTGCTCTTTCCCAAACGAGTGTGTCTAAAATACTTATTTCATTAATTGCTCCCCACTCTGAGTTTCCGTATTCACCTAGGTAACCCTCCTCTTTTTCAGTATTTGTTATTATCAAAGTATCCCCAATAATTTGTGATGCTATTTCTTCTGTCTTTGTGCTTCCATCATCTGCAACCTCCATCTTTTTAGAGATCATGACCTTATCCAATAATTTACCAGACACATCAAATACTACAAGAAAGGTATATGACACACTTTCACTGTAAGTTCCTTCTTCAACTGCTTGATAAGGAATTGCAACCTCTATCCAAACCTCAGAATCATTCTGTTTGTGCAACTTATAAGCCTGTAATTCTTCTTCAAAATCTGACAAAAACTTATCTTTCAGATTAATTGGTATTGGTTGCGGTCCTTTCATTTCTGCAAGCTTGCTTAGATCAAGCAAGTATTCAAAAGAGGTTGTATCTGAAAGTATAGATTGCTTTTCTTCTTTGTCGATTGTTTCTGTGACAATTGATTCTTGGTGATTTATTGAAAGTGTATCAGAATCATTCACGTTTTCTTTTACAGTAGATTCAGAATTGCCACAAGAAAAGAATATTGTACTCAAAAAAATGGCTAAAAATATATCTATAGGTTTCATTACATTCAATATCTGTTTACACAACTAAGTAATGAAATTATGTTATAAAAATTTTTAATGTTTTTTAGTTATTGTCCAATTCCAATATCTATTAAGCAAAAACATTAAAAAACAATGAATAGCTCAATCTTGTTATAATTGGAAAGCCTTTCTGATAGAGAAAACTATAGATTTTATTTTAGAAGCCTCAAAAATTAGTCAGGCAAAATTATACACATTAAGTTTGTAATTAATACACATGATTAATTGCACAATTAGTAAAACAGTAGCATAACCAATACTGTAAAACCTTTCCAAAACAGCAATACTTAGACATACCGTTTGGTCTGTATTTCAATGGTACCTTATTATACTTTTTGCTATTTCAATGATAGAATATTTAAAATCTTTGTTTCCAGAAGCGGTTTATAGCATTACTGCGCAAATATTCCTATTGGTAATTCTCGGAGTTTTCATCAACAAATTCATCAAACTTTTTTTAAATCGGTTTATGGATAAGATGGAAAACACCAGTAATAAAACAAAGATTAAATTTGTTGGCAACGCTGTTGATTTCCTCACCTTTTCCATAGTAATTATTGGAGTAATTTATGCTATCCCCACCTTTCGATCTATAGCTGTAGGTATTTTTGCAGGTGCCAGTATTTTTGCTGCCTTTTTAGGTTTTGCTTCTCAAAAAGCCTTTTCTGATATTATAAGTGGCATTTTTATTATTATTTTCAGACCGTTTAGGGTAGATGATATTGTAAAAGTAAATGGAGAAATAGGTACCGTAGAAGATATAACCCTAAGACATACAGTAGTGAGAGGGCTTGAAAATAAAAGACATATTTACCCTAATTCTTGGATTACTTCTGAACCCATTATCAATTGGACAATTATAGACCCTCGGGTAAATAAATTTATGTTTGTGGGTATCAGTTACGATTCTGATATTGCCACTGCCGAGCGAATTATTAAAGAAGAAGTATTGAAACACCCTAACTTATTAGATTTTAGAACTGAGCTAGAAAAAGAACAAGGAGTACCTTTGGTGAATGTAGAAGTACTGAGCTTCGATAACTTTGTAATTAATTTCCGTGTACCGTTGTGGGCAAAAGACTTGCCTGCTGGTATGGGCATGATGTTCGATGTGCAGCGTGCAATTCAAGAGAGATTTAAGAAAGAAAGTAATGTTGAGTTAGCTAAACCTTCTCAAAAAATCTATCTTTCAGATGCTAGGGATTTAAATAATTACAGCTAAAATCTAGTAGTAAAATTACTACCAGATTTTATCGCTGTATTAGTTTTTCATTTAATCATTGCTTTGAGCTTGTTAAGTTGGGTGTCTTCTTTCCAAAGCACTTGATCTAAATCTCTTATAATTCTTTAATCTTTATATTTTTAAACCAGATAAAACTACCGTGATCTTGCAAACCAATTAAACCAGTTTTAGCAATTCCATAATCAGGATAGTCTTTCCATTTACCCTCGGTTTTTCTTTTTTCCCAGTCTGCAGACCAAGGTTCAAATTCTAACATTTTTTCACCATTTAAAAAGTACTCCGCTTTTTCGTTGGTAAACTTAATTCTAGAAGTATTCCATTCTCCTGCTGGATT
>PBYL01000189.1 GCA_002729595.1 Thalassovita sp. | reverse complement strand
TTACTTGGCTTTTCACTTTCTGCTAAAACCTCAATTACATCCACAACTGCATAGTACAACTCACCATCAATTAATGCAGCTCTAATTTCTTTATCATCAAATAGCTTAATTTCATTCATAGGAAAAATGGTTTTTCAGGAGGAAGGAGTGGAGATAAAGCTTTTATCCAAATGGATAAAAGCCTTAATTTATTTTATACTGATAGCCGCTTTGCGTAACATTTCAAGTTCTTGCATTGGCTCCAAATTGTAAACTTCTGTGCTTTTGTTGGCTAATGTAATTACCCCTTCCGGACTAATGGTTAACAAAGCATCCTTTTTAGAAGTTTTCAACTTGCTATTTTCGTGATGGATATAAATATTTCTGTTTGCAAAAACAGTGGAAGTATTTTGAGTTGGCAGGTTGTAAAACACCCTTACATATTCCATCTCATCATCTTCTATCATCGCAAAAAGCAGAGAGTTATCAGTTCTTTCTAACAGGTTAATTCTCACCGAAGATTTAGCTGTTTTACCAACTGCTTTTAATATCAATTTTGGTTTGAATAATTGCTCAATTTCTTTGATACTAAAAAGAGCTTGCTGAAAGTCTTCTGTTCGTTGGCGAATCTGAGCTTCTTTCTTTAGCTGTTTTTCTATATCAACCAACTGCTGATAAGCCTTTGAAATAGAAATATCTCCTGCTCTAATCAATCCCTTTAACTCATCGTTTGCCTGATTGTGTAATTTCTTAGCACGGATAATTGTCGTTCTCGGAACACCGGTTAAATCACTTACCACTTCAGCATAATCGATCTTGTCGGTTTCGGGTGCTTTTATCCATTTGGATAAAAGCTTATTATCCACTTTTTTATGCTTCTTTTTTTCATGAGCTAAAGTCTCAAGGAAAGAGGTAATTCTAAAACCAATTTCTGCACGCTCAAAAGGAGTTAGGTTTCTACGCCCAAGTTGATGGCGCAACATCCACACAAAAATCTCTTGGTCATTCGCAAACTTCTCGATGGTGATAGGCACCTTTTCGAACTCAAGCCTGCCTTGGTCTAACAATTCTTTTGCAGCTCTTAATCTGTGATGTCCATCGATAACTACAAAAACTCTGTCACGATCCAACTCACCTTCCATCACTTTTACAGTGAGCGGGTCTCTTATTTTACCATCTTGAGCGATAGCTTTTGATAATGCTTCGTACTCTTCTTTTGTATGCTTGCGGATGTATTTTTCATACTTTTCTTCCGTAACCAGACTACTCAGCTTTACATAATTTTTTCTGGACTCAGACTGCTTCTCCGAAATCTTCGATAGTGTTTCAGTTTTGGTAGCCGTTTTATTGGCCATCTTCATCCATTTGCCACTAATATCATCCATTATCTAATATTATTTTTATCTCTTCAACCAATGCTAAAAATTCATCCTCCTCTTCAAAGGTAAATGGCAATTCTTTAAAAGACATACGTCTCTTATAGCGAACTCTGTTAGATAATCTATTCTTTAATAATTTCAATCCCATCATTCCATTTAGGTCAGAAACAGATCGAGATTCTTTAGTATGCGAACTTTTGTTATGAATACCAATTGGCGTAAAAGATTGGTTTCTTCTACTTCTCTTGTCTGCAATTTCTGGTAACATTCCCAAAGTTTGGAAAGTAGCTCCCATTGCTAAGTCAGATGCTTCTAAAGGAATAATTACATAATCCGATTTAAACATAATGGTAGCAGTTGCTTCTGCATGAGAGAAACTACCCATTACATCAATAAATATATAATCGAACTGGTACATATTTTCTTCTAACATATCTAACAAGTCGGAGATAGGCATGTTAGAATCGAAATCGATAAATTGAACATCGATGTTTCTATGTACTCCTTCATCGGCTAATTGCATGGTAGACTTTTGAGAGTCGGTATCAATTACCAAAATTCTTAGATCTTCTAACTGAGCAAAAGCGACAGCCAGTAAATTACAAAGTGTTGTTTTACCAACTCCACCTTTTCTGTTGATGAATGAAAAAATCTTGGCAGCTACTTTTTCTCCTTTGGTCAACTCATCGATAGTAACCTCGTATAATTCTGCCATTTGTTCCAACCTGCCGAAAGGTACCTCTGTTTTACTGCTTTCGTAATTGATTAGGGTTTGCTTGGTGATGTTTAGCTGTTCTGTAACATCTTTGATCTGCAAGTTAGCTTTTGTTCTTGCAGCCTTTAAGTGTTTGCCGTAAGTTGCCATGTAGTAAAAAAAATTTTAACCAAAGATAGTAGCAAAATCGAAAAAATCGAATTTTTGAGTATAAAAGTAAAATTTTATTGACTATCGCTATTTTCGAAGATAAAAACTTGTAACTATTGGGGGTACTTATTGAATGTTTGAGTTAAAGTAAAAATTGAATACATACCCCCAATGTTTACAAAAACATCCCTTTTAATCTATTATAAGGCTATATTGAAAATAAAATGGATAAGAGATACAATAAAGTAAAGCTTTATGTACGTCAGGGGTATGTATTAAAGTAATAATTGAAGCATATTTTAATAAATACAATAAAAAAATAACTCCTATTTATAAAGAGACTCTTATTATTATAAATACACTTATATTTAAGATGCTATAAGTCATTTAAAATCAATAAGTTACAGGCTTAGTAGTACCCCAAATGTATATAATAAATACCCCTAATGTTTACAGCTATATACCCCTGATGTATACTAAATGTACCCCCAATGTTTACCAATACATACCCTAAATGATTACATTGGTACCCCAAACGTTTGCAATGCATACCCTAAATGTTTACATTTAACCTTATAATCATCAATTTTTTGGAAAATGCTCTATAGAGCTGGTTTTTTTCTGCGAAGTAGTAAACATTAAGGGTACCTAATGGAAATAAAATTTAAAGTAAACCGTACGGTTCGCAAGTCAAATAAGCTTATAAATTATCGCGATAAACTGGGTTTAACGGCACTACAGCAAAAACTTTTTCTCTTTTCGGTTACAGAATTAAAGAAGAAAGATGACTTCGAAAGGCTGCTCTCATTCGATATGAGAGACTTTTTTGGTAAAAAACGTCTTACTACTCGCGATTATGAAGCTGTGCGCAATGCAGCAGCCCAATTGGTTAGAACAAGTATCAGTATAAAAACAGATGATGGTAAGTGGGCAGAGCTTTCACTTTATTCAAAAATTGAGGGGGAACAAGGTTCTAGTGTTATCCATTTCAAGTTTAACAATGAGCTTAGGCCATATCTTGTAAACCTTAGGGGTAACTTTACTTCTTATCTCTACGATAATGTGGTGCATTTCAAATCTGGTTACAGTGTGCGTATCTATGAGCTACTTGTGAGGCATTTGGGTTGGCAGCATGTTTACGAAGTGAGTGTAGACTATTTAAAAGAGCTTTTAGGTATTACACAGGTAAAGACTTACAAAACCTTCCCAAAGTTTAGAGAAAAGGTGCTAGATAAAGCCAGAGACGAAATAAATGCCTTCTCTGACCTTACAATTTCGTACGATACGGTTAAGAAAGGCCGTAGCATCCGTTCTATTAGGTTTTATATCCTGAGTAAAGAAAAAATCGATCAAGAGCTTAAAGACATTGAAAATGATGATAAGCAAGACGTGAAGTTTATTCGTGCAGATAAAAAAAGCGAGGATCAGGAAGCACAAAGCCAATCACCAGTAGAGGATTTTAAAGCTAGAGCCGCTAGATTGGTTACAAGGCTTAAAACTTATGGTTTTACCCACAAACAAGCTATTGATGTTGTAAAAGCTACAGAAGCTACTATGGAATCGGGTATTTGGAAGATTTTATACGATTTAAAGCTTGCCATTGCTGATAACAAGATTAAAAACCCTAAATCTTACCTTCTAAAGGTGTTTAAAGAGGAATATGGCTTAGATTTTACAGTAACCTACGAAATAGAGGATATGTAGGGTTAAAGTATTACTTTAAGTGTTAAATATAAATAGGAGAGGGATATATTCCTTCTCCTTTTTTTATAAAAAAAGAGTCTGCGAACATCACAGACTCTTTTCATATGTTTGTCAGAATATTAATTGCTTAATCGTCATACTCAGAGCGAATAAAGTTTCCATCAGCATCGAAGAGTATTTCCAATCTATTATCAAGTTGAATTTCAAAGTTGGTTCCTTGTTTATTGATCTCGATAATTATTTGGTCTGTATGATTCGTGGTGGTGTAACTCAGAATATTAGTTGGTATAATAGAATCTGGAACTTGGCTGTTAAGTCCATCTACTTCTGTCCAGTTACCATTCTCATCAAAGTCTAAATCAAAATTATTATTTAACCGCACTTCGTAATCTACACTATTCCTTTCTTCATCTTTAATAACCTGAGTGATTTCAGCTTCTGGGAAATGAGTTTCGATAAATGTAGTGGCTGTAGTTGGTAGATCGGTAGCAGCAATTACCGATTCGTCTTCGTCGTCACAAGCTATCACCAATAGAGAGAATAGAAATGCAAATGTTAAATGTAGTCTTTTCATTGTTTTGCTGTTTGATTGAAAAAATATTTTGCCCCAAGACGAAGCAGTTTAGCTTAAGGTTGGAATGGGATAGAAAAAAATTAATAATTTATTAAATATTTATTCACATTTAAGAAATATGAAGCCTATCTGAGTTTTATCTCAGATAGGCTTCTTTAAAATTTATATCAGTAGTCTTTTATTACTTATTGAATTTGTAGAAAACTCCCACCGAAAAACCGACAGATAGATTAGTGCTTTTATTAAAGTTCGCTGGAATCTGGTCTGTTCCTTTATATATATTGTGTGGGCTGTAAGTAAATCTGAGCCCAGGAGATAAAAAGAGTTTATTGCTAAGCGGTATTTCTGTATCTAAACCTGTTGTTAAACCATAATCTAGATTGGTGTATTGGTTAGTGATATCTTCCAAGCTATTACCTATAGCTTGCTTTACTGTAGAAAGATGAGATATATACGCCCCACCTAAAATATGAACAGATAAAAATGTAGCCCTTTTTACTAATTGTCTTCTATATAATAGTTGTAGCTTTTGGTACTCCAACACCAAAGTCTTAGTCTGGAAAAGTGCATTATAATAATCTTGGTACTTTTGGCCAGTTTGAGAAAACAGATATAGTTCTGCTTGCAACTGAGAAGTGTTACCTGCTCTAAACATTATTCCAACCTCTGGATTAAAAGTAGCTTTGGTGTGAGTAAGTGAACTAGATTTTAAACCTTGGCTAGTTTCTGGATTTACAATCCATGTATTATTGATATTAGAGATTAGACCTGCTTCCCAATTTAGTTTTTTCTTTTTGTTAAGCTTAGTTTCTTCATCATCATCATCTAAGCTTAATGATGATAATAAAGGAATCAATTCTTTAGAAATAGCAGGAAATGTATCATTAATAATTATTCCATTTGCTTCTAAATCAAGATGATATTCACCAATACTTCTACTATTAGATGAAGTGTTTTCTACTAAATTATTAGAAATTGCGGTGATTAGGGGCTTTTCATTTTTTTTTGTATTGAAGTTATTACCTTCATTATTTATATGTGAGGTTATATTAATTACTTCTTCTAATTGCTTCGTTTCTACTGGCTGTTTTTCGACTTTGATATTAGCAGTAGGATTTTCATTATCAGAAATACTATCATCAAGATTGATTTCGGTTTGGCTAATCAATATTGAGTCTTTAGTAATAAGTAATTTTCCCGATTCCTTATTTACACTATCTACATCCGTGAGATTTTTAGAATTATTCTCATTGTTAAAAACAGGCGGTAAAGGAGTTGTAAGTAATAAAAGTATAGATGCAGCAATTGCTAGTCTACCTAAGTTATCACCAAGTATTTGCCAATTGCTTTTTGGTTGATTTATTGGAGCTAACTCTGTTGGTAAAGCATTAGCAATATTATCCCATACATCATCAATATCGAGTTGGTCGGCAATATTATCCCATACTTCTTCTGGAGGAGTTTCTTGCAGGCTGTTAAACCATTTTATATACCATTTGGGTGCTCTTTCTTCCATAACCTCAAACCTTGTTTATCCAGTTTTGTAAAAGTTTTCGAGCACGGTTAAACTGCGATTTCGATGTGCCTTCGGTAATTTGCAGTTTGTCTGCTATTTCTTTGTGCGAGTAACCTTCAATCGCAAACAAGTGAAAAATAATGCGTGCACCATCTGGCAATCTTTTTATATGATTAAGCACGATCTCTGTTTGCACCCAAGCAGGTTCAAAACTTTCTGTTCTATGTTCGTTGGCATTCGCTTCTTCAATTTTGCTTTCTAGATATCGTAGTTGTTTCTTTTTTCTAAAAAAGTCGATAGCTGTATTATTTACTATTCGCCTAATCCAACCTTCAAGCGACTTTTCCGGATTAAAGCCTTTTAAATTTTTAAATACCTTTATAAAGGAGTCTTGCAAAATGTCTTTGGCTTCATCTCTGTCACCGGTAAAAGAAAGACAAATGTGATACATAGTACTTGCATATTTTCGGTATAAAGTTTCTTGTGATTGTCGTTTGTTTTTCAAACATCCCTCAATTAGTAATTTATCGCTGGTTGTCATATCTCTCGTCTTGCGCCTCAGTCGCTAGTTAGTCTGTTGTTATAGTTAATTGAGTGGAGGCTTCAATTCTGCTTACTACTGTCGAAAATAAATTTTCATTAAAATCTTCATATATAAACACCGCCGGTTCGCCATCTAATTCCAATCGGGCAGCATTTTGTATCATCTGGTTTGTAACTAAACCAAACCAATAGTCCACATCAAAGTTAAAAGTAGCAGTGGAAGGTGTGAGTTTTTCCAACACAATGGTGCTTTCTCCATTTTGCTCTGCGTTGGTTCTAATTCTTGAAAGGTCATCATCGACAGAGAATACAATTTTTAAACTTTCACCTTCAGAAGTATAGGTGCCAATGAGTAAGATTCCCGGATTTGCTCTTTGAACATACTCCGTCAAGTTGTTTGTTTCGTCGTCGTCATCAGCATCTAATTCAAACTCAAATTCATCTTCTCTTAAGTTAAGATCGAATTGCAACGAACTGTAAATACCTTGAGGGATTTGGATATTGACAGGTTGCGATGCATCTGAACCTATAAGTGAAAATTGACCATCGTCTCCTGAAAAGTTTCTTTCGAATCGCAAGGTTTTATTTTCATTGGTATGGTCGCCATTAATGTCTATACCAGACAGATTAATTATAACCGATTCTACAGAGAGGTTTCCATTAATTGGAGCATCAGCAGTTAAGGTAAAGTAGCAGTTCAAATCTGCGGGGTCTGTAAAATCTTCTTTATCGCAGGCACATAATAATATTAAACAAAAGAATAAAAGTTTTCTCGTCCAATTCTCTAAATTCATACAATTGTAATTCTTGTTATAACTGGCAGTAGACGAAGCCCAAACCCAATAGGTTGGAATGGCGATCAGAAATAATTTAATTTTTTTTCAATTAAATCTTCTTGCTTAAGATGTTGATAATCAAAGTGTAATAACTTTGAATGAGTCATCTAGTAAATAAAATTTCAATAAATTTAAAAATGCCACGCAACCATTTTTTAAAAAGCACAAGTACCTACAATTGAAAGCAGCTTAATAAAATAATTTGAATTTAACTGAAACAGATATAAAAACGCTGATTGGCGATTGCAAAGTGGGCAAGAGAGATGCCCAGAAGGCATTGTATAAAATGCACTTCAGCTTTGCTATGAGTATCTGTATGCGATATGCAAATTCTAAAAATGAAGCTCAGGAAATGATGAACGACGGTTTCCTGAAAGTTTTTAAATACATAAAGAAGTTTGACGAACAAAGACCATTTAAACCTTGGCTTAAAACAATTTTACTAAACGCAGCCATAGACCATTTAAAAAAACATAGCAAAGAACTAGATGAAGTAGAACTAGAAGAAGGGATTAATGAATCGGTGAAAGATTCAATACTCGAATCTATCACTTATGATGAAATGCTGGAGATAGTAAGAAAACTCCCGACAGCATACCGTACGGTTTTCAACCTGAGAGCGATTGAAGGTTACCAACATGATGAAATTGCCAGAATGCTGAAAATTTCTGTTGGCACCTCAAAATCGAACTATGCAAGAGCAAAGAAAAAGTTGCAGATCCACTTGAACGCTTATTTTGAAGTAGAGCCATGAAAGAAGAGGAAGATAACATAGCGCAATTTTTCAAGAATCACCTTGCAGAAAAGGAGTTTGAGTTTGATGAATCTCAATGGGAAACTCTCGAAAAAGGTTTGGATAACATGGATGATGCAGCACCATTCCCATTTTTTGAAAACCTTAATTGGAATGGAAAACTGAGTGATATTCGATCTGTCTTGTTGGTAATAGCTTTAGGTGGATTACTATTTTTTATAGGATGGTATATTATAGAAAGATCAATTTCTGAAAATCATATAACCAGCACCGAAGTAGTAAATAGTATTGAAAGTACTACTAAAGAATCTGAATCTAATAAAGTAATAGAAAACAATATAGCTGAAAAAGGAAATGAGAAATCGATAGATTCTAATGATGAAGGAAATAATTCTGTTACTAATCGAGATGAAGAAACTGCCGGCATAGTAAATTCTACTAAGAGTAAAACAAAAGAAATTGATCCAATTAATAGCAACTTAGAAGATGAAACTGATATTACTAAGAATGATGATGGTGAAAAGAATTTAAGTAATCTTCAACTAACTGAAGAAACTAATGTATTTGAAGATGAGCAAAAAGTTGACGAAAATAATATCAGTGTAGAAGAAGTAGATACATTAAAAAGAGAGGAGTCGATTAGAAATATTTCTTCGCAAAATCCATCAGTTCCATTTAATAATCTAGCTAAAGAAACTGAGAATTACGAGATAGATTCTATTTATACTAATAACACAATTTCAAATATCTCTCAACTAAATAATAAAGAAGGAGAGCTTAATCAGTTAATAATTTCACTCAAAGATTTTCAATTGGATTCGATTGAAGTCAAGCCAATGGGCATTGTGAACTTGGTTGAAGATGAGGATTACGAAGAAAGATTATTACCAGCAATTCGAGATAAAAGGTGGGCTTTGGCACTTTTTGTAGCGCCAGATTTTAACAGTGCTAGTTTTTCAGAATTGTATAGTAGATTGAGTCAGGCAGTGGGAGTACAGATAGAATATTATCCATCGGCAAGAGTAAAAATTGGTTTAGGAACCATACTTAATAATAAAATATATTCAGCAACTGGTGAAGATTATACTCCACCAAGAGCATATTATTGGAAAGGTGGCATCGCACCAACTTACACCGATGCACGCTGTTTAACTTTAGATATTCCGATTAATGTTGGATACAGTTTATTCAAAAATTCAAGAAGGTCTATCTGGTTAAATGCAGGTTTTTCTTCTTACTGGATGCTTACCGAAAATTATAAGTTTGAGTACGATACTTATATAGAAGGTCAAGTTGAAGGTTGGGAAGGGAAAAGAGAAAATTTCCATTTGATGGGTTCTTTAAACCTATCAGTTACTTACGAACACTATTTAAATAATCACTTTTCTTTAATTGTAGACCCTTACTTTAAAACACCAATACGTGGTGTTGGGCAAGGTTCAATTTACCTGCTAAGTAGCGGAGTAAATGTTGGATTAAAATATCGTTTTGGCCAAAACGTAAACAAACAATCGGGCAAGTCTTCCCGAAGCTTACACTAACACAAGTAATAATCAAATTTTTGAGAATCTAAAGGTTATCACGCTTATAACCCCTGGTTAACTATGTTTAATGAAGAAAATTTAGCACGATGAAAAAGCAAATACAATATTCAATATTAACCTATATCATGCTCAGTCTACTTTTACTAAGTGCTTGTAAAGACGATGACGATGATGTTACACCTGATGAAACTTCATCAGCAATAAACCTTTCTAGCAATGGAACATTGGGTAGCATTTTGGTAGATGGGGATGGAAAGACCTTATATTTCTTTACAAAAGATACAGATGGAACAAGCAAATGCGCTGGCGGTTGTTTAGATTTTTGGCCTATATATTATGTAGAAAATCCTGAAATTGGCAATGGTCTCGATGCGGCTGACTTTGGTGAGATAACCAGAGACGATGGCGAAAAGCAAACCACTTATAAAGGTTGGCCACTTTACTACTATTCATCTACTGGCGATGGAGTTACAGAATCAGCAGGTGCAACTAATGGAGAAGCGGTAAATAATGTGTGGTTTGTAGCTAAACCAGATTACTCGATCATGTTAGCGAATGCCCAACTTGTAGGCGAAGATGGTGTAAACTATATGAATGATTACACCGAAGGAGATGGCGAGACTCAGTATTTTGTAGATGCAGCAGGTCGCACACTATATATATTTATAAATGACTCGAAAGACAAAAATAATTTTACTGCTGAAGATTTTAGTAATGATGGTGTTTGGCCAATTTTTTATGATGACATCGCATCACTACCGAGTACTTTAAATTCTAGCGATTTTGGAACCATTGATGTATATGGTGAACAACAACTCACTTACAAAGGCTGGCCATTATACTATTTCGGTCAAGATACAGAAAAAGGAGATAATAAAGGGATTAGTTTTCCAGCACCGGGAGTTTGGCCAATTGTAAATACAGATACCGAACAAGCAGAAGAAGCTCCAACTGTGAAACTTACAGAGGATGATACTTTTGGTGAAATCATTACAGATGCAGAAGGCAACAGTCTTTATTACTTTACCAAAGATGCTGATGGAAGTAGCAATTGCACAGGTGGTTGTTTAAATGTCTGGCCAATTTTTTACACTGAAGATATCATCATAGAATCAGGTTCAAATTTGGACGAAGACGACTTTGAAACTATCACTTTAGCAGATGGCGTAACAATGCAAACCACCTATAAAGGTTGGCCGCTCTATTATTACTCTCCAACTGCAGATGGTGAAATTGAAGATACCGGAGAAGTATTAGGTGACGGAGTTAATAATGTATGGTACGTTGCAAAAGAAAGTTACAGCTTAATGATCGCCGATACGCAGTTAGTTGGTCACGATGGTAAAAACTATACTGGTGATTATGAAGAAGGCGAAGGAGTAACAAAGTACTTTACTGATGCAGCTGGTAATACTATCTATATTTTCATCAACGATTCTAAAGATACCAACAACTTTACCGCTGAGGATTTTAGCAACAATGGAGTGTGGCCAATATTCTATACAGAAATAAATGAGCTTCCTTCTGGAATGGATAAATCTGACTTCGGTGAAATTATCGTATATGGTGAAAAACAGCTAACATTTAGAGGCTGGCCACTTTATTACTTTGGTCAAGATGAGAGCAGAGGTGAGAATAAAGGCATCAGTTTTCCATCACCGGGTGTGTGGCCAATTGTAAATAACAACCTAAGTCTAGCTGAGTAGACAAGTATATTTTTATTTCAACAGATAAAATTTGATGAAATAATGAGTACAAAAATTAAAGTAATGAATTATCTAGTTAAAGTTTCCTATAAACCAAGATGCGGGAGATATTTATTTCCCGCTTCTTTCCCTAACCTCAATCTCTCCATGTTTTTTTCTCGAAATTTAATCTATTTATTAATAGTGTCTTGTTTTGGCTATGCTTGTCAATATGAGCAACTAAGCCCAGTATCAGATTGTAGTAGCTCTAATTTATCAATATCAGTTGTGGGTGATATTCAAGGTGCCAACTGTGGTGTTTCTAATGGTGGTTTCCAAGTAGAAGCAACTGGTGGCGATGGTGTATATGAATTTGCAATTGATGATAGCTTTCAAACATCTGGTCAATTTTCTAATCTAAGTGCAGGTACTTACGAAGTTATGGTATCTGATGGCAACAATTGTACTTCCACCGTTTTAGTAAGTATTCAAAATGTAGATGGAATCAATATTTCATTGGATGTTGATGATACTGGATGTGGTTCAACCAATGGTTCTATTATAGTAAATGCTACTGGTGGAGAAACTCCTTATACTTTTAAATTAAATGATGCATCTGCTGTATCAAACAATACCTTTAATAATCTTGCAGCTGGTGAATATACCATTACTGCTACAGACAATGTAGGTTGTGTAATAACTCAGACAGTCACTTTAACTACTGGAGTTAGCTACAATGCTACTATTGATAATATCATCTCATCTAATTGTGCAACAAGTAATTGCCACGGAGGTAATGTAAGTCCAAACCTTAGTTCGCTATCTAATATCCAACAGAATGCAGGTAGAATAAAAGCACAAACTGGATCAGGTTCAATGCCACCTAGCGGCAAATTATCTCAAACCCAAATAGATGCTATTGCTTGTTGGGTAGACGATGGTGCGCAGAATAATTAATAAAATGGTCATGTAAATTAAAAAACCAATCAATGGTAGTTCTGGCAATTACCCTCGTGATGGTTAACGGGTTTTCTATAGACTCGAATTTTTTAATCAATTCAACTCTAACTGTACTTTAATAAATTGAATTATGAAAAAGAAGATAATATTCTTGATTTTAGGCTTAGCTGCTCAAACAGTAGTAATGGCTCAAACCAGACTTTTAGATAAAGAAGGAAAAGCTCGATTTTTTTCTGAAGCACCACTCGAAGATATAGAAGCCACCACAAATGAAGCTTTAGGTGTAATCGATACAGAAACTAATAAAATAGCAGTATCCATCTTGATGAAAAGTTTCCATTTCGATAAGTCTTTAATGGAAGAGCACTTTAATGAAAATTATGTGGAGTCTGACAAATACCCAAAAGCTACTTTAACTGGAAGCTTATCTGAGAAAATCAATTTTGATGAAGTAGGGAAAAAAGAAATTTTGGTAAATGGTGAACTAACTATGCATGGTGTAACCAAGCAAGTGAGTATTCCTACAACCATTACAGTGCAAGAAAAAAATGTGATAGTGCACACCAAATTTATTATTAAAGTTGCCGACTATAAAATTAAGATACCAAGTGTGGTAATTAAAAATATTGCCGAAGAGGTAGAAGTTACAGCTGATTTCAATTTCAATAAAGAAGAAACCCCATGAGAAAATACTTTCTGATTATATTTTCAATAGTTCTGTTTTCGAATGCACAAGCGCAAGACGATTTGCTCGAAATGCTAGATGAAGAATCTGATAAGATTAAAACTTATGTAGATGCTACATTTAAAGGTACCAGATTGATAAATGGTCATTCAATCGAAACAAGAAAAAAGCATAACCTAGATTTGCTAATCTCTCACCGTTTCGGAGAGATTAGCGGCGGAGGTTATCAGTTTTTTGGGCTAGATCAATCAAATGTTAGAATCGGGTTTGACTATGGTTTAACTGATGATTTTAACATTGGTATTGGTAGAAATTCGTATGAAAAAACTTACGACTCATATTTGAAGTACAGGTTAATTAAGCAATCTCAAGGAGCAGGAGCAATGCCTTTTTCAGTAACCTTATTTTCATCAGTAGCAGTTAAAACTTTAAAGGATATAGACTATGAAGAGGTAATGGATTTTACAGATAAAATGGTTTTTACGCATCAAGTATTAATTGCCCGAAAATTTAGCCCGGCACTGTCATTACAAGTAATGCCTTCTTTTGTTCATTACAATGCAATTACAGAAACTCAACTTAGAAATGATATTTTCTCTTTAGGTGCAGGTGGTCGAATTAAGCTAACAAAAAGACTCTCACTAAATGCGGAGTATTATTATCAGTTTGAGCCACTTACAGAAGATACTTATAATTCCATTGCTATTGGGATTGATATTGAAACTGGTGGTCATGTTTTCCAACTGCATTTTACAAACAGTCAAGCGATGATTGAGAAAGGCTTTATTACGGAGACAAACAACAATTTCTTTGATGGCGATATCCATTTTGGATTTAATATTTCAAGAACATTTCAACTTGGTAATAAGAAATAATTCGATTTAGTAATTTGTCGGAATTACCCTTGTGAATGTCGTATTCATACTGCTCATACTCTTGTGCAATAGCTTACTATTGTATAAAAAAACAAGAAGATGATTAAGATAAACCCGTATTTAAATTTTTTTGGAAACGCTGAATTAGTGTTTGATTTTTACCAGTCTATATTTGGAGGAGAGTTTGCCTCAAAAATGAAATTTAAAGACATGCCATTCGAGGGGCAAGATAAGATGTCTGAAGAATCGCTCAATAAGATTATGCATATTGCACTGCCAATTGGCAATGATATTTTAATGGGAAGTGATTCTTTAGAAGAAAGGGGACATGAGCATATAGAAGGTAATAATTTTCATATAACTGTGAATGTAGATAGTAAAGAAGAAGCTGATAGAATTTATAATTTACTTTCTGCTGGTGGCAACATAAGCTTGCCAATTGGAGATGTTCCTTGGGGTGATTATTTCGCTATGTTTTCAGATAAATTCGGTATTTACTGGATGATAAGTTATACATATCCTAAATAAGCTATTAAAGAATATTGTTCATTTAATCTCATCGTATTTCTGAACTAATAGCTTAATTATTATCAATCTTTCAGGAAAGCCCACTTAGAGTTCATGCAACTCGATAGTGGGCTTTAAGCACAAAAAAACCTGTCTGAACTTTCAGACAGGCTTTTGATAAAATACTAAAATGATTTTTATCTTAGTTTTGATCATTAACCAATTTGGTTAATCTTAGGAATGAAGTATAATCACTAAATTTGATCAAAATCAATTCTTTGTCGCTCTTGAAGAGCGATTGAAATGCATTTTAATCTACAATAGTTCATTTATTACTTTTTTTATTATAT
>PBYL01000188.1 GCA_002729595.1 Thalassovita sp. | reverse complement strand
CTCAAACAGCTTCTGAGTATTTGGGTATTCCAGTAGAAAATATTACTGTCGAAATTGGTGATTCTACTTTTCCTGTAACGCCGGGTTCTGGTGGTTCTTGGGGAGCGGCTTCTTATTCAAACGGAGTGCGGGTAGCTTGCCAAAATTTATTTAAAGAGTTAAATCAAAAAGCTGGAAATTCAAATTCAGCAGAAGCTTCTATAGATGCTCTTCTAAAAGCTAATAAGCTCGATAAATATGAAGTAGTAGGAACAGCTGAACCATCAGAAGAATTTAAAAAACATTCTGTTTTTTCTTTCGGTGCAAACTTTACAGAGGTTTGGGTAGATAAAGACACTGGTATTTA
The DNA here is from genome assembly GCA_002729595.1 of Thalassovita sp. Lineage (GTDB taxonomy): Bacteria > Bacteroidota > Bacteroidia > Cytophagales > Flammeovirgaceae > Chondrinema. The sequence continues at coordinate 17,405 of PBYL01000188.1, read as the reverse complement.
CCGCATCCATCGCATGGTGAATGTGGGTTCAGCTGGTAAAATTATAAACCCTAAAACATCTTATAGTCAGATAATAGGTGGGCTTACAATGGGTGCCGGAATGGTAATAGCTGAACAGACTCAAGTTGAACCTAATTACGGCAATTTCATCACCAGATCGCTAGCCGATTATCATGTTCCTGTAAATTTAGATATGGCAAATATTGATGTTGTATTTCTACCTGAGGAAGATAAAATTGCCAACGAAATGGGTGTAAAAGGTATTGGTGAATTGGGTATTACGAGTGTAGCTGCATCTATTACAAATGCCATTTTTAATGCTACAGGTAAAAGGATGAGACATTTACCAGTTACTCCAGAAAAATTAATTACAGCAGAAGTTGAGCCTGGAGTTTAATTATATATTATCTTTCAGCCATTAAACGGTTGAAGGTGTTTCTGAAACCGAGCGGTGCAAAGTTTGTTCTTTGTGCCGCTTTTTTTTATCTGCATTTCTAAAAAGTAAAATTCTTAAAGCTGATACAAAAATCATTAGTATCTTTCCTGTATAAACAAACAGAATCAATAAGTACATTTCACCTCAACAATCCATGCAGAAATACGCGCTAATACTAATAATTCTATTCGGGTTAAACGCTTGTTCCGAGAAAAAACAAAGTGAAGAAATAAAAGAAGTCAAAAAAGAAATTCTTACCGGAGCAGATCAAACAGATAAATACATCCCTTATTTAGAAGGCAAGAATGTAGCTGTAATGGCGAATCCGACAACGATAATCGGAGACAAGCATTTAGTAGATAGTTTGTTAGCTGTAGGAGTAAACATTGTGAAAGTTTTTGGGCCAGAACATGGATTTAGAGGTAATGCCAGTGCAGGCGATAAAGTAAAAGATGAGATAGATCAGGCCACCGGAATTCCAATTATCTCATTGTATGGAAAGAAGAATAGGCCGAGTGAAGAAGATATGGAAAATGTGGATGTGTTAATCTATGATTTGCAAGATGTGGGCTGCCGTTTTTATACAAATATTAATGCTCTTTCCAGATTAATGGAAACTTGTGCTGCTTACGACAAAGAATTGTTGATTTTAGATAGACCCAACCCAAATGGGCACTTAATAGATGGTCCCATACTAGATATGCAATTCAAGTCTGGTATTGGAATGTTTCCCTTACCGATGTCTCACGGGCTTACAGTGGGTGAATTTGCTCAAATGGCAAATGGCGAAGGTTGGTTAACTAATCAGGTTAAATGTAAATTGAAGATTATTCCAGTAGCAAATTACGACCATGAAATGCCTTATACTTTGCCTGTAAATCCGTCTCCAAACTTAAATACTGAGCTTTCAATTTTGCTATATCCAACAACATGTATGTTCGAAGGGACTTACTTAAATCACGGTCGTGGTACCTATTTCCCTTTTACAGTTTTGGGTAGTCCAGAATTAGAAGGGGTTTACAATTTTTCATTTACACCAACAGGCATTAAAGGCATGGCTGAAACTCCGCTTTTTATGGATCAGGTTTGTTACGGAATAGATTTAAGAAAGTATGATGTAGAAGAAATTCGAAAAAGCAAACAGATTAACCTGCAATGGATTATGGAGTTGTACAAGAATCATCCACACAAAGAAAAGTTTTTTGATTCTAGCCTGAGTAACCAAATGGGAACAATTGAGAAGCTAATAGGCTCCGAACTTTTTAGACAACAAATAAAAGATGGTGTATCAGAAGAAGAAATCAGAGCCAGTTGGGAACCCGGCTTAAGCGAATACAAAGAAATGCGAAAGAAGTATTTGTTGTATCAATAATGGATAAATCGTAATTAAGGTAATCAATATTAAAGTGAAAATTATTAAAGTCTTTAATATTTTATTTGTTACAGTAATCATACTGTCAAATATTATTTCTTGTAAAGAGCAGAAAGAAAAACATATAGAGTATAATTCCACTAAATTATTGGGAGACTATTATAGTGGTCAATCTATAGATGAGTTTAAAATAGCTGATCCGAAGTTTAAATTTAAAGACTTCAAAGAAATAAGTGAATTTGAAGATATGGAAGGCTTTAAATACAAAATTATTGAAAATGAACTCTATATCCATAATGATTATTTTGGTAAAGTAAGTTTTTATTTTAAAGAAAATCATCTTTACAGTATTCATTTTATGCCTAAATTACCTAGATGTTATTTAGAATATTTAAAAGATTCTCTAAGTATTGATCTTATTAATAATACATTTTATCAGGATGGAAATCTTAGAGTTCATACTTATCATGATATGTTTTATATTTACAATGTTTGGGTTATTTGGGATGATATTCAATTCCTTCAGAAGGATTTACAATCAGCAAAATCATCATTAGATACTATTTTAATACAAAAGTGTTTCTAATATTAAAGCCTCTCAAAAAACCTATTTAATTAAGCTTATGTTAAGTATTTCATTACACTACTTTCTCCTATACAGCTAAAAAATATTATTAAGGTAAATGAAATTTCTATTAAAACTATTATTCTTACTTATCTACCTATAATTATATCTGCCACTTTAAGTATTATCGGGTTTAAGAAAAATAATCAGTTTAAAAATATCAGTCTTACTTTTTGTATTCCTCAATTATTCCAATAGGATTAATTATAGAAATACTTAATTAATCCTGTTGAATTTCTTGTGTTAAGGTCATCATTAATTCACTCCTTTAACATCCTCATAACTCATCAAAATAAAATTTTCTAGATGGTTTCAGTAGTCTTCTTACAGAGTTAGGCAGTACTATAAATGTGTGTATAACTTTACCGATAATTAAGATGATGAAAAAAGTAATAGAGTGCCTGCTGTTATTCTCCATTTTATTGAGTGCTTGTGGTAAGAAGATGCCAACAATTGAAGATAAGGAAAATGAAGTAAATGTGCTTGGTCAAACTGTTTACCAAGATGAGCCTTACATTCAGGAATACAGTGTGAAATACTACCTATCCGAAGAGCAACAAAACCTCAAACTGAAATCGATCTCTCAAGACCGGAATGGAAATATCCGAATTTTATCGGATAAGGGATTACTTATGCCGGAAAATGGCAGTCTATTTTATTCTGGAAAGTTAACAAAGGATATCTCATACACACCTCTTAAATCAAAAAATATAGCTTCTATTATCACTGCTGATGGGCATACCATTTACCTAGATGATCAATACATTTTTAGTAATGCATGGGCAGGTAAGATTCAAATAGAACACAAAATGCCAAAAGCCAATGTTTTTGCAAAAGGAAATAATTTCAACTTTTTGGTTTCGGATCAAAATACACTTGCACTCATTGATAAAAACGGTAACAAAATTTGGACGAGTGCTTACAAAGATGTGATTGATCTCATTTATGATGAAGCTAATAATCGTTTTATAATAGTCAGTCCGAATACTATTGCAGAGTTAAGTAAAGATCAAACTATAAATATTCTACTAGAAAGAAATGGAATTACGAGTGCCGCTTTGTATGATGGAAAAGTAGTTGTTGGAACAAAAGAAGGTTATCTCTTTCTCTCAGAAAACAAACTAATAAAAAATCTGCCTTGGCCAGAAATCACCACGATAAAAGAAATTTATGGAGAACTTTGGTTTGGTAGTAAAAAAGGAGCTTTTAAGCTAAATAAAGATGGAAATTACAGTTACTTCGCTGGAGAAAGATGGCTACCGGGAAATGAAGTAGCAGCTTTAGCAGAAGCTAAAGATAACAGTGTATTAATTCTCACTGATAAAGGCTTAGGCAAAATCGTTATACAAGAACTGACTCTGGAAGCAAAAGCCATTTTTTATGAAAAACAGGTTAGAGAAAAAAATATCCGTTATGGATTTAATTGTAGTGTAAGTAGCTTGGATAATGGTTATGCTTCTGCAAAAATGAATCACCAACCTAGTGATAATTTATGGACTGCCATGTATCTAGCAAGTCAACTTTACCGATATAAAGTCACTGGATCAGAAGAAGCCAAATTGAATGCCTATGAAGCATTCGAAGCCATGGAGCGACTGCACACCATTACAAATATAGAAGGTCTTTTTGCAAGAAGTTTCGAACGCGATTACATCGTAATAAACACCAAAAAGAAAGGTTGGGAAAAGACAGAAATTGAAACGGGAAGTCCTGCCAAAATGTGGATTCCGGGAGCAGATCATGAAAATTGGACTTGGAGATCAACAGCAAGTAGCGACCAAGCTGTGGGTCAGATATTTGCTCTAACAGCTGTGCTCGAACTTGCCGATGATGAAGATTGGAAAAAACGGGCGTTGAAATGTCTGGATGACATGATGGGATACATTGTTGAAAATGATATGTACATTATTGATGTGGATGGAGAACCAACGCTTTGGGGCAAATGGAATCCAGATTATGTGAACAGTTTCCCAACAAACGTGGGAGATAGAAGATTGTATTCATCCAATATTATTGCCTTTTTACAAACAGCATACAAATTTACTGGCAAAGAAAAGTATAAGGAAAAGGCCTATGAATTGATGGAAAAGGATGGCTATCTTGAAAATTTACTGAGACCAATTAGCGAAATTAGTCCTAGTAATGAAGATGAATGGAGTAAAAAGCTTTCTCATGAGTGGAACCACTCAGATGATGAAATGTACTTTCTGGCATATCAAGGTCTATATCAATATGCTTTTGATGAGCAACTGAAAGAACAATATAAAGCTAGTATTAAAGATCATTGGATGGTTGAGAGGCCAGAGAAAAATGCTTTGTGGAATTTTATTTATTCTCAAACCGGAGATCAAGATTTTGATCTAGATGCATCTATTTCGTACCTCAAAAATTATCCAATGGATTTGAGAAACTGGGCTGTACACAATTCACATAGAAAAGATATAGAATTGATTCCGGAGAACTTTAGAAATCAGACAACAAAAGAATTATTACCGCTTGAAGAACTGCCATTACATAGACACAATGGAGATATTTTTAAGCTTGATAAAGAAGGTAATGGTGATCAATTAATTAGTGCGGGAGATGTTTGGCTGTTGCCTTATTGGATGGGTCGCTACTATGGATTAATTAGTGCACCTACAGAAAATATGAATTCGAAAACTAATAATATGTAAAAATGAAAGCTCCTAATTATACAAATCGGCTATGTAAATTAGGAGCTATTTTTTTTAACTAATGAATATCTTATCTTTCAACTCGACCAAATTTTTTATATCTGGCAAATTTTCTAAATTGAAAAACCAAACTGATCTGATGATTATTATTAATCAATGAATGTAACTCGTTACCAAGTGGAATACTGTAATTGTATCCGAGGTTAAGCGCTTTTAAATTAACACCACTACCCACATGTAAAATTTCCGAATCTGTGTAACCGGCTTGTATCCAAATAATTTTGTTATACTCAAATTGGGTTGAAGCATAAATTTCATTCTGAATACCAGAAACACCTGTTTTGCTATACATGGTAGCTAATGTTAAGCGATATTTATCTCCACTAAAATAGAAGTCGTAATCAGCATACGCGTTTAAACCTTGTTCAATTCCATCTGTACCAACCAACATTGGGCTAGAAATAGAAACCTCTAAAGATTTAAATTGGTACACCGCGCCAAACTCAATACGTGTTTGTGTCTCGTTAAAATTCCCTTGGTTAATAAGTGGATCGTTAGCCTGCACATATCTATTGGTATACACATCTGTAGCTAAAGAATTTTTCTGGATACCCAAACCTAAACCAAAATTGAGTTTATGCTGCTCATTTAAATCAAGCTTATACCCTATTGATTGCTCAATTACCATATTTTGCACATTGCCTTTTTGCAAATGCATAAATCTGGTTCCAATACTCAAATTGGTAGCCACTGGCATATCAAAATTGATCAGATGAAAGTAATTAGTGGCTTCATCATTGGTGCGGTTTGTTTGATAACTGCCTGTAATCGACAATCTAGGTATACCATCAAAACCCGCATAAGCATTATTGATACTAAACTTGTTCATTTGAAACAAGCGGTTTTCAACCGAATATTGCCCGTAACTTAAAAAAGGACAAAACACACAAGTAATTAAAAAATATAATATCTTTTTCATAGCTGCATCAGGTAATTTTATGAATTAGAAAGTACTGCTTGTGATAGCTATTTTATTTGATGATGGTCAAAATTTCTTTGTAGACAAAAGGTGTGTTAGAGGCACTAAAATGCAAGTAATATGTTCCCGCTTGCAAATCTGAACCTCCCCAAGAGTTGTCGTAATCTGAAGTTGAATAAACTTCGATACCTCTACTATCAAATATTGAAAGAGTATACTCTTCGTACAAATCCAGATTATGAATGAATAATACATCATTATAACCATCACCATTTGGAGTAATTACATTATTGTATGCAAACTCTTTTTCAATTATATCGATGATGTTGATTGTAACTAAAGCGGTATCTGTTAAAGCAGGATTTCCATTATCACTTACTTCAACCAATAATGTATAATCAGTAGTTACTTCATAATCTAAAAGTGCGTTGTTATCTACTGTCAAAATTCCATCTGTGCTCAGTGCGAATGCTCCTGAATCTGCACTAATCTCGATTATACTATAAGTAAACTCTGTTCCAGGGTCTTGATCAAAACTTGTAAATGTCCCTATCTCTGTTCCGCTAGAGGTATTTTCATTAATGCTGAATGTTCGATCTTTTATCTCAGGCTTATCATTAGCATCTAAAACTTGAATGGTGAATTCTTTAGTAAATGTACCACCTCTACCATCATCTGTCTGGATTTTAATGGTATAAGAAGATTTTGTCTCAAAGTTTAAACTCTGAGCAGCAAATAAAGAATCACCAGAAATTTCGAATAAAGAATTTTCAACTACCCCATCAACCAAAGTGTAAGTATGGATATCTGCCACATCTTGATCGTCTGTAGATAAAATAGCAACAAACTCTCCTACCTCGTTATTTTCTGCTATTTGCTGATTCGAAATGAAAATATCTGTTGGAAGATCATTAATATTATCTACATAAATTTGAAAAGCCTTCTCTATGCTTCCACCCTTGCTGTCTGTAGACTTTACTCTGATTGAATAAGCCGTGTCCGTTTCAAAATTGAAAGTTTGTAGCACATACAAAGTATCATTATTAATATCGAACAGCGAATTATCTTTATCACCTTCACCAGCCAATAATTCATAGGTGAAAGTATCTGTAGCATCATCATCTACTGTAGAAAACTTACCAACAAACAATCCTTCTGGCTGATTCTCTTGAACAACACTGTCTGTTAATGCCAAATCTGTCGGTTGGTTATTGTCTTTGATAATTACCGGGTCTGAAAAACTACCCAAAATACCATCTGCCTGAAAAACGATAGGTGAAATTACAGAGCTACTAATTACATCATCATTTTTACAATATAGTCTGAAGGTAATCTCTTCATTTACTTCATTACTATAAATAATGATTTGAGCAACATACCTGTCTTTGCTTTCTAAATAAGTAACCGGTTTGGCAACACCTCTTACTTCATTACCAATAAATGCTGCTACTATATCTGCTGTATCTCTCGACTCTATGGTGTTGATGTTGAGTACTGCTGTAATTACCATCGAATTATTGTAAGCAGTAGGTTCAACCGCCCAATCGGGTGTTTGCCCTAACAAAGTAAAACTTGTTAAAGCAAACACGATTTGAAGTGAAAAAATTAATCTTATTTTCATTGATTTCAGATTTTTTAAAGCATGTATCTATGTGTTTTAATGGCTTATTTTTTCAGAATTTTCTGATAGAGTGATTCTCCATCTTCTTTTTCTATTCTGATGATGTAAATACCATTAGCTAAACCTTTCGTCTTGATGTTATAATGGTTGCTGCCGACTTGTAAATCGTCGATAGCCTCTTTATGCACTTCTTTACCATTAACATCCACCAGAGTGACGGTAACACTACCTGCTTCAGGAGAATAAATATCTATATCTAAATTCTTCTCAAAAGGATTCGGATATGCTGTAAATTCTAGCTTTTCGACAATTGTGTTTACTGGATGATGTTCCTCTCCGATTTGTAATAATACTGGATCAGTCATCGTACCTTCCAAGTTGTCGTTTGTGAATTTGAAATCGCCAATTACTTCGTGAATCAATCCATCATTTCCATTAAAGAACTCAAACTCAATTTTTTCATCAAAGTCTGAATTACTGTAGATGGTCATAAAATAGACATCTTTCTCAAGTAAAGGATTATAAACCGGATAAGCTACACCTCTATATTCACCATTCACCACAGCTGCTAATCTACTCTTCTCAGACTCTAATTCATCTGGCAAGTTCTCTACTTCAATCACAGCATTCATGTTATACTTATATTTCGCCCAGTTCACATCCCAATTGGAATCGGTAACTCTACCTCTACTATCAACTCCTGACAAGAAGCCAGTTGTTTCTCTTTCTCCTGCTGAAAAACTTTGGTTAGGGAAAGTAATCGAACCTGATTTGGCTGCTTTCATCATATAACCTTCACCAGGATGTAGATATGTTAAGTTACCAACCCAGCCAATACTTTCGACATAGATGGCTACAGCATACTGACTCTTGATTAAGTCACCAGTGGTTGCATTGGTGAAAGAAGATAATGCTTGGTTGATGCCCATATTCTTGAAGCCAACATAACCCACCCAGTTCCAATCTTTATTAATATTGATTGTAACCTCTTCGCCACGTAGTAATCTTCCTTTGTACTTAAATTCATTTGTATGACTCAAGTACAACTTATAAGCTTTGCCATTTTCGATACCACCACTTAAGGTAAGTGTACCTTTCCATCCTTCTTCTTTATCGTAGCTATCTACTTTGTCTATACCTTTGATTAAGTCTCCATTCTCCGCTTTTACCTCTTTCAACAATTCATCTGTAGACTTCAGAGAGTTTGCTGCCAAATGGTACGATACCCATTTCCAACCTTTCGGCAAAGTTGTAGAAGCTTCGATTACATCTTCTGCTTTTAGCAATTCTGGGCTTGAAGGTGATCCATAAATCGCATTTGGAGAGAATACAAAGTTTGGTGTTACATCTCGATGTACTTGTCCATCACTTGCATTCCAGATACGGAAGTTCACTTGCTCGCCAGCAGTACTGTTACTGTAAACATTGATGAATGCCTGATAATTATCGTAAGCTGGTACATAAATTAAATCGGCAATTCCTCTACATTCATTTCCTACGAAGGCAGCTACTTTATCGTCTGGGTCTCTAGAAATCTCTCCATTGATTGATAACTGAGCGATCACGTTCATAGAGAATTGATAATCTGTTTCTGTAATTTCCCAGTCTTCTGGAAGCGGTTTATACACTTTCAGATCGAGTATCATTACTTCTTCAAATCCGAATTCTGTTACCAATTGTAAGTCTTGACTGTAAGAGCCAATATTGATATTCGGATCGACAGTAAATACGATTCGCTCTGTGCTTACAGGTGAAATAGTTCCGCTACTAGGAGATGCACTCAACCAAGTTGGAAGATTCTTAATTTCGAAGTTTGCAAACTTACCACCAGCGTTTTTGATCTTGGTTTCAAAAGTAAGTCCATCACCTTCTTCAATGGTATAATACAATGCTTCCTCTTCCCAAGTTACCTGATTCTTGTCTACAAATGCAGACCAAGTAACCGGAGATGAAAGTACATTGGCATTTAAATCCTCAACATTTTTTACTGTAATATCAAGAATTACATTTTCTAATAAACTATCAGGATCGTTGGTAGTAAGAATGATCTTATCTCCATTTGCAGAATAATTGAAGTTGATCTTACTTACTGGTCTTGGTAGTTTTACAGTTGGTGTAATCTCCGAATGTATTGCCGATCCACCCACACTAGCCGTATCTACAATTGCAGTTCCTGTACCATCAGCAGTGCTGCTAATAAATGTAGGATCGAGCACTTGCAAACCAGCCATTTCTTTGTATCTGTCGAATGGATGGTAAAGCTGTAAGCCTGGCTCATCTCCATTTAGCATGTAATGCATGTCTCTCTTGATCTGAGTGATCGGTCTTGCAATTTGCCAAACTTTAAGTTCATCAATTTTACCAGTAAAGAACTTATCGTGTTGTTCTGCTCCAGTTAGGTCTACCCAACCTCTTGAACCAATCCATAAACCAGCACCACCAAATCCATTAAAGTCTTCGCTGGTAATAGTGTTTTTCTGTTCGCCATCAATCGCACAAACTGTATTTGTTCTTCTGTTAACGATTAATGCAAAGTGGTGCCACTCTCCATCGAAATAACTCTCATTCGTCGCTTGGAAAACTGTGCCATTATTCCAGACTTCGAAATAACCATTTGCATTGGCATTTACAGACCATCCATTTCTATTTGCATCAATCAAATCACCAGAGACATCTTTGAGCGTATCTCCTCTACCATTCGATATTAATGTTGCATTGATCACATTGCTACCCTTAAACCAGAACTCCAATGTGAAATTCATTTCGTCTGTAACGGCTGGGCTCTTTGTTTTCACAAAAGCATCTGAACCATTAAAATCTACTGAGTGTCCGTTTGGCTCAACCTGCCAAGTAGCTTTTACAGTTGCATGGCGATCTCTGGCTAAATCTTCGGCTATTGTGCCATAAGCTTCTTCCATTCTCCAGTTGCCGGTTAAGCCCGGTTCGTTGCCAGATAAGCGTTTGGTAGCATAAATATTTACTTCCGATAAGCTAAGTGCTTTTCTCCAAATTCTGAGTTCGTGGATATTTCCTTTAAATGGATTCGCAGCATCAAACTTTTGCTTACCTACTAAAATTTTACCTGTGCTTTTGTAATCAGGGCTGTAAGAGTTATCTGTTGCTTCTAACTGACCATCGATATAAATCGCGCCAGTACTTTCTTCTACATCAAATGTAACTGCATAATGGTGCCAGTACTCATCTGATATGCTCTTAGCTGAGGTGATTACTTGATTTGCAAGTGAAATTTCTAACTCGTTGCTATTATTAAATCCAATGGTTAAGCCCTCCTCACTATTAAATCCTTGAGAGAATAGAATTTCTTTACCACTATTTTTTCTCTTGGCATAAAAATCAATAGTGAATGATCTTCTAGCTAGACTAATACCTTCAGGAATTTCCATGTAATTGGTCTCAGATCCATCGAAATAAACACTTGCCGGATGTCTGATATCTGTTCCATTCAGCACACCTCTGATATCGAAGTTAGCAGGTCTTAATAAACCAGCATTTATAGGCTCATTAAACTGAATGAGAATTTCGTCTCCCGGTGATAATACTCCGTCTGATGGTTGTGGTGCACCGAAAGCATGTGGCGTTTCTCGATCAATTGTTCCTGAATGGATTGATGAATATACCCTAGTCAAATTACCAAGCTCACCGCAAATCGTAACTGCTCTTAAATCGTAATCTCCATCTGGTACACTCCAAACATAACCTCCGTTAAGTGTTTTAGAACCAACTTGTTTCCAAATATATTTAATAGAGCCATCTCCATCTCTGGCTATAATCGGATCTTCTTCTTTACCACCCAGAGCGGCTCGGTCTGTAGAATCTCTATAGTATGTTTCTAATAATACCCATGCATCATCACTTTCTCCCGAAGACTTATATTGCAATTCAACTGCTCTAAAGTTTGGATAGTTGATATTGAAACCTCCAACCTGATACAGAATTCTGGTTGTATCATTATCGTCTACAAGACTATTATTTACCGTCCAATTATCTTGTGGTTGGAATATTACAGGCTCTGAACAACTTGGTAAGAAATAAGCTGAAACACTTACTGTATCATCAACATCTACATCATTATCTGTTAAATCATACTGACAAGCAGAATGTAAAACCAACTGAACGTTTTCGTAATTGAATTCGAAAGGTCCACGCTCAATGGTTAGAGACTTGCTAAGTGACTGACCTCCCGGTACCAAATAACTTCTATTTGCCGTAACCTCTACTCCATCAATTCTCATAATCAAACCATCTGGGTTTGTAGATTCGATTACCTCTAGAATGTAATATTGGTTATCGTCTGTTTCACTCTCGTTAGCGAAAGTAAGATAGAATGATGCTGATTCGTCTGCCGGAATGTTATATAACTCTGCTTCTTTTTGAGAACCGTTAATATAGAGTCCTGGTTTGTCTCTTTGCAGTGTTCTATTACTTAAAGTAACATCTGTAGTACCTCCTAATTTGGCTTTCAAATCAGTAAGTAAGGTTTGCTTTTTCTCTAATTTTTCTTTTCTGGCTTCAAGCTTTCTAAGTTCAGCTTTCATCTTTTCGATTTCTGAACCTCCTACTCCACCAACAACTGCTGCAATTGGTAAGCCTGCACCCGGAATGTAAATTGCTGAACCTGCAGAAATTGTACTTACAACTCCTGTTGCTGCATCAATAGCAATTTCTAGGTCATCAATTTCTTCTGTAAGATTATCAATCTCATTTTTAATGTTTACAAGAATTTCACCCACATATTCTTTAGTGGTAAACTTCATTAATATCTCATCTTCGTGAGGACAAGCTGTTTGCCCTGCAAGCGTCTGGAATATTGGTGTATTCTTGTAAGAATTTTTATTGAAAGCTGAATGAGGATCTTCACTCGTTCCATAAATATTTATGGTTTCACTATCTCCTACATCATCGTCATTAATACTATAACCAATTGTAAAGCTATCTCCATTAGAGGTAGACGAACTAGTTGTATTGGTATACGAGAACTCAATGTTATAATCTATCGCTACACCACTACCAGATTCACCAAGATCTGATTCTGTACCTAACTCAGCAAATGGTCCAACACTAAAGTTCTTAAAGTCAGTATCTTCCCATTCTGCACTATACTCGTAGGTATATTCACTCTGCCCACTGATACTTATATTTTCACTCTTAGAAGAAAATCCTTCAATTGCCAACCATTTAGCTATTTCATTATCGGCTAAAGTGTTTGTCCACATTTTTATCTGTTGGTTAAACCAACGTAATGAGTCAATTTCACCTTTTCTAGTAGGAGTAAATATATAACTTGGACCTGTATTAGGATAGTAAATACCATCTGGACCTGTTGGAGATAAATCATTAGATACAGCAGAAGTACCCCAAATAATATCATCGTTATCAGTTCCTAAGTGTTCTGCGATCCAATCTTCGTCTTTTCCAGAATAATTAGTCGCATTTACCTTATTTACATACTTACTATTACCTGTAAGTAAATTATCTCTTAAAGCTTTAAGGTTTGGAATAAGATAATTTTCAATGTGGTTTTGATCATAAACGAATGTTGTGTTGATGCCACCTTGCCCAAATGCTAATTGCTTATAGCGAGCGAGTTTCATGGTTTTAGGATTACCATCTTTGTCTTTAGCAGTCACTGTAAGATCAACTGGACACTCAACATTACTTAAAGCACAATCAGCCTCATCTACCAATGCAAGATTTTTAACTATACCAAATAACAAGTTGGTTGAAGAACCCACAAACAAATCACTTGGAGCTCCGACTAGCGTTGGATCATCTCTAGTTTGGAAACTCGTATTAGTTTCATAAGAGTAAACATTTTCAGAACCAAAACCTCCACTCACATTCAGGCCTAAAGTACCTGAAGTTGTCACACTCGCAGTTGATTTCGTAATTACACCTAAACCTTTGTACAATTCAAGACCTGCTTTGGTTTTAAGTGTTAAGCCAACCGAACCATCAAAATCATTAGATACTTCTTTTGTACTTGTAAAAGTAGACCCTTTAGAAATATAGCTGTAACTACCATCAAACGGTGGGTCTCTTAATACAAAATCAACGTTATCTGGACCTTTGGTTACAAAGTTATTTCCTATTTGTAAACCACCCAATACATAACCCTTAAATGGATTCGGCTGTCCACCTGCTCCAAGCTCTGGCCATTCGATTATATTCGTTCCTGCTTTTGCCTGAATAGTAAAGGTTTTTAGATAACTTTCTTCAGGTTTACTGGCATTAGCAAGCAAGTTTGGTGTACCAGCTTTAAAATGGTAGAGCGTATCCCAACTATCCATTTTAATAATATCCGCACCAGAGTTAGAATATAAATATGCTTGCTCTTGATCTCCACTTGTTTCTAGATAGAAACCTGTACCCAATGAGTTGTTTATTGTTAACTCAGCATCAGTAACAGGCACATTAAATCCTTTATTAGAATCAATGTTTTTATATTGCTCAAACAGGAAGATGTTCATTTTATAAGAGCTACCCTGCTGGAATACCCTATAATTAAGTGTACTCAAATCAGCATAGTAATTCTTATCAGAAGCGTCTTTCATTACCAATAATGAGTCGCCACCATACTTAGTGAAATCTCTACCATATTGGTCAGTAACAATTATTACTGGTTTGTTTCTGAGAATAAAGTTTCTTTTGAAATGATAAACATATGCATTTACTGTATCTAATACCTCCTTCTCTTTGTAGATTACCATAAAGGAATCTGTTACAGTAACAACAGCTGTATCAAACACATTGGTCGTATTATTAAATGTAATGACTGTATCTGGTCTGTCAATTTCCATCATTACCAGATCATAAGTAATACCAGTCGTATCTAACAATACTGTGTTATCTGAATTAATATAAATAGTTGTATCTTGATCTGTTACATACACACTATCCAATGATTCTGTATCAAATACCAATGTAGACATATCTACATTTTCTTGTGCTAATGGTGCTCCACCAGCATCTGTAAATACAAAAGAATCATCTTTCTTATATTTTACATCTGTAACTTTGTATTCTTTAGGAGGCAGCGCAACTGAATATTCACCTGATGTATCATTGGTAAATACAGTTTCTGAAACCAATCCACCATCATTGGCCGATTCTAAAGTGAATTTAACTACACCTATGTTATTGGTACTTTTGCCAAATCCTAAGATTTTGTCTCTTTCAACAGGACCACCAACAGCACGACCTATTAAGACTTTAGTCGTACTATCAAGCATAATGATGCCTGATACTGGTTCTTGGAAATCCCAAGTATCTTTGTCTAATGGGAAGCGACCAGTATTTTGAATAGTATGATTTAGCTTTTTAAATTCTAAAAAGTGTCTACCAATCGGAACCTGAATATCAAAAGCGCCATATTCATCTGTAGTTACCAAATTACCATCTTTTACAGCGGCAATTTCTCCATCTATATAGATACTAATTCCTTTAGAACCAACCTCTTGTTCTCCATTTTTACTTAGATGAGTAAAGTATACATTACCTGTTACCCTAAATGAAGAAATATCTTTAAAATCAACTCCATTTTCAACGCTACTTCCTTCACCTAAAAATACAATTTGTTTGCTCGGATCGAAACTGTGAATTGCTCCACCTAAAGTCATTGTAGGTGAAATAGTAAAGTTCTCTCCACTACCCTCGTATATAATACCTGTAATAGAATAGTTACCCGCTTCATCAGTATAAGAAGCATTAGCTAACTGACTTCCAGTAGGAATTTCATCACTCCAAGTTGCTCCAAATAGTTCTCCATCATTTTGATGATAAACTCCACTTTCTTCTGAAGCATCAAATATAAATGGCCCTACTCCTTCGTCAAACCTCCAATATGCTTGCAAGCCATCTTCATCTGGATTAACTATTCTGCCATAATCTCTAATTACTTGATCTGAATCTAATGTGTTCTTATAAATTCTAACTTCATCTATATATCCATTGAAATAGCTTGTACCTCCTTCGTTTCTTCCCAGATATATGTTGTTAGCAGTATTTGCAATATCTCCAACTACTATTTTCTGCGATGCGGCTACTAAACCATTGATATATATTTTCAAGCTATCACTCGTATCGTGCGTAACGGTGATATTTACATAATCTCCTGCTGTTAAGGCTGTATCTGATTGTACATATTCGAAATTGCCACTTTTATACACCCCTACTTTCACCTTATCATTGTTAAGTAGTAATGTATAAGAATTATGCTTATAGATTAAGACTTGCTCTCCAGAAACAGTTTCTGGTCTTACCCACATACTTAATGTGAAGTCTTTAGCTAAATTCGAAAAGCCTGCACCACCGATCTGAGCATAATCATTCACCCCATCAAAGAATAGTGAATTACCAGAAACACCATTTTGCCTTTCTGCAATTACTTTTACATCTGGTACAGCAACTCCACCTTCATACACTATATTACCATTTACAAATGCTACTGGTAATCTAAAACCAACATCATAACCTACTCCATTAGCAGGTAGGTTTAAATTGCTATAATCTCTACCATCTAACAGATTAACATCGAATGTTAATTGGGTTTCTAAACCACACTCATTTTCAGCAATAATAAAGTACTCATACAACTGGCGTGCTTTTGTTACATCATCAATCCAGTTTCTTTCTTCACCAGTGACAGCTTCCATAAATTCGGGAACTACTGCACTACCTAATTCTCTTCTATAAATCTTATATCGATTTACAAAAGATGCATTGTCGCCACTTGTCCATTGTAAAACCACGCGGTTACCAAAGTATCCTTTAGAGGCTTCTAACCTATCACTATCTAATACTTGGCTAATATCTACATCGGTAATATTGATTACATCTTTACTCGCGTCACTTACTAATTTGGCTTTTCCGGCAGTAACTTCTTTACACACATTATAAGCAAATAACTCATACTCATAAGCTTCGCAAGACTTGGCATCTTGGTCTGTAAATGTGACATCATCAGGGTCTTCTATTGTAAATTCTTTCTCACCACCGTTAATACCTCTTCTCACGATTCTATAACCTTCTGCATACGCACCTTTAGTCCAAGTTAAGCGAACTCCAGAATTTGCACCTGTAATTAGCTCCATCTTAAAGTTGGATGGCGCAGTAGGATCAGCAGGTGAAATACCACTTACAAAATCCGACTCATCTCCTTCTTTATCACAATCGTCGCTTACTGCACTAATTTTATAATAGTAGGTAGAACCTCTGGTTAAACCAGTGTCTGTATAAGTTCTCTTAGATTTTGTAACAGTTGCAATTTTGGTATAAGTACCGTTTTCAGTAGTACTTCTTTTTAACCAAAATTCTTTAGGATTGCTAAACGACCATTGCCATTCTAATTTAACAGAACCATCGCAACGATCTACAGATGCTGTTAATCCAGCTGGTGCACCTAAAGATTCTATCGTATTACCTTGAGCACTTACAGTACTACTTTCGTAAACTCTTCCTCCTTCTGTGTATCTGATAGCAACTTTATAAGTATGCGTTCCAGTAGTTGTTCTTTTATAAGTTTTAGTAGCTGCACTAACTGCTGCTATCTGCGTTCCATCTTCGTAAATAATAAATTGATAGTTTGAACCATAACCCTTTAAATCTGATGGATCATCCCAGCTTAAATCAATTTCACCACAACCAGGCGTTGCTGTTAAACTACCAGGAATTGGCAGTG
>PBYL01000187.1 GCA_002729595.1 Thalassovita sp. | reverse complement strand
TATTGGCTAGTAGTTTTCAAAACTTTATAAAAAAAGCCAAAGATCTTGCTGCTTCTATGTCTAATTTAACTTTTGAAGGAGGTGTAAGTCATCTAGAGGAAGCACTTGAAGTACACCAGAAAAACCTTCAGCTTATGAATGTATATATTGAAAAACACTCAGGGATTATTCCTAATAAAAAGAAGAAAAAGTAAAACTGAGTATTTCTAAGTATAAGAAAGCTTCAGGCTGTTTATATAATATGCGATTATTCAGTTTAGCCATGTTTTAAGCGGAATTAATCGCATATCTCACCGAATTAGCATATCTATGTGTTTGATTTAAATAACAACGCTAATGGTCTAATTTGACTAAAAGCTGATTTTGATAAATCTTGATTTCATAAATCGGTACTAAATACAAATTACTGCTTATTAATTCAGCGATTTCTCTTTTTAGTAAGTAAAGCCATTTTTTCTGTTTTTATTCACATATTTGCCAAGGAAGCATCAGTTTTACTGATATTTAGTTATGCCACGGAGTTGGAAGACTTGATTTATGGTTTTGTTAGTTTAAATATAATGCTTTCTCATTTTTTCAACTTGGAGTGGTGATGTATTCTCCACACGAGTACCACTGATTATTTCAGTTGTGAATGCTGAATAATTGTATTTTTTTACTTGAAAATTGTAATTTCTTAACGTTAGTCAAAATATATTAGCTTGAGATAACCCAAAAGAAAAGTAATCTATTCTCATTTTAAGGTAATGTAAAAGACGTATTTTTTTCCTAATTAACTACAACCATAACTATGAATGAACAGACCGTTTCTCAACATCAAGCATCAATTGCTACGGTTTGCTCATCTGGTCCAATAAAAAAAGTATTTTTAAACAGGATAATGTTGTGCGTCTCCAAATATTTCCATTGGTTCTTAGTGCTCTTTTTATTTTTTTCTCAGAGTACCGTGCAAGCCCAAAACATGACAACTGATAGCCTTAAAACAGCATTAAAAAATCATATTGGAAATGATTCGACTCGAGTAATGCTGCTTTATTATTTGGCATTTACATATTTCCGGACTGACATAGAAATTTCCAACAATTATTTGCAAAAAGCGGATGATTTAAGTGATAGTTTAAATTTTATTGGAGGTAAGGCAAGGGTATTGTACTTAAAAGGCATACAGGAGAATACAAAATCCGAATATGGTAAAAGCTTAGATTATTTTGAAAGGTCGTTGGATTATTATAAATCAATAAATCACAAGGCTGGAATTGCATCCATATACACTGCATTTGGGATTACCCATAACGATCTATCTCAATACGATGAAGCAATTGAGGCCTATAAAAAGGCTTCTGAAATATATGCAATTTTAAAAGATACCACGGAGCTTATTACCTGTTTGATAAATAGTGGAAACACATATTCTGAAAGTGGAAATTTTAATGATGCTATTTCCAATTATATGCAAGCCCTAAAATTGAGTGAAGACAGTCGCGATGAGGATGGTATATCCTATGTACATACCAATTTGGGTGTTGTTTATAAAAAACAAGGTAATTACCCATTGGCCATTGAATACTTGAACAAAGCACTGGACTTTGATAAGAAAACGGACGATTTACTCGGTTTAGCCCTTAAGCTCCATGATTTGGGAGAAGTGTATAACTTCTTAAAAGACAATAAAAAATCCTTAAGTTATCACGAGCAATCTTTAGACTATGCGACAAAAATTGGAAACAAGCGTCTCATAGCCATAAACGAGGCCAGTATCGGCAATATATTCAAGGATGAAAAAGAGTATGCAAAAGCTCTTGAAAATTACCAGAGGTCACTGGAAATCAGTCGTCAAATCGAGAATCTAAGGCAAACAGCAATCTGTTATAACAATATTGCAGAAGTCAATCTATTATTGGATGATCCTCTGCAGGCTCGTAAAAACTTTATGGAAGCAAGAGATATTTGTATAAAAACGAATAACGGGGATATTTTACCAAGCTGCCTTTTGGGTATTGCAGAAACTAATGTTTATGAGAAGAAGTATCAAGAAGCACTAGTGTTTGTTAATGAAGGCAAGCAGATTGCAGAGGAACTAAACCTACTTGAAATCCAAAAAAAAGCAGCAGAGCTTCACTCCGTAATATATGAAAATAAGCAACTATATAAGAAGGCATTGGAGAGTCATCAACGATTCAAAGTCTTAAACGATAGTTTATTCAATAAAGAGAATGTTAAAAAAATAACCCAAATTGAGTATGAATATAAATACAAACAGGCTCTAGATTCTGCAAGTATCCGAGAATTGGAACTCACAAAAACTGTGATGGATACATCACACGATTTAGCAAAATCGAGGCAAAAGTATCTATGGGCTATTATTGGTATTCTAATTATATCTATCGTGTCAGGTTCAATGGTCTTTTATCAAAAATTCAATAACATTAAGGTCAAAACCGAGAGCATTGTTACAGAACAAAAATTGTTGCGTTCTCAAATGACCCCACATTTTGTATTTAATTCATTGTCTGTTTTGCAAGGTATGATTTTGAATAAGGAAGAAAAAAAGTCAGTAACTTACTTATCTAAATTCTCAAGATTGCTACGAATAACACTTGAAAATTCAAGGGATAAAATAGTCTTGTTATCGCAGGAGTTGACCGCTGTTGAAAATTACATGGCTCTTCAGAATTTGGAAAATGATGATTATGAATTCTCAATTTCCATAGATAATGGCATAGACGGTTCCTTGTTTAAAATACCGCCAATGATTATCCAACCATTTATTGAAAATGCCATAGAACATGCTTTTGCTAAGCAAGCTAAAGATAAAAAGATCGAGATGCACTTGAAATATTTCAACCAAGAGTTAATATGCATTATAAAGGACAATGGTATTGGCATCAATTCCCAAAAGGGGAAGAACGGAAACGGCAAAAAATCATTGGCAACCCAAATAACCTCTGAACGATTAAAAATTTTATCAACCTATTTCAAAATGAAAGGGTCAGTTGCCATTGAAGACAGGTCTAAGTATGATGAAAAAGGAACTGTGGTAACATTGGTTTTACCCCATGAAAAACTGGAAATATTATGAAAGCATTATTGGTAGAAGACAAAGAATACATAAGAAAGGGACTGCTCCATTTATTGCAATTCATAGAAACCGATGTTGAGGTAATAGGTGAGTGTGACTCTGTGAAAGATGCTGTCGTGGTTGCTAATACCTGCAAGCCACAACTTGTTTTTTTGGATATCAACCTTTCTGACGGTACAGGTTTTGATTTTTTGGACCAGACCGATCACCTAGATTTTAAGGTTATCTTTATCACCGCATACCAAGAATATGCAATTAGGGCTCTTAAGATTGGAGCCGTTGATTATTTATTAAAGCCTGTGGATATTGAAGAACTGAAATTGGCCCTTGCCAAGGTTAAAACATTGCCCTTCAATGAACAAAAAGAACAAATAAAAACGGCCAAACAAGTCTGGTATCAAAACGATTCTACATTGTTGCTGTCACTAAATGATAGCTTTCAGGTAATAGATTTGCAAGAATTGTTGTTCTGTGAATCAGATAAAGGCTATACTTCTTTCCACCTGACCAATGGTAAAAAATACATTGCTTCCAAACCTTTGAAGGAATATGAAGAACACCTTGAAAAGGTAAATTTTGTGCGGTCGCATCAATCCTTTATGGTGAACCTGAAGTTTATAGACAAATATGATAAATCGGGTATTATCCATTTAAAAAACGGAAAACAGATACCCGTTTCCTTACGAAAAAAAGAAGCATTCATAACCACTTTTCTCAAATACAATGGTCTTTAGATTTTAGTTGAAAAGGCTCTATTTTTAAAATATTTGCCATTTTATCAAAACGAATAAACATTTAAACCTCGCACAAATATGTTGGTGGTTGGCGAATATACATTGGCTATTTTTTGATAATTCTTTTGTTGCAGTTTAACCTGTGAAAACCATTTCTGCTTATAGTCTCCTACAGAAATTCTTAGGTAGTCTTGAGCCTGAAATGGTATTCAACAAAATTGTATGGAAATTATCAAACCTTAAATCATGAGCAAAACAAGAAAATTAATCCATGTATTTATTTTAACAATATTACTAATAAATTTTGGGTGTAACAATGATGATGATGATGTCACACAGATCACTCTCCAAGATCTTGAAGTGACGATGGATGAAAACCCATCTGATGGGCAAACAGTTGGCACAGTGCAAACTGCGGGCGGAACAGCATTGAACTTCAGTATTGTGTCCCAAGATCCTTCGGGAGCCATAGACATAGATTCCGGTTCAGGAGAAGTTACTGTGTCCAACGCGTCATTGTTCGATTATGAAGTAAATCCAACTTTAACGGCAATAGTCAATGCTGAAAATGCAGAAAACCCAGTAACTATTACCATTACCCTGAATAATGTGAGTGAGGTAAGCGCCCAGGCTCTGGAAGTGACGATGGACGAAAATCCTAGTAACGGAGATATTGTAGGGACTCTACAAACTACAGGTTCGGCTTCAGGTTTTACCATTACTTCCCAGTCACCAACAGGTGCTTTGGACATCAATTCCGCCACAGGCCAAGTTACCGTAGCTGACGCTTCTTTATTCGATTATGAGACAAATCCGACCATTACTGCGACAGTTACTCTTGAAGATGCTGAGAACCCAGTAATGGTAACGATACACCTTGAGAATGTAATTGAAATATCAGCACAGGATTTTACCATTTCTATTGACGAAAATCCAACAGATGGTCAGGTTTTGGGCACTTTGCAAGTCAATGGCAGCGGTACACTGGAATATTCGATTACATCGCAAACACCTTCGGGAGCACTTGCTTTAAATGCCAGTACTGGAGAAATGACCGTAATAGACCCAAATTTATTCGATTATGAGACCAACCCAGTAATCACCGCCGCTATTTCGGTA
This sequence comes from Thalassovita sp., assembly GCA_002729595.1. Lineage (GTDB taxonomy): Bacteria > Bacteroidota > Bacteroidia > Cytophagales > Flammeovirgaceae > Chondrinema. The sequence continues at coordinate 5,388 of PBYL01000187.1, read as the reverse complement.
AACAATTCTTCGGATACTGTTACGGCAACTGCTACAATCAACTTGAACGATGTGGATGAAATAACAGCGGAGCCAACCAACTTTACTATTGATGAAAACCCGTCTAATGGCGATATTATCGGTGGTTTACAGGTAAGTGGATCCAATTTAACCTATACCATTACGTATCAGAATCCTGTCGGAGCCTTTAGCATTAACGAAAACACAGGAGAAATATCGGTTGCAGATGAAACCCTGTTTGATTATGAGACTAGCCCTAATATGCTCGCGACCATTTCGGTAAGCAACGGTACGCAGACCGTTTCGGCCAATGCCTTTGTTGCTCTAAATGATGTAAATGAAATTGGGGAATTCAAGTACGGTGGTGTTATTTTTTGGATAGACCCAGCTAGTAACAATAGTGAAGGCTTGGTAATAGCACTTACTAACCAATCCAGTAATTCTTTATGGGGATGTGCAGGTATTTTAACTGGAGCAACAGGAGATGTAATAGGTACAGGAGAAACAAATACCAATACAATTGTTTCTGCAGGGTGTACAACTTCAGGAAGTGCAGCTGAGCTTGTTTCTAATTTGACCTTAAATGGTTATGACGACTGGTTTTTGCCAAGTACCGATGAATGGGCTGAAGTATATAATAACTTATCTATAATTAAGCCAGTAATACTTTCAAATGGAGGTGAAGACTTCTTGTCAACATATTGGAGTTCTACCGAGAATGATGAATACAATGCTGATTTTTTCTTATTCCAACAACCAGGTGCTGGAGTTGGATACTCTTATTATAAATCAAATTCTTCTGGAACAAGAGCTATAAGGGCTTGGACAGATCTTTAGAAAATCAAACAGGTAAATCCAAACACCTCTGACAACTGATATCGGAGGTGTTCATCAATAAGTAAAAGTAAGTAGCATGTCATTTCCAAAGCTAAAAAATAGGAGATACGTATGAGATACCACATGGTTCCGTGGTGATCTACATTACCCAAACAGCAGATGAGTTGGACAATATGTTTGTAAATGAACTTGGGGTAAAATGGCTTAGTACAATAAATATAAAAGATAGCGTATATGCTGGTTGTAATGGTTCAGGATAAATGAATACAATTCGAAAATGACACTTGCCCTAAAAATAATATTGGCATCGGCCATATTTTATACTTTGATTGTGGTGCTTGTGACCCAGTCAAAAAGGAAATCCATTTTGTTAACCTTGCTATTGTTGAGTGGACTTTTCTTTGTAGGGGCTTCCTTTTATGCATATATCGAATATGTTGGCTATCAAAAAAGAGTGGAAAAGTATGGCCTACACGAGCTCGGTGCTATAGAGATCATTGATAAAGATCTTTCAACTGAAAACGAATATGCAGGATTCAAATATTTTCAAGACTATCGAAATTCATTGAGCGGTTATGAAGTTTTCTTATTGGAAATGGGACTGAATGATAGTGACCATTTTTCGTATCAAAATACCTTACGCGATGAGATAATGCAAAATATGGAAAACGAAGAATACAGTGAGACCTATTGGAACACTACCTTTAATATCGCATTCGAATACAATAGAGATACGAAATTGTACCAAAGGCCAAACTATAATGCATTGTACGTTGTGCCCGCTGCTTTTGAATACCCAGATCATGAAGTGGATTTTGGTGATTTAAACGACTCAGGAAACTATTCCTTTTTTGAACGTTCGTGCCAAGTGCTCTACATCTGCCAAAAAGTAAAAACGATTGATCGATCTGCGCAAAGTATTACCAATCATTGGAAAAGCAATAAGCCCTATATCTATACTTTTTTCTCCAAAAGCAAATACGATGTGCTCTGCAAACAGGTGGTGGATGATTTGATCGAAATACACGACACTATCACTGCAACACAGAACTATGAAGAGTTTTATCAGATGTACGATGTTTCGGATGACGTTTTCCTAGATTTCCCATCATCGGCTTATACCAGTTCTTTCGAGTATTCATGGTCTTTCAGCTTTTGGGATAGGCGTTTTGCGGAAAACAACGCCTCCGAGGTGTATGACATTTTAAAGGAAATCCAAAATCATTATACCAACTGAAATGAAAAAAGCAATTATCATATTGGGAATCTTCGGTCTTGGATTGGTAGGAGTAGCCTATTATTTTTCACATGAATCGCTAAAAATATTGGAGAGGGTTGAAGAAGAGGAACACATAAAAGAGGTGATTCTAGAAAATGAAACGATTGCAGACGAGTCGGCCAGAGAAGAATTGATGTATGGCAATACCTTCATTTATCAATCTTTTGATCTGGCTCAATCCGAGTATGCCATCGTCAACCACTGTATGCAAAACTTTCATACCAATGGAAAACTGGATGCTTTTTGTTTGAATACGATATTAGATGCGCTGGTTGGTGATTTTGGGGAAGAGGCTTTTATAAATGCAGTGATTGGTTCCAGTATCAACTATGATAATCTTGCTTTGGATCATACCTTTTTAGACAATCTTTTTTCCGAACGCGCCTCGTTGGCAAATGCCCTTAGTCTTGGTTTTTTAAATAGGTATCGAAACCCAAATAGGTTACAACAGGCTTTTGATCGGTACAAGGCTAATGTATTCCGTAGTGTTCCCAAAAGTCTGTACCAAAAAGTCTTTGAAAAACAAGTTGTTGAGTGCCTATCTGCCTACAAAGAGATTATGGAGCAAACTAACAAAAAGACATTTTTTGAAGGTATTTATTTCAAGGCAGATACGCAAAATTTACATGCTCAATATTGGAAATACACCTTTTGGAAAAGAAGAGAGATGGAAAAAAACGACAAGATCCTGTATGCCATCCTAACCGAGATCAAAAATCATTACAGTGCTCAATAGTTTTTATATCGTCATTAAACATACAAGAAAATGGAGGTAGTCATCATCATTTTTCTGATTTTGTTGCTGGTTGTTGTGGGTTTTCTTGGCTACAAATCGCTCAGGTTCATGTTTAAAAGTAAAGAGCATGCTGTTGTAACACTTTCTATGTGTGGTTTAGTCGTTTTAATTATTGGAGTCAATCACATTTTTTTTGAAAAAATGCAATTCATCCAATCCGAGGTATATTCTGACCTGTACTTGATTAAAAATCCAGTGAAGGACAAAAATGAACTGGATATCTCCATTAAGGAATTTGTTATGGAGCAGGTGAATCAAGAATTAGGGAATCTTAAAGATTCCATTGGAGAGGAAGCGTCATCCGAATACTCATTGCGATTTTATAGATATAGCAAGAGTTGGAACATCAACTTATTTGCAGATGCAGGAACAGCCTATTTTATAGAAAATGAGGAAGACCCTAGCGGTTTTGTTGTAGAGGAATTGTCCATGTATTTGGATTTTAAGTTGGCGAAGTTTCAAATGAATAATTGTGAAAATGCCTCTGAAAAGTATTGTGGTGAACTGGTTTTTTATGATAAAGGCGAAGTACAAAAAAAGGAAATCCTGACAGATTTAGTTGCGACTCAAACCAACGATTCGGCAGAAAAATGAATAAAGGAGAAATCAAATCTCAGCGAAAGTGGGCCAAGATAGTTTTGGAATATTCTTCTTGGACAATGATCGCCCTACTTCTGGGCATAGGCTATATGTATCTTGTTTTGGGGCCATTGCCAGAAGCAAACAACCTTTGGGATTTTTTCTTGGGTAAAATATACTTATTTGGGCTCATTCACATTGGACTGATCATTGGCAATCCTCTTTATAGTGTTTGATGTCTTCCTGATAAATAAGAAACAGATTTTTAGAAAGTATAAAATGGCTGTACAGATGCTGGCCTTATTGATTATACTGGCCTTTGTTGCTACTGTACATTATGTGCTAGAAAAAACCATTGATCTTATTTAAAAGCAAAACAATTTGAATAGATGAAACTAGTACATGCAGTCGTAGTGATCTTATTGATATCCTGCAAACAAGAGCCGAAAGAAGTAAAAATAGATAATATTAAGCATAGTTTCTTTGAAAGTGCCAAATGGGTCTCCGATGCTATGGTATTCATAGAAATAAATAATGATACGACTCCATACAATCTATCAGAAGGAAAAAGAGCTTTTGGTATTCGGGTGCGCTATTGCGGAATGTCAACTGCAAAGTCATATGAGAATGAAAACGTACTCATTTTACCTGAAGAACAGACCAGTAGCTGGTCGGAAATTTTGTGAAAAGTAAGAACACCAAAACCATAAACAAAGAAGATGGGAATGGAGAATGTATTTCCAAAGAAACGGCTTCAACTGAAACCATGGTGTTGAAATTCAATGGAAAAGATTATAAAACGAATAAAACTTGAGTATGAAAATCATTATGATTATTATTTCTGCTGTGGCACTTATCGGTATAATTGGCATCATCGTCAATAACCAAATAATTACAAGAAAGAACCAAGTAGCGCAAGCCTTTGGCAGTATTGAAATCTATCTAAAAAAACGATTTGATCTAATTCCGAACCTTGTAGCCATGCTCAATAAATACATGGCTCACGAAAAGGAAGTATTGGTAAAAGTAACTCAGCTTCGCAATCAAATAAGTATGGCTATAGAACCGAAGGAAAAGATTCAGGCATCTAATGAACTGTCAAAGATCATGGGTGGTCTTCACCTAAACGTGGAAAATTACCCGAATCTAAAAGCAGATACACAGTTCCTAGACCTTCAGTACAAGCTTACCGATATCGAAGATCATATTTCAGCAGCGCGAAGGGCCTACAATGCAGCAGTCACAGTTTACAATACCAAAATTCAAATGTTCCCGGTAAACCTGGTGGCACAATTACGGAAAGACAGAGCTGCCGTATTGCTGGAAATACCCAAAGATGAACAGAAAGAAATAGACATTAACCAATTATTAAATTGACAAATTATGCAGATGTTTGAAAACCTACCTTGGTATAGCTATGTAATACTGATCTTGGCGATTGTCTCATATGCTTATCGCTATTTTAAAATAGGAAAAGTGGAATATGATGCACCAGATCTAAGCCAGGTAAAATTTAAAAAGTCCTCCAACAGTAGCCTGAATGAGGAACAACTCTTTGCCATTGCCCTATACACCCCAATTTCAGAATGGTGGGGCGCAGATACCAATAGACTCACATTTTTAAATGCCAAAGAAATAAAGCCCTATATGGAAGGGTGGGGGATAGATACTCCTGAAGGTTATTGGGGATTGACTGAGTATTTTATGAAAGATGGACGTAGGTGGTATTTTGATTTCATTCATCATATGGTTCAAAAAGAACCAAAAGAGAAGTGGGAGAGACTAATGGATGAAAAATTTGGTGATAATGAGCGAGCACACCGCTTTTTAGAGTTTTTAAGTACCGGTGAAGCTTTGGATACATTGAAACAAAAAGGCATTTTAATGTTCGACTCTG
>PBYL01000186.1 GCA_002729595.1 Thalassovita sp. | reverse complement strand
TTAGAAAAATAAAATCGAGTTTATCAGATTTTAAGCCGGCTTTGTCCGGCTTTTTTTATGCCTGAGTAAATCTTATGTGAAGTAATTCTTAATTAGAGAAATATATTGATCAGTTTAATATAAATTTATATTGAAAACGATCTTATTTCTTTAAAATGGACTATTCTAAAACAATTACTCAAGAAATTCTGCAACTCTTCGAGAAGTACGGAAGAGAGCAATACGGAGAAGATATAACACAAGAAGAGCATGCACTTCAATCGGCAATTTTAGCCGAAAGAGAAGGCTTTGAAGACGAAGTGATTATTGCAGCATTACTTCACGATATAGGACATCTTTTTTCTGAAGATTCTGAAGAAAAGAAAATGGGTGTTTATGGTATCATGAGCCACGAAAAAGTGGGTGCCGATTACCTGAGAGAAAAAGGTTTTGCAGAGATTGTGGCACTTTTAGTAGAAGGCCATGTGGAAGCAAAAAGATATCTTACCTATAAATATCCAGATTATTACACCCAGCTTTCTGAAGCCAGTAAGAAAACTTTAGAATATCAAGGAGGAGTAATGAATGATGATGAAGCGAAGGCTTTCGAACTATTACCTCATTTTAAACTCAATCTTAAAATGCGCGAGTGGGACGATATGGCTAAGATAGAAGACTTAAAGCTCCCTACTATGGCAGATTATAAAGCTATGATAGAAAAACATCTGGAAGCTAAAAATTAAAGCTCCCAGATTATTACATATTTTTAAAAGTTGCTTGAATATAAAATCTACTGCAAGCAACTTTTAATTTCTTCTTTGCGAAAAGCTAAATTCATAAACAGAATTACCTATTGGTATATACACCTTTATGTTTCTTCTACCCTCTACTAAAGGAATATAAATATTACCAGAAACAGTTTCGTGAGAAGCAATCGCTTGATGATTAAATGCATTTCTTAAAACATTCTCACGCTCAAATTCTAATTGATTCACTTTGGTGATTACTGCACTTTCATCAATAGAATTGATAATACTGGCTCCAGTCATAATCGAATTTTGCTGCAACTCTTTTTTTAATTGCTTGTCTGCATCTCTCCTATCTTCATCATCTTCTGAGAGTTCTGTTGCTATGAGTGCTGCCGCCATTACCACACCTAAACCTATTTGTCTGCCCGTTTGCCTTCTTCTTACTCTCACTAGCTCATAATCTATTCTACTTAATAGCTCTTCTGTAGGAATGGCTCTATCGAAACTCTGTGGAAAACCATCATAAAGCATAATTCCCTGATCGATGTAAATAGATTCTGGCACGCCATAATCATCGTTAAAGACAAAAAGCTCGTGGCCTTGATTTTCTATTTCCAGATTAAAAATCAGATAATTCCAAGAATTGCCAACGTATTGGAGATCTACATGCAAATTATGGTTAATCTTTTCATTGTAACTATTGATACTTACAGGTTTATCAGTTGTAAGCATATAGTTGGGCATACTTGCACAAGAGCTTAGAAGCAGTAAAATAAAAATGAGAAATCTGTCAGAGGTAAATTTCAAAAACATGATGTTAAATAGTTGGTGCAGTACTAGGATGAAGAAAGCTCCCAAAGGGTTGCTTTGTATTATGACAATTTACTCAAAAATGTAGACAAGTATTTTGGCAAAAAACTTCCCTGATCGATTATTTCTATGAACTTTTCAAAAAATATTAATACTGTCATTCATATTCGCTTGAATTGCCCTTTTCAAATACTATTTTTGCAAATTCAATTAATTACTATTTATAGAATACCATGAGGTTAGAAGACAATATCTATTTTGCCGGAGAAAATACTGTAACATCAGTATGTAATCAATTTGGAACCCCTCTTTACTTGTACGACTCAGACAAAATTGTTGAGCAAATTAAAACTTTTAAACAGGCTTTTAACTGGCCTAAGCTTAAAGTTAAGTTTGCGATGAAGTCTTTGAGCAACATCAGCATACTTAAACTGATGAAAGCTCATGGTGTAGAACTAGATGCAGTTTCTCTTTACGAAGCTGAAACTGGTTTTTTTGCAGGATATAAGCCTTCTCAGATTATGTACACGCCAAGTGGTGTAAAATTCGAGGAATTAGAAGAAGGCGTGCTTAAAGGCTATCAAATCAATGTAGATAACCTTTCTACACTTGAAAAATTCGGAGAAAAATATGGCAACACTGTTCCTTGCTGTTTGAGAATTAATCCGCATATAAAAGCTGGTGGTAACCATAAAATTCAAACTGGACACAAAGATTCTAAATTTGGAATCTCTTTACTTCAGATTGATCAAATACTTGAGATTACAAAAAAATACGATATCGTAATCAATGGATTACATATGCACACTGGTTCTGAGATTTATGAAGTAGAACCTTATATAGAAGGTGCTAAGGTACTTTTTAAACTTGCACAGAACTTTGCTGATCTTGATTTTATAGACTTTGGTAGCGGCTTTAAAGTAGCTTATAAAGAAGGCGATAAAGTAACAGACTTAAAGAAACTAGGAGAAAGTTTAGTGGCTGAGTTTAGCGCTTTCTGCGATTCTTATGGCAAAGAGTTAGAAATGTGGTTTGAGCCGGGTAAGTTTTTAGTGAGTGAATCTGGAGTATTGCTAGTAAGAGCGAATGTAGTTAAACAAACTCCATACTCTACTTTTGTTGGTGTTGATTCTGGTTTAAATCACCTTATTCGCCCGATGATGTACGATTCTTACCATGAGATTGTAAACGTTTCTAATCCAGCAGGAAAAATCCAAAACTACAATGTGGTAGGTTACATCTGCGAAACAGACACTTTTGCTTGGGATAGACCTTTAAATGAAGTTAGAGAAGGTGACATTTTAGCTATTAAAAATGCAGGTGCTTATGGCTTTAGCATGAGTTCTAATTACAATAGCCGCCCAAGACCAGCAGAAGCGTTAATTGTAAATGGTACTCCTCAATTAATTAGAAATAGAGAAACCATGCAAGACATTCTTAAAAATCAAATCGATATATTTCAAGAAGAAGAAATTAAAGTTTGATTTAATATTTGAATGATGGTATAATGAAGCTGATGTCTAAATAGATATCAGCTTTTTTATTTAAACATGATGATAATGATCGAACCAACAATCATTATTACTGAGCCTATAAGCTTCTTTTTTATATTTTGCTCCTTAAAAATTCTATAGCCTAAAACTACACTCACAATAATAGAAAGCTGAAAAAGTGAAAGCGCGTAACCAACTGGCATTTTATCGAAAACATAATTGGTGGTAAACTGCATAGTTCCAATACAAATTACCAGTAATACATACTTCTGAAAGTCTTTGGGAATAATCTTTCTGAACTCATGCTTTACCTCCACTCTAAAAGCAAAAAGAATTAAAAAAGAAAAGACAGCTCCTAGCCAACACCAACTGATAAATGCAATTTGAGTAGACGAAACCAGAATAATTTTCTTGATAAAAACAGCTTCAGTGGCACTTAATATCATCGCCCAAACTCTATATTTAATTTCAGGCTTTTTTAACAGCGCCCATGAAAACTTTTCATCAGTAGTGCCTAAAACATAATAGCTCCCATAAATAATTAAAGCCATTCCCAAAACACCCCAGATATTCGGAATTTCGCCCAATAAGAAAATACCAACTACAATTCCGATTACAGATTTATAAGAGTTGATGGGGCCTAAAACTGACAAATCACCTTTTAATAAAGCTTTTACTAAAAAGCCATTACCTAATGCACCTGTAATTCCTCCCAATATGGAATAGAACCAAAAATCTTGTGGCAATTCTGTCCAGTTTACATTTACAGCTAAGAAAATACAAAACAGCGCCAGCAAAAAATAGGTAACAAAATTTACAAGTAATGGATGATGATCTTTAGCAGTAAGCTGTTTCTGAAACACATTTCCCAGAGGATTGGAAATTACACGTAAGGCTACAGCAATTGATGTGAGAAGTAGTTGAATCAATTAGTTAGACGGTTTAAGATTAAATTTCATGCTGATTTCTACTTGCCACAAAGTTAGACTTATTAAGCTAAAAGCATATCCAAAAGTAGTATTTATACTTATTCCACTTTAGCTACCAAAGATTAACAAATTATCAATTTCGATGTATAATTAATAGCAGACATGATGAAAAACAGCCAGTACTGTTTGAATAAGTGAAGAGATATTTATATTTAAAATTCGAAATAGAAACATCTACTTTACCCACTGTACATATATGAAACTTCCTGTAATCTTGGTCGTGGATGACGATCCGCAAGTTTTGCGGTCTGTAACAAAAGATTTAAAATCTAAATACAGAAAATCTTATAAGGTGTTAAGTACAACTTCTGCGCAGGAAGCCCTCGACTTACTTACAGAGTTAAAAAAGAAGAATGAAAATCTGGCACTTTTTCTATCAGACCAAAGAATGCCAGAAATGCTCGGGGTAGATTATTTACAAAAAGCTTCGATACATTTTCCTGAAGCTAAAAAAGTATTGCTTACAGCTTATTCTGATATTGATGCGGCTGTAAGAGCGATAAATGAAGTAAGTCTGGATTATTATTTAATGAAACCTTGGGATCCGCCAGAAGAGAAACTGTTCCCAATCATAGACGATTTACTAGACACTTGGCAAACGGGCTTTATCCCAGATTTTGAAGGAATAAAAATAGTTGGATGTCAATACTCTCCTAAATCACATAAAATTAAAGATTATCTAGCAGGAAACCTGATTCCTTACCAATGGATCGATTTCGATAGTAATCCAAAAGGGAAAGAAATTTTAAGGTTATATCAGATTGATGAATCTGATATGCCGGTGTTATTTTTTGAAGACCAAAGCATATTAAAAGACCCTACCAACATCGAAATAGCGGAGAAGTTAGGCATGCAACACTTGCCTAATTCAGATATGTACGATGTAACAATTATCGGCGCTGGGCCTGCAGGACTAGCAGCGGCTGTTTATGGTGGTTCTGAAGGATTAAAAACTTTATTGGTAGAAAAGAGAGCTCCCGGTGGACAAGCTGGTACCAGTTCCAGAATCGAAAACTATCTGGGTTTCCCAACTGGACTTTCTGGAGCAGACTTAGCAAAAAGAGCAATTACCCAAGCTACCAGATTTGGCATTGAGTTTTTATCTCCTCACCAAGTTAAAGAAATTACACTTACGCATCAGTTTAAAATACTCAAGCTAGATAATGATTCTGTAATTAAAACTAGAAGTATTATTATTACCACTGGAGTAGATTACCGCAAACTAGATGCTATTGGCATTGATAATTTTACTGGGGCTGGTGTATATTACGGAGCAGCAACTACCGAAGCACATGCTTGCAAACAGCAAGAAATTTATATCGTTGGTGGAGGCAATTCTGCTGGGCAAGCAGCGATGTACCTTTCAAAATTTGCCGCTAATGTATATATTGTCATCCGAAAAGATTCTCTTTCTTACAGTATGTCAAAATATTTGATCGATCAGATAGAAAAAACACCAAATATTAAACTTATTACGAAATCTAGAGTAAAAGAAGTTAAAGGTGATCTTAGATTGTCAAAAATAGTTCTTGAAAATATCGAAACTAATAAGGCTGAAGAGAGAGATGCGATGGCACTTTTTGTTTTTATTGGCGCTAAACCATTCACCGAATGGATTAATACAGATATTGAAAGAAATAAAAAAGGGTTTCTGGAAACAGGCAGAGATTTACTCTCAAAGCCTGATTTTAAGAGAAAATGGAAACTCAATAGAGAGCCTTATATGTTAGAAACCAGTATACCGGGTATTTTCGCTGCGGGAGATGTAAGATCAGGAGCTATGAACAGGATTGCTTCTGCTGTGGGCGAAGGTGCAATGTCGATAAAATATGTGCACCAATACTTGGCTGAAAATTGATTTTTTATGGAAATAGAAGAAATTAACTTAAAAGACTTAAAGCAGTATCAAAAGCATTTTTCTGAAACTGTATTATGGAAAAAAATTAGAAAACTAGGAGAAAAGGCCGGCTTAAAAGTAGTTTACTCATCACTTTTGCTTTATTATGCATTTAAATCTGATGATGTTTCGCTACAAGCAAAAGCAACCATTGTAGGTGCTTTGGGCTATTTTATTCTTCCCTTCGATTTTTTACCAGATTTTATTCCTTTAATTGGTTTTACTGATGATTTAGGAGCTCTCATATTGGCAATTACGCAAATTAAAGAAGCCATTACTCCTGAAATACAAAAGAAAGCCAAAGAAAAGCTAGACGATTGGTTCCCTCAGTTTGAACAAGCCGAAATTGTTGAGGTGGATAATGCAGCCAATGTTGAGGATTACTCAGATTACGATTGGCAAATAAATAAACCTGATTGAAAATCTCTGATGCAAAAAGCCAGTAGTAAAATTTATTACTGGCTTTTTGTATTTTATCATGCTAAAAATTTCAGCTCATAGCCATCTTTTGCAGATCATCGGCTAAAAGCCTGATAATATCTTTTCTTTCTGGATCATATGCCCAAGAATTATCAAAAGCTTCTAATACTTCCAAGTTTGCTTTATCAGATAATGTGAGGCTATGAAACTGTGTACCTTTGTATTGCTCTCTTTTGATTTTCTCGACCAAATCTTCTCTAATTTTAAACATCACAAAATCAGAAACCATTAACACATCAGCTTCTTTGTAATCGTTGGTTTGTAATACATCCAATGTTTCAGAGAGTGCTGGGCCAACATCAGTTCCTCCATCAAAAGACATCCTTAGAAACTCCACGATCTTATCTATCGAATTGGCTATATCTGTCAGATTGATGGTTTTAATACCTATAGAAAAATTGATTAGATAGCATTTTCGCTGCTCTTTGGCCGCCATTTTCATAATCGCAAAAGCTAAAACTTTGGCGATTTGAGAAGGAGTTCCATACATAGAACCACTCGTATCTATACATAAAATGAATGGGCCTTTTTCCTTCTTTTTTTGTTTTTGTACAGAATAATAGTTGAACCTGTCACTGGTAATCATCTTTTTGCCTTCATAATAAAATGAGAGCAAACTGTGATCTGCAAACTTCTGGTAAAAAGCCAGTGAAGTATCATCATCAGCTAAATAAGCAGCTTCAGAAGGCAACATGGTGTTGAGATCGTTACTACTTTTTATCCCTCCTACTTCTTCTTTTAAAGTTTCATCTTTTATCCATTCTTTCTTTACGATTACATCTTCGTAAATTTCTTCTTCCAACTCTATCTCTGCTTCTCGCATTTGTCCAAGTAAGTTGGCAAGCTCTTTTATACCTTTCTCTTCTTCTAAAAGCTCTCTGTATTTTTCTAAAACTGAAAATCCTGTATCTGCCCATAAACCTCTCGACATATCCCAATAATTGCCAGCTTCCTCTGCAAATGGATTTACAATTTCCATTAACTTGATGTATTCTGACAGCTTTTTATCGATGAGTGTATTGAAACTTTCAAACTCTTTTACCAACTCTTTTAATTGCCATTTTAAAATTTTAGCAGTAAGTAAAGCATCCCATTGAGCAAGTAAATCATCTATGATAATATCTAATTCAGATTTTTGAGCTTGTTGATCTGCGAGTTTTTGTTCAGAACTATTGGAAGGTGCTGTTGGCATTAAACCTTTAAATTTCTCGATATAAAAAGCGATATCTAATTCAGCTCGTTCGTAAATATCTTTAAGCTGATTTACCGCATTATACCAAGCATCTTTCCATAAAAAAGTCGGTTTATGTGTCCAACTTTCAAAAGAATGTAATTCGTGAAAATAGGGATTATTCTCCCTCACCTTTTTATCAGTTCTTTTAACCCACTTTAAAATATCAGTAATAATTTCGTTGGTGAGCACCTGATTATTCTTTGTAGCTTTTTTCAGGTTCTGATTTTGGAAGATACGATCTAGACTGGAATGTAAGTAATTAAAATAATCACCCTGAGGTTTATCTTCATTAAACTCCTCGCCTGTAATGTTGTAATAAAGATAAAAAACCAGATACTCTCTGGTTGGTTTATCAAAAGCACTCCCAAACTCAATAAACTGCTCAAAGTCGTTTCTTATCTCTGAAAGGGATTTATTCATAAAGGAAATTTACTTATTAGAAAGTCGCGATTTAGCTTTTTCAGACAAAGCAAAAGATTCGCTTCTGGTCATTTTTTTAATGTAGTCTACTTTTCTAAACCTCAAAGCACTCCAATCTTCGTCAATGGCAACTTGCCTAACAGGCTCCATATCGTGCGCTCCAAACACCTCCCAACCTGTATCGCGATTAAAATTGCAGGTATATTTTTTAGAACTTTTCTTAGGATAAGCAATCCAGACCAATGTGTCTCCTTCAAATTTTTCAGCATTTGTTCTTACTATATTTTCCATCACATCTTTTTCTGTAACAAAAACTAACAAAAAACTAATGCTATTAAGCTCATCTGCAGATTTAAACACAGTAGTTAAATCTTGCATATTTTCAAGATTAGGCAAAAAGCTATCGGGTGCATTTAACACCAACACCTGATCTTGATTTTTGAAATTAAGCTTTTTAAAAACTGGATCCACCTTGGTCTGGTTAGTTATATTTTAAATTAATTCTCAAACTTTATCTGTTTTATTAAATCTGTATTCTGAGAATGTTTGGCACCATAAGCCATAACCATTGTTCCTTTTATCCCATCATTTGCCTCTATAGCTAATAGTTCTGACGAATCATCAGGATCAGTCATTCCCTCGAATCTGTATTGCTCAGTAATTTTTAAATCTTCTGGCTTATACTTATGATCAGATTTTATGCCCTCAATATAGTCATCATTTGTCTGAAAATCTTCAGTAAAACCTTCTTTCACTAATAAATTTATTGCCTCAGTTAAGCTATCAAAATCTCTATTTTTCATGGTTATTTCATTTTATGTTTATAGTGTTTATTGTCTATAATTCTAACAAATGAAATAATTGAATTGTTGAATATGATTTCAAATGAAACCAACATCAGAGATTGATAAATGCTACTCTGTTATTTTAAATAAATTAATGAGTCCCTTATACTGTGTCTTGGTATACTTAATTCGGTAATAATACACACCTTCTGGACTATCGCCACCATCCCATTTAAAGTCTCGGTTTTCATCATAAAAAACTACATCGCCCCAGCGGTTAGTAATTTCTATGTACTCGAACATATCATTACACAAATCTGGCGGGAGAACTAGAATTTCAAATTCATCATTAACATTATTACCATCTGGAGAAAATGCATTAGGAAAATCCTCGACTGCTTCTCTCTGAACATCAGTAAGGGTGATTCTTAGGTTGATGGTGTCAGCAGCAGCAATACCGCAATCTGATACATTACTCACCACCATCTCAACAAGATAGGTATTATCAATAGAATCATTAAAATAATCGCAGAGAGGCTCCCAAATTAAAGTTGTTGTAACTGGTGAAACTCCAGATGTATTTGAAAATAGCATATTTACAGCTTCTGAATCGAAGTTTAAGGCATTCAATCTTAGAGTAAGTAAATCCTTAGTTTCATCTTGCCCTTCTATATCAAGTTCCAGCAATTTTCCAGACTCTATCGTAACATCAAATGTTTTTTCTGCCTCATTGTATTGTGCACCTGCCACATTTATCGCTGGTGCATCTTCCTCAGTCACCTCATAAATTAAAACCAGAAAGAGTTTAATACTATCACCTTCCGAATTATTACAGTCTTTGTAATCTCTGGTTACAAAATCAAACTCAAATACTTCTGAGGTAGACCCATTTTCAACATCTGCAATATTATGGCAAGTCGGTCTCCAATAAAAGCGCGATCTAACCAAACCAAAACCGCTAATGTTTCCGAAGAAAATATTCAGATCAGAAAAATCGTAGCCTTCTACTTCTCCCACTAACCTGATACTATCTGAATCAATATCGTAACTTTCAAGATTAAGTATGTACTCTTCTCCTACTCTCACAGTGTCATAAAAAACACCTTCTTCCACCATTCGTAAGTCTTTATCGGCACTTAGTTCAGGTGCATTATTTGGAGGTGGATTACTAATTACTTTTAAATCTACACAAATGGTATCGGTGGCTTTGGTACCACAAACACCTATATCACCAACTACAAATTGAAGGTTAAAAACAGCTTCTTCTGCATCAACAGGTAAATTACTACAGCTAGGCATCCAACTGAAAGTGGAGGTGACTTTAGCAAGCGCAGAATCTGCTGAGAAATACATCCCTTCTTCATCTGGATTAAAGCCATTGCCAATTAAACTTAACTTAACTGGATCGCCGTCGGGGTCTGTACCAATTACCTCAAAACTAATTTCTTCGTCTGTATTTACTTCTGCACTGTAGCAACCTGTGGCCTCATTAAACACTATATCATCACTAAAAATATCTGGTGGTGTATTAGGTTCTGGTACAAGCACATATACACTCATTGTATCTCTAAGAGGCAAACTACAAGAATTATCTGCTGTAATTATCTGAATCTCATAAGGTTGATTTTTAATAATCGGGCATTCATCTAAACAGATTGAATACATAATTGTATCTCCACCATTTGTTATGCCTGTTTGATCACTGGTGATAATAAAATCATTATCATCAAACCCAATCGGATTGATAATAGTAGTGAGTGTTGTTAAATCGTCTGGATCGGTTACATAAAAATTAATGCAGTTATCTAATCTACCCGGCTCAAAAACTAGTGTATCTGTAGTGATTAGAATTTCTCCACTTGTAGTTTCCGCGAAAACAGTTGGTGCATTTGCTTCTTTACAATCTAACACCATCATCTGGAAATCTCTTAAAACTTCCCCAATCTTTACTCCATCTCGGTACTCTTCACATTTTACTGAAAAAACAAAAAGTCCTGTTTCACTTGGTGTAACTTCCAAAAAGCCGGTATGCTTACCAATTCTTAAAGCCGGATTTCCGGGAATCATCTTGGTACTATCGTAATTAGATAGAAATGTTACAGTCTCATAAGGTCCAGATTGTGGGAAGTTCGGCACTGGTTCATCTCTAGAACTATGGCCATTTAGCGGTGTAACCAATGAATAAACTAGTGAGTCACCATCAGCATCTGTTCCTGAAAAATCAAACTGAAATGGTTGATTTATACAAGCATAATCGCTTAAAGGAGGAAATAACTTAGGCGTGGAGTTTACAAATGGTTCTCCATCTTTTACTACAGCAGGAAACTCCATATAAAATGCTTGACCAGCACCACCGGGGTCAACTATATTTTGAACAGAGCCATTTCTACAACAGCGTTCATAAACGGCATAATAACCTTTGGGATCATTAAAAATGCTTGCAGAAAGTCTTACTTGAGTGCTATAGTACAGCTTATCTGTACTTAAATAACCAACAGCACATTCTGGCGAGGTGTATTCGACTCGAGAAACAGATATTCTTGGCATTGTATACTGTCGAATAAGATCATTAGTAGATTTACTGTAAATGTAAATGGTGGCACTTGGGTCTCGAGCTCCTTCTAAGCCAGAAATATTATCGAAATAGAGTATTAATCCGAGTTGGTATAGGTCATTCCCTACATGTTGTAATTCTAACTCACCACCTACAATATGTGTTGCTTGTGCAGAAATTGAGTATTGGGTAAGAAACAAAAATACAATAGCTCTACACAACTGGGGTAAAGAAATTTTCATAGAGTTTCAGTTTAAATGGCTACATTCTCAAGAAGACTGGAGATTGTTTGTGCTAATCAGAGTACCCAAAATAGAATAAATTACAATGCTTTAAAAATTTGTATAGAATTATTAAAACTTGTAAAAACTAAATAACAACTGTAGTATTTGTAGGGCTTACTATAAATATAATTAGGATTAGCCTTAGTATTAAAAAGAAATTCTAAATTTGAGGCAAAATTCAATATTAAATACTAACTGGTAAATTTTTTTAAGTTTTAGAATGGATCAAAAGACATCAGCAATTCCCACAATTATTAATATTGTAGCATTTACGATTTTTGTGGCTTTTACTGCTTACCTTTATATTACTAACCAAAATAAATGGCAATCATCGTCTGTTGAAAATGCCCATCTGGCTGACAGTTTGAAAAAACTTACCAGTGAATATCAAAACCAGCTTGAGCAATATATAGCGAATGAAGAGCTGAGGACTCAAACACTGAAAGAAACACGTTTCGATCCGTTTGATAGCGATAACTTTAGGCTATATGGTTTGTACAGAGATGTTGAGAAAAGATATTCTCCAATGGAGATATCTTTGATGTTTAATGTAAATAATGCTAATGCAGTAAAAAGCAACGATGTACTTGGCGAAAGATGGTTTATTATTCCAATGAAAGGTGTACACTTTTGGGAAGAGGAAGAATCCTTAACTGATATTGCATCTAAGTATTATGAAGAGAAAAAAGACTCTGTTCTGATATCAAAATTCAATCTGGATGCTGCACCGGGAAAATTTATTTTCATCCCTTTTGATAAGAACTAACTATTTTTACTATCCTATTTCAAAACATTCATCAAAATATAATTTCTTAGTATGGTCATCATTAATGGCTTGGATGATATAGAGAATTACCTGGGTAAAGAAATTGGCATGTCTCCGTGGCATAAAGTTACTCAAGAGCAAATTAACAAATTCGCAGAAGCGACAGGTGATTTCCAGTGGATACATACCGATGCGGAGAGGTGTAAATTAGAATCGCCTTTTAAAACTACTATTGCGCATGGGTATTTAACACTTTCTATGGCACCACACTTTATGGAGCAGATATTTAAAGTGGAAAATGTGAGCATGGGAATTAACTATGGCTTAAACAAAGTGAGATTTACTTCTCATGTACCTGTGAATAGTAATTTGAGACTTAGAGTAAAGCTTACCGAACTTTTAAGAAAAGAATATACCGCTAAAATGACGCTCAAACTAACTTTTGAGATCGAAGGTCAAGATAAAGCTGTTTGTGTAGCAGAATCTTTAGCGCTACTAAAAGCCTAATTTACTTTTTAAAACCCGGCCCTTTTACAAATTTACCAGGAGTTGCACCAGTATGTTTTCCGTTTTCTAAGACAAGTGTACCGTTAACAAAAACATATTCTACACCTTCTGCATATTGGTGCGGCTCTGTAAAAGTTGCTTTATCTATTATTTTTTCTGGATCGAAGATAACCACATCAGCAAAATACCCTTCGAGTAGTTTGCCCCTCTCTGCGATTTTTAGTTTTTCTGCTGAAAGACCCGAAAGTTTGTAGATAGCTTCTTCCATACTCAATACTTTCTCTTCTCTAACATATTTACCGAGTAAGCGAGCAAAATTGCCATAAGTACGAGGATGAGTCATGTATTTGAGGTTATCTCCTTCCGAAGCTATAGAGCGTGCATCTGAACAGAAAGTGATATACGGTAACTTTAACTGCTTCTTTACATTTTCTTCAGACATTAAGAAATAAGCCGTACTGATATCTCCATCATTTGCTACAATTAAATCGATCACAGTTTCTGCTGGTGAAAGACCTCTGGCTTTAGCTACCTCGCCGAGATTTTTACCATTCAAATAACTCAGAGAATCTTTGTCGAAACCTAGCAACAAAATATTTTTAGGATCGCCAGCTAGTTGGAGAAAATTCTCCCATTCATTTTCCGATTGCTGCATTTCTGCGATAATCTTCTTTTTGGTTTCAGGATCAGTTAACCTTGCCATCCATTTTTCTTTACCACCATCTTGTGTCCAAGGTGGCAAACATGCATCTAATCCAGTTGAAGCCCCGGTGTAGTTGTACATATTGGCAGTAATATTTAAACCTGATTCTTGCGCTTTCTCTATCATTTCTAGCACCTCATCCAGTTTATCCCAGTTTCTTTCTCCAGCCGCCTTTAAATGATAAATTTCAGCATCTATGTTTGCTTCTTTAGCAATGGTGATCAACTCTTCTACTGCATCTTTTAATTTATCGCCCTCACTTCTCATATGAGAAATGTAAGTAACATTATATTCACTAGCTATTTTACACAAAGCAATGAGCTCTTCTGTAGATGCAAAAAAAGCAGGTGGATAGATTAAAGAACTACCAATACCCAAAGCTCCTTCTTCCATCCCTTCTCTAACTAATGCTTGCATTTTGCTCAGCTCCTCTGGTGTGGGAGCTCTATCGTCGCTTCCAATTTGGTGGAGGCGTAAAGTGGTTGCTCCAATAAATGAGGCAATGTTTGTTGAAATACCTTTTTCAACCAGATAATCCATATTTTGCCCTAAGCTTAGGCGAGTATTCTTTACTTTTTCTGGATTATAAGGACCAGGTGAGCTTCCTTCTCCAAAAATTTCTAGTGTAACTCCTTGTTTGATATCACTCAAAGAGCGACCATCAAGCTCTAGCGGATAAGCAGCCCAACTTAAATTATTTATAAATCCCGGACTCACTACTTTTCCTTGAGCATCTATTATATTTTCCGCTTTTTTATTCTCAATTACTCCTACAGTTTTTATACGATCGTTTTTTATCCCAATATCTACAGTTTGCATTTCTCCCCCAGTGCCATCATACACTTTTCCATTAGTGATAATAGTATCGTAGGGCGTACATGAAAAAACAAAAAGTGCAAGCGTAAAAAAATAGAGATATCGCATAGTTGGGGTAGTTATATTTCTGTTGATTAATTAATTATAGGATCGGTAGTTAATACTGCGCCAGTGCCCGGCAGACCATTATAAACAATTTTGCCATAATCTAAAGCAATTCCAGAAGCAGGATCATTCTTTATCAAAAGTGCTCCATCCATATCAACATAATCCAATTCTGGTGCTATATGAGCGATTGAGGAAATCCCCACGCTTGATTCTGTCATGCATCCAACCATCACTTTCATTCCTAAACTTCTAGCTTCTTGTACCATCCTTCTAGCAGGTGTTATTCCACCACATTTCATCAGCTTAATATTCACTCCATGAAACAAACCTTTGCATTTCGCAACATCACTTTCAACAATACAGCTTTCATCTGCAACAAGTGGCAGCTCAGAATATTTAAAAGCTTCTTTCATTGCCTCGTGCTCTTCTGCTGCTAGTGGTTGTTCAATAAATTCTACTCCCAGATTTTTAAATTCTTTAGAAAAAGAAATGCATTGCTCGGCTGTCCATCCACCATTAGCATCAACTCTCAATAAAGCATCAGTTTCTTTTCTAAGTGCTTTTACAATTTCAAGATCGTGAGCTGTACCCAATTTAATTTTATACACAGGCCAAGGCATCTCCTTGATTTTATTAATCATTTCAGGGATTGGATCAATACCAAGGGTGTAATTGCTTAGAGGAGCCTTAGAACTATCTAAATTCCAAAGCTGATACAAGGGTTGATTATTTATTTTTCCGTAAAGATCATGAGCAGCCTCATCTAATGCACAAAGCGCAAACGGATTCGACTTGAGCAATGGAAAAACATCTTGCCACAATTTTTCCGGATAAGTAAACTGATAATCAGCAAGAAAACTTTCTAGAGCCAGTAAATCGCTCTCTATAAGATCGGTGGTAATGTTGTAATACGGATTAGCTGTCGCCTCACCTAAACCTGTAAAACCATCAAAAGAAAGCAAAACAATGGCATTATCCACACTTGTGCGACTTCCTCTGGAAATTGTGAAAGTTTGTTTTAATTGTAAAGTTTGTTTCTTTATTTTCAGTTGCATTTCTTCTTGATAGTTTAGAATGCTAATTTAATAGCAGAATGTGCTTTATTCAAATTTAAGCCTAAAGCTGTTTTCTATTTGCCAGAAATTATTTCAAGCTTGAAGTAAAGTAGATAAATCTGCTCAAATTTTTTTTCACCCAAAAACAAAATTAATCTAACAATCAAAATCACTCATTTTATGAAAATCCTCTTTTCTATTTACATTCTATTTTTTATTAGCTCTTTCAACCTTTCTGCCCAAATCAAAATTGTAGACAAACCCATTACATGGAATGATAAAAGAAAGGAATTATCTCTTGAATATTTACAACAGAGGCATAGCTTAGACTTGGACTCACCTTATATAAATCCAAAAATGGTTGTGGTGCATTACACAGTTATTCCAACTTTAGAAGGTACGATGCGCGCATTTATGGATCCGGAATTACCCGGAGCACGAGAAGCGATAAAAGGGGCGAGTTCTCTAAATGTTTCTTCTCAGTTTGTGATCGATCAAGATGGAACTATTTACAGACTTTTACCAGAAACTGCTTTTGCCCGACACGTAATCGGATTGAACTATTGTGCTATTGGAATTGAAAATGTTGGCGGAACGGAAGAAGTTCCTCTCACAAAAAAACAATTAAAATCTAATGTGAAATTGATCAAATATTTGAAGAAAAAGTATGATATTGAATACTTAATTGGTCACTCGGAATACACCGATTTTGCTGGCTCTGCGCTCTGGAAAGAGGTTGATGATAACTATAGAACCAAAAAATCTGACCCGGGAGATGACTTTATGAAAGGCATTAGAAAGAAGGTTAAAAAACTGGATTTTAAGAGCCAGCCATAAAAAAAATAAAAAAATATCGTGAAAGGTGTTGTTTTTAAATGTTCGCTTACATACTTTTGCATCACCAAAAAACGGAGCAGTAGTTCAGCTGGTTAGAATGCCTGCCTGTCACGCAGGAGGTCGCGGGTTCGAGTCCCGTC
>PBYL01000185.1 GCA_002729595.1 Thalassovita sp. | reverse complement strand
TTTTCGAGTGTTGGAGCAAAGCAAGGAACTGAATCACAAGCTTCGATGGTAATTGCAACCCATGCAGTATCTGCTGCTCCGACTTCGCCAGCACATTCCATACAGCTTACAAAGTATCTTAAACTATCTGTACCGAGGAAATCGTCATCAGTCAAAGAGTAATTTAAAATACCACCAGCAGTAATACTTGCTATACCATGTTCAGGATTATATTCAGTATCTAATGAATAGATTAAACTATCACAAGACTCAGGTTTTACATCGTTTAGTGCAATGCTTGTAGTGAAATCATCTTCACATTTTTTGTAAGTAAATTCATCAGCATTTGCTTCCGGAATATCACAAGTTTCACATTCTATTATATCGATTACTACAGTTGCAGTATCGTAAGTTTTTACTTCGTCTTCACAAGATGCACAATATGCTGCATAGTCGAAAGAAACTGTTCCTACATAGTCTGTATCACTCAAGTCGAATGTAAATGCACCAGTCTTTTTCAAGGTAATAATTCCAAGAGTAGGATTATCGCTTCCAACTAATGTATAAACAAGTGAGTCGCAACCAGCAGGTAAGGTATCGTTATAGCTGATGTTTCCACTAAATTTGATATCACAATTACTTAGTTCGAATGAGTCGTTACCTAATTTAGGAGCTTCACACTCATCGCAAGGATCAACAGTGATGGTAACTGTAGCAGTGTCGCTTAGAATATCACAAGTTGCAGATTCAGTACTTAATATATAAGTGAATGATGCTTCACCAGAGAAGCTTGCATCTGGTTTGAATGTAAAGAAACCAGTAGATTCAAATTCAGTAAATGAGAAGTAAGCAGAGTCTACACCTTCTACACTTAGCACATAGAATGATACTAAACCAGAACAAGCAGTTGTAGAGTCATTAGCAAATACACCACCTTGTAAACTATCTGCACAAGCAACTAATTTAAAGGTGTCATCAACTGCTATTGGATCAACACATACAATTTCATCACATGGCAATACATTTAAATATACTGTAGCTTCGTCTTTTACACCACAAGGGTCAAAAATCGAATAAGTAAATTGATCTTCTCCTGTGTAACCTGTTTCTGGTGTGTAAACAAAACTTCCGTCTTCTTTCACTACCACAGTACCGTGTTGTGGTGATGTAACTAATATTGTATCAGCAGTAAGCTCGTCACCATCAGGGTCAGAATCATTCTTCATAAAATTACCAATGTAATCCTGATCAGATGTAACATCAATGGTATCGTTTACTGCTACTGGAGGGTTGTTACAAACAAGAGATTCATCAGTATGATCTGAAGCTTTAATTGTAATCGTTCTATCAGCAAGTTCGCTTGGTACTACTCTTACTTCAACAGTATCTCTTACGTATTCTCCATCTATTAAATAAGCAGGGAATTTTACTTCAACTATATATTCTGTATCGCTACCACCAGAAAGACCGAAGTGCACGATTGAAGGATCTTGTGTACCATGTCCATTACCACCGTTTACTTCTCTAATACCACTTAATGTGTTACCACAACAGTTTTTTAATTTAACAGTGGCACCAAGAGCCATTCTTTCTTTACCTAAGAAGTTTCCGTTGGCATCTCTATTTTCCACGATTTTTACATCTAGATAGTCAGTATTATTCAGGTTGTTTTCCCAATACTGGTTAGGGCCATCATTGATGTTTACATATAAATCAAGGTCACCATCATCATCAAAGTCTACAAACACACAACCTTCACCATCAGCATTTAAGTTAATGCCTCTATTATCTAATTTAAATTCAAATGCATTACCACTGTTAGGACCTTTTACTGGGTCGTTTAATTGGTTGATATATAAGAAAGAAGGGCCACTATCGTCAGTTAAGAAAATATCAATATCACCATCATTATCAATATCACCACAAGCTAAACCATCAATTTCGTTTCCGATATCAGCAGGAATTCCAGTAATGCTACCAGACATAGCTGTAAAACCAACTTTATCTTTTCTATAAATTACTGTTGATTCAGCCGCAGTCCATATTAAATCGAAGTCACCGTCGTTATCAAAGTCGTAAAGAGAAACAGCACCTTTATTATCGTTGCTAGCATTTTGAATATCAATACCATCGATAAAAGTACCTGGTTGATTTGGGTTATTTACTGCAAAGTCAAATGGGATATACTCGTTTTTTCTAGCAATTATATCTATATAACCATCATCGTTGTAGTCAGTAACAGAAGCGTAGTCACCATCACCAGCATTGTTTGCTCCTTCTGGTAAACCAGTAATAGAAGGTGATACATACTCGAATTGACCAGTACCAAAACCTTTGTTTTTATAAATCTCCATTGCCCAGTTGTGGTTCTCAATGAAGAGGTCTAAGTCACCATCGTTATCGTAATCTAAAACACCAATACCCTCTGTGTTCATACCGTTAGGAATACCATTTGGAGGATTGGCATCTCTTAAGTTTTCGGTATATAATACAAAGTTAGGTTCTTGGTTGGTGCCTTGACCAAAAGTGTAATTGTTGGAAGGACCATTATTTAAGTAAACTTCTAATCTATAAGCTGAGTTTCTAATGAAATCGTTATAACCATCGAGGTTAAAATCGGCAATTACCATTGATCTTTCCATCACAGAACCTCCCGGTAAATCGCCAGTCATACAGCCCAAGCACTTTTCGGCTGTTACATCGTCAAAAGAAGAAGTCGCAGGATTATAGAAATAAACTCTGGTTCTATGGTCAGCATCATCTTGGTAAGTGTTAACAATAAGATCCAGATAAGTATCTCCATTTAAATAACCAAAAGAAAGACCTCCATCTTTAATACCGTCCAGAGCTATGCCTTTATCAGCTGCTTTTTCAGTAAATGTGTTTTGTGCCTTAATGCTGGTTAAGAAAGATAAATTTAACAAAAGGAATAAACATAGCTTGGTATGCATCTTCATAACTACAAAGTGGTTTAGCATTAGATTTTTAGGTAATGTTTTGCTAGTTTCAGTATTTTTTGATGTAAGTAATTTTTTGCATCAAAACTATTTATTCAGAACTCCTATACAATACTTTTTATAATTTAAACTCGAAATTACTGCATTTTATAATATCTGAGGCAAGTAATTAAATATAATTAACAAGTAATTGGGATCTGGGCATTTAAAATAGCTTTTTGAACATCCCACAAAAATGATGTAATATGTAAGTAGCTTATTGAAATTATTTGTTAAAGTGTAGATGTAATAAAGGCAGAGCTTATCAAAAAAATGAAAAAATAAAGGCCTAAATTTCTTTAGGCCTTAAGGTAAATATGATTTTTTATTGAAAAATTGATCTTTTTACAAATTTTCTACGACTGATTTTTTCTCAGGTTTTATAAAATCGACCCGCTCTAATCTTAAATAATTCATTGAATTAGGCTCCAAACCTGTTACCTTTTTCTGTAAAATCCTTAATACTTCATCGTAAAACAAAATTATAACAGCACAGTCGTCTAAGACAAGTTGTTCCATTTGGTGAAAAAGCTCGAATCTTTTCCAAGAATTTTGTTCGTGCTGCACAGCCTCATATAATCTGTCGAATTCTGTATTTACATAATGTGTTTTGTTTGGGCCAGTAGGAGAGAAATTTTGGCTGTAAAAGCAAGTAAGGTAGTTTTCTTCATTAGGATAATCTCCCAGCCAAGCACCTCTAAAAAAGTTTACATTGCCATTGTCTACTAAATCTTGATGTTTTACAAAGGTATTTAGCTCAATTTCTACATCTATATTTAATACATTTTTCCATTGTCTTTGTAGGTACTCTATCATTAAAGTATAAAGTGGATTGGTATATAGTTTAATTTTAGGAAAACCTTTACCTTCTGGATAACCTGCTTGAGCTAAAAGTTCTTTTGCTTTTTTCTCGTCGAAATGGTAGCCAATAACAGAGCCTTTATGGTGTGCTGGAAGTGCAAATGGAACAAAGCCTTCTGTACCAGCTATACCTAAATTATTTCTTAAAAAAGAAACAAGCTCTTCTCTATTAATAGCGTAACTAAGTGCCTTTCTAACATTTGCATTGAGCAAAGGGTGTTTTTTATCTTTATATTTTGAAGGGTCTAGCTGAAAGCCAAGATACTCTGTATTGAGGTATGGCATTTTTTGAACTCCATACCTATTTAATATGTCTTCTTTTACGGTGCCATCTTTTTCAAGAATATGCTCAATGGTATTTCCATCTACACCAGAAATAAAGTCAAGTTTTCCTTGTAAGAATGTCAGGTACTCCTGAGTCTTATCTCCAATAAAAGATATCTCAACTATATCTAGGTAAGGTAAAGGGCGGAAGTTGTTATCTTTTCGCCAGTACTTTTTATTTTTTCTTAAAATTAAACTGGTTCCTTCGTCCCATTCTCCCGGTGTAAATGTAAATGGCCCTGTTCCAACTGGGTTTCTGCCAAAGTCTTTACCATAATGTGTAACAGCTTCTTCTGGTACAACAAAAGCATATGGCATTGCCAAGATTTGCATAAAAGAAGGGATCGCCTTTTTTAATCTTATTTTTAACTTAAACTTGTCTATGGCTTTTATACAATCTTCGGTATAGTTGCCATTTTCATCTCTTTCGAGCTTATCGCTAAAAATCCAGCTACCACTACTCCCAGTTTCATGATTTAAGATACGTCTAAAACTATATTCAAAATCATGAGCAGTTACTTGTCTACCTACGCTGTCTTTAAAAGCAGCATTATCATGAAAGTAAACATCTTCTCTTATATCTATAAGGTATAGCTTTCCGTCTTCAGAAACAGACCAAGACTTAGCAATGCTCGGGTGAACTGCCAGATCTTCTGTAAATTCGAACAGGCCATTATAAATTTGAGAGGTTACCCAAATGTTAGCCTGGTTTTTTGCTTGTGCCGGATCAAGAGAGCTTAAACCCTCATGTTGGTTGTATCTGAAAATTTTTAATTCTTTTTTTTCCTCCTGCAACTGTTCAGTACTTAAATTACTACATGCAGAGAGGTAAATTGTTAAAGCTATCAGAACTCCAATTTGTCTGATCATATCTTTAGTATTTATAGTATATTCGGTTATATTTGCCGATAATTTCTTAGCTGAATTTTACTTTTGAATAAACGAGAACTAATTCAGCTTAGTGAGTCATTTGCTTTTATTGTTTTTTTATTGATAGTTTTTGATTCAAGAAATTTGGTGCATTCGTAACTTTTATAGTTTAGTAGGTGCATTTTAAGTGTTTGTTTTATTCCAGTAAAATAACAAGTGTAAAAATTATAACAACTTGATTATGAGCTGGATTTGCTATTTTTATACATCAGCTTTATGGGAAAAATCATTGCTGTAGCCAATCAAAAAGGAGGAGTAGGAAAAACAACTACAGCTGTAAATCTGGCGGCTAGTTTCGCAGCATTAGAATATAGTGCCTTAATAGTGGATGCAGATCCGCAGGCAAACTCTACATCTGGGTTAGGTATCGATCCTAAACAGGAAAGACCCACCATTTACAACTCAATGGTTGATGGTACACCTGCTAGTGATGTTATTCATCCTTCAGATTTTGATTATTTGGATATCATTCCTTCTCATATTGACTTGGTAGGGGCTGAAGTAGAAATGATTGATATTGAAGGGAGAGAGCAAAGAATGCGTGATGCACTTGAGCCAATTAAAGACGATTACGATTTTATTATAATAGATTGTTCTCCATCATTAGGTTTAATTACTGTAAACTCGCTTACTGCAGCAGATTCAGTTATTATTCCTGTGCAATGTGAGTATTATGCATTAGAAGGTTTGGGTAAGCTGCTTTCAACTATTAAAATTATTCAGTCTAGATTGAATACTGAATTAGTAATTGAAGGCATTTTGCTAACCATGTTTGATGTACGTTTGAGGCTATCTAACTTGGTAGTTGAGGATGTAAACAAGCATTTCCAAGAATTGGCTTTTAAAACTATTATTCCAAGAAACATTAAGCTGAGTGAAGCACCAAGTTTTGGTTTACCTGCAATTGCTCACGATGCAGAAAGTAAGGGAACAGTTAGTTATTTAAATCTTGCACAAGAAATTCTTGAAAAAAATAATATCAGCAAGTAAACTGTATTTTTCAATTTGAATATTTATAACAGGTATGTCTGATCAAAAGAAAACAATATTAAAAAAGAGAAGTGGTACAGGAGAGAGGAAATCTTTATCATTAGGTAAAGGTTTGGGGTCTTTGCTTTCAGATGCTCCTAAAAAAGAGGATTCTACACCAAAGAGTCCTGCAGATATTTATAGAGTACCTGTAGATCAAATTGAAACCAACCCATTTCAGCCAAGACAAGATTTTGATGAAGTAGCTTTACAAGAGCTAGCAGACTCAATAAAAACACATGGCATAATTCAGCCAATTACACTAAGAAAGCTTTCTGAAAAAGAATATCAGATTATTTCTGGTGAAAGACGTTGGCAAGCATCAAAAAGAGCGGGATTAGTAGAAGTTCCAGCTTATGTGCGTACTGCAAACGACCAGCAGATGCACGAAATGGCGCTGATAGAAAATATTCAGCGTGCAGATTTGAACCCAATAGAAATAGCCAATAGTTACCAAAGGCTAATTTCTGAGTTTAATCTTAAACAAGAAGAACTTGGAGAAAGAGTAGGAAAGAAGCGTGCAACGGTTACAAACTATTTAAGACTTTTAAGGCTTTCTGATGATGTAAAAGCTGCTTTGCGTGATGGTGATATTAGCATGGGGCATGCAAAGGAGTTAGTTAACATAGAAAATATAGATCAACAGATTTTTTTATTAAATAAAATTATAGAGGAAGGTTTATCTGTAAGAAAGGTAGAAACTCTTGCCAAAGAAATGAAACAGGGCAAAGAAGTTAAGCCTGTAACAGAAAAGAAACCTGCTTCTGAGTTTGAGCAAGAAATAAAATTGCTTCAATCGAAGCTGTCATCACAATTCAGTACTAAAATCAACATTCAAACTAAAGGAAAAGACAAAGGAGAAATAAAGATTCCTTTTCATTCTGTAGACGATCTTAATAGAATTTTAGAGCTTCTAGGAATTTAAAAAATCAACTTCTGGTTGAACGAGTAAATAAAGTTTGATTTGCTTTTTGAAACAATTGTATGCTATCTGTTAAAAAAACTGTTTTATTTACCCTGTTAAGCATTTTAGCACATTTCGCTTTTTCTCAGGTTGATTCATTGGATAACAAAAAAGGTGAACCACGAATAATTAAGAAAGAGAAGAAAGGTGCTACTTTTGAATTAGCAGATAGCACAGAGCTCAAGAAAAGTAAGCTTTTACTAGAAGATGAGCTAGAATTAAACTCTCCCACTAAAGCAGCATTAATGGCAGCTGCAGTTCCCGGTTTAGGTCAGATATATAACAAAAAATACTGGAAAGTACCTATGGTATATGGTGGCTTTGTTGTATTTGCCTCACTTATTGACTTTAATAATGTAAGATGGGCACTTTTTAGAGATGCACTTGCAGCTAAGACGGAAGATGAAGATGCAATTTTGGAAGACTCAAGATTGCAAAATTATTCTACAGATCAGTTAAGAAGAGCGAGAGACTCTTACAGAAGAGACCGCGATTTAAATATTATCCTCACTTTTGCATGGTATGGTCTAACCATTGCCGATGCTGTAGTTGATGCACACCTCAGTAAGTTTAATGTAAACGAAGACCTTTCTGCAAAGCTAAGACCCGGCATAATCGAAAATGATTTTAATAGCCAACCAATGGCGGGTGTAAAGTTTATTGTATATCTACATCCTAAGCATTAATTAATATATCAGTTCTATTCCTCTTTTCAAAATCTGCTTTTAATTAGGGTTAAAGGCTTTTTTATTCAACAATCTGCTTTCTACTTTAAGATATCAAATATGTAATTTGGGTAGTAAAAGACATTGAAATCACTCCTGTAGTAGCTCTGTGATAGAAAAAAACTATATCAAAATATTAAATTTAAGATTTTAATGAATGATTTTTATTGAATTTTCTATAACATAGCTATATCTTTAAATCATTCACAACCACATTATTAAACAAATGTCATTTTTGTATTTTAATAAAATTAACCAATATGCAATTTTCGCAGCATGTGGAAGTGAACTCATTTCTTCAGTCCCTAGAATATTCTTATAGAATTCCAGTATTACAGTTCAGACGTTTATTATTTCAGGCAACAGACGAATTAGAGGAGTGCATCAAAAGAGGTACACTGGTCTTTAGTGTTTGCAATGAAGAGTTTTGTGTAATTAAGGTAGTTAAAAACTCAGTTCGATTGATATTTTTAAATGGTGCTGAGTTATCAGATAATCACAATTTACTGAAAAGTTTTGGGCTAAAATCGAGGTGTATTGAGTTGTACGAATCTAACTCTAAGCTAATGGGTATTTTGCCTACATATATTGGAGAATCCATCTCAATTGTAAGGCAGCATGCAGAGCTTACATAGAAATACATCATTTATCAATAAATATCTTTTATAGCTCAAAAAAATGGATTTTGAATGAAATAATGGTGTTTTTCACCATTATTGTTTTGTATATAAATTTAATAAATTATTCATCTGGAAATTAAAGAAATTGAGGCATTTAGAAGTTTAATTAGTGGTACGATATCGCTAATTAATTAAACATACTGAATGCTATTTTTAAGGAATAATATAAAAAATCAGTTGATATCTGGTTTCTTTATTTTCATATCATTACTTGCCCTCATAATTATAGTCTCATTTTATTTTCTTTCAGAAGTAAATGAAATTAGATTTCTTAGTGAAAAGATTCAAAAGGCAGATATAAATAGAATCACGCTACATAATCACCATTTGTTTTTTATGGAAAATGAGGTGTTGGATTCTAATCTATATATCCAAAAATCTCAGTATGCTTCTTTAAAAGAGCAGGGAGAGAAATATGAGCAACTGGTTAGTGATCTAAATGCCATTATTAAAAACAAAGAAGTTAGCAGTTTAGAAATTACTAGTGAATTAAACGAGATAAGCATAGGTATTGAGGCTGGTTCTGAAACCTTTCATGCTATTGTTGAGAAGCAAATTGAAAAAGGCTTTAAAAATTGGGGAGTTATTGGTGAAATGAGACAACATGCTCACTTTTTGGAGTCTAGAAAGTTAATTCCAGAAAATCTACTGTTGAGCTTAAGAAGGAATGAAAAAGATTACTTATTAAGAAAAGAAAAGGCTTATCAAGATAAGCTATTAGCGCTTAGTAATAAAATAATCAACAACTTACCACCAAATAGCGAAGCTGCAAGTGTATTAACAAGTTACATTGCTAGTTTCAATAAAGTTGTAGTGATTGATGAAGCTCTGGGTGATTTTTCAAGTAAAAAGGGACTTAAATATGAGTTGTTGAACATTATACAGAAAAACAATGAGACTTTTGAAAGTATAATCGATAAAGCTGAGGCTTCTCAAAATGAAATCGTAAATACCCTCAAGTATATTTATATAGTTTTTAGTGTGGTAATCGTAATCACAGGATTATTTTTAGGCTATCTACTCGCCTCCAAAATATCGAAGCCATTAAGAAATTTGGTGTCTGAAATCAATAAAACTCTTGAAACTGAAAATAACTTTTACCTACAATTAAACTTTAAAAACAATTCTGAAGAGGTTAAGGAGCTGAATATGGCTTTTAATAAACTGATGAATAAAGTAAATAAGCAGTTTACTGAAATAAGAAAAAATAATGACCAGCTAGAGTTGCAAAATGAGGCATTACTGAAGGTAAATAAAGAATTAGATCATTTTGTTTATAGTGCATCTCATGATCTGAGAGCACCAATTGTTACTGTAAAAGGTCTCATGAGCTTAATCGAAACAGAAACAGATGATAAAATAAAAGAGGAGTATCTTAAAAAAGCAAATACCTGTTTAAATCGCCTTGACCATTTTATTACAGATATATTAAGAATTTCTAGAAATGCCAGAGTTGTTCCAGTGTTAACGGAGATTAATATAAGAAGTCTAATTGAAGAAATATATGAGAATTATGAGTTTGAGTATCCTACAAATGATTTTGATAAAATTATAGAGGTTGTAAACGAAGATATTAGTATTATTTCAGATGAGCACAGAGTGAAAGTGATTATTGATAATTTAGTGGCCAATGCACTCAGGTATCATAGAACATATTCAGTAAAGCCATTTGTAAAAATTCAAGTAAAAATTGACTTAGATGCAATTTTGATTAAAGTGAGTGATAATGGTGTTGGAATTTTAGACAAAGAGCTTCCTAAAATATATGATATGTTTTATAGAGCTACAGACTATAAACATGGCTCTGGTTTGGGTTTATATATAGTAAAAGAAATGTTAGATAGACTTAGTGGAGAAATTAATGTAAGTTCTACAGTTGGTAAGGGAACCACTTTTTCAGTGTTGATTCCGAATAAAGCTGCTACGCAGATAAATGAAGTTAGGTATATCAAAACTAATCAAAGTAGTTTATATTCAGATATTTAGAAAGAACTCATCCTTTATGAAGGTGTTTAAATACATTTTCTAAACATCTTCATGAAGTTGATAACTATATATAGGTTAAATTAAAATTTTTAGGAGAAAATAAATACTTGGCATTTTTGATGCACCTTAGTTTGCTTACAATATTCAATTATTAAAATTCATTATATTAATAAGCTTTAATAATTAAACTAAACTCACTAGTATGCTTCAAAAAAAACTATTCATTTTTTTTGCCTTCATTCCTTCGCTATTATTTGCTCAGCCCGATTTAGATTCCATAGATGAACAGCAGTTTATAGCTGATTTTATGAAACAAACCGAATTGGAGATGGTAAATGAGATAAATCTCGTTCGAGCAAATCCACGTGAATATCTACAGTTTGTAATGCCTTATGTAGAACAGGCTCGAAAGAACTATCAGGAAGGTAAAGATGAAAAGTCTTATACTTTAATTACTAATTATTATAAAGTTGAGGGAGAAGGTAAAGTACAAAGAGTGGATACAGTTTGGTTTAATCCATACGAGGAAGAGTTAAAAGCTGTAAGCACGCTTGTGAAAAAGTTGAAAATGATGCCTTCTCTAAATTTATTAGAGCCGCACGAGGGAATTTATAATGCGTCTAAAAAGCATGGTGATGATATGGGATCTAACAATTGGGTTTTGACACACAGAGGGAGTGATGGTTCTTGGCCAAATGATAGAATAAAGAAGTTTGCTACAGAAATGCAATTTGGAAATGAAAACTTGGCTTGTAAAGGTCCTTCTGCTACTGCAAGAGAGATTGTAATTCAGTTATTAATCGATTCTGGTATTAAAGGTTCTAGACATCGTTTAAATATTCTAAATCCACAATGGACGCATGTTGCTTGTTATTATGGTGGTTTTCATAATAACCAACACAATTGGATTCAAAGTTTTGGAAAAGTTAATCCAGAACAAGCAAAAACGGGATTGCCATAATGGCAATCCCGTTTTTTATTTTACATCAATCTTTCTTGTAATTTTTTATCAATCTTGGCATCTCTACCATATATATCTTCAAAAAGCATCAAGTTGCCATCTTCATCAATATCTGTTGTCATATAAACAATAAATACATTTACATGATCTTCTAGCTGGATAGTTTGCGTTTTTCTGCTTTGTATCTTTTCAGCTAAAGTCTCTTCGTCTAAGCCTTCTTGCCCATTGAATAGTAATATGGCCAACTGATCAGGATATTGAACTCTCACACAACCATGACTGTAAGCGCGTTTTTCTCTTAAGAAAGTAGACTTTGATGGTGTATCATGTAAATAAATACTCCAAGGGTTCGGGATGTTAAACTTAAGTGTTCCCAAAGCATTACCAGGTCCTGGTTTTTGTCTAAATCTATAAGTTTGTCTAACAGAGGAATCAGTCCAGTCTAAGCCTTCAGCAGAAGCAGAATCAATTACTTGGTTAGTTCCCCAACCATTAATAATTTCATAGTTCTTATCCAGTAAATACTGAGTGTCTTCTGTTACCTTTGGTGCAATTTCATTCTTAGCAATCGAATAAGGAACATTCCAATATGGGTTGATTACAATGTTTGTAATGTAACTATCAAAACAAGGTGTTTGCGTTCTTTTAGCACCAGTTACCACGTTTTGTTCAGTAATCAATTCTCCACGATTATAAAGTTTGAGTTTATAAGTAGGAATGTTTACCCAAATATACTTTTCTCCTCTATTTTGCTCTTCTGGTAACCACTTGTAGCGCTCAAGATTTAACTCGATCTGTCTAATTCTTTCTGAAACGGAAATATTCAAGTTTTGGAAAGTGTTTTTGCCAATCTTACCATCAGTAGAAAGTCCATGTCTTTTCTGGAAATGTTTTACCCCAGCTTCAACATGATTATCGAAAACAATTCCATTGTAATATATAGCATCAAGGTCTTTAGTTATGATTAACCTTTCTTTCAATATTTTCACAATGTCACTGGTGTCACCAATTTCAATTTCGGTGATTGAATCTGGTAGAGTAGGCCACCCTCCATGCTTTTCGATAAATTGATAAGATGATAAATATTCTTTTAGTTTTTTATAAGCGTCACTTTTAGGTAAAAGTGAATTAAGACCTGTTTCAATACTACCTGTATATATGTTCTTTTCCATGTAAGCAGGTAGGTTAATATACCTTTTACTTACGTTCCATGCGATGCCTTCAACATCTTCTGGTTGTACTATACCATGTAAATTTATCTCAGCGATATTTAAATATAGTTGAGACAGTCTAATTTCAATAGCTCCTAATAAACTAGACTTTTTCCATAAATCTGATGGATTTTGATTGGTGTATTCAAATAATAAATCGTCAAGCTGCTTATCTATAATTTGAGTGGCATACTCATGATTTTGAGCATAATTTATAAGCTCAAGAGCTTTGTTATTTAATTGGCCATTTGGGTTAATCCAAACAGCTTCAAAATATCTGTTTTGATAAAATAAATGAATATCACTTTTATCCTCTGGCTGTATTCCAAATTGCACATTCAGGTAATTATTCACCTGAAGAGTAGCGTCTTGTTTCAAAACAACTTGAGAGTAAGAGCTATTTACAAGCAATGTTGTTAGTGCAAGTATTGTAAAAGTGTTAAAGTATATTTTCATGAACTGGTTATGCATGGCTAGTAATAATTAGGTATATCCTTATATACGTAAAAACCATAGCCATGTATCAAAAAGCTGTTTAAACGATGAAAATATTACACAATAGAATTCCACCTATTTATAGATAGAATATCTGTTTGATTATAGCTTTTGGAGAATAAATTATGGGTTTATTTTAGTTGGTTGATTTTTTATTCTGAAAGTAAGAGTTGGTTGATTTTAATTATATTAACAAATAATAAAATTGCTTGAAAATATAACATTGTATCCACTTTTATTTCATTGCTAAAGCTTGCTGAGATTCTTGCTCTGTGCTAAAATTGCTCAACTTTACTATTGTACTCATCCAATATAAAATTGTCCTATTCAATAATTAGCTTAATCTCACCTATAATGGCTGTATGTGCCAGTTTGAAGTAAGTTTTATAAAGAAATCTGACTTTAATTTTTAGCTCTAACAGAGCGTTTCTGTTATTAAAATACAACTAGGGG
>PBYL01000184.1 GCA_002729595.1 Thalassovita sp. | reverse complement strand
TGTGAGAAATGTTTTGGAGTGGTGTACAGATATTGAGTGGGAAACTGGTGGCGGTGAAAACCTTACCGCAGTATTAATGATTGGTTTCACTTGGGATCCAACAGTTGGTTGGATGTATGGAGACATGTGGCAAAAACCTTACAGAGGAGTGAGAAATGCCAACATCGTAATTGAAAACCTAGAGGGTTCAGAAATTCCAGAAGATAGCAGAACACTGTATTTAGCCGAATCCAGATTTTTACGAGCACTTTCTTATAATTATATGTACTCATGGTTTGGCCCAGTGCCTTTGAGAAAAAGTACAGAAGACGATTTGGAACTGCCAAGAGCTACAGACGCTGAGATGCAAGAATATATTGAGACTGAGTTGTTGGCTTCTATTTCTGGATTACCAGAACCGGGTAGCGAAGAGTGGGGTGGCAGAGCCACAAAAGGAGCAGCGCGTGCAGTGCTTACTAAGTTTTACCTCAATACCAAGCAATGGCAAAAAGCTGCCGATATGACAAAACAAGTGATAGATATGGGTAGCTACGCGCTATATCCAGATATTGAGCAATTATTTAGAGTAGAAAATGAAGTAAATACGGAGTTTATTCTGAGTTATCCGCAAATTGCTGGTGGCCCCGGTTGTAACTATATGAATGGGGCATTTCCTCCGGGTTTTGCAAGCCATCCTGCAACGGGTTTAACATTCCAATCTTCGTGGAGAAACTGGGCTGCACAGTATCGTTTGTATGATGCTTTTTACAATACTTTCGAAGAAGGCGATCTTAGAAAAAACCTCATTGTAGATTCTTACATTAATGGTGGTGGCGAAACAGTTTCTTTGTTGGATGCCAACAATACCAGATCATTTAAATATTGGCCAGATCCAAATGGAACAGGTAATGAGCATGGAAATGATGTGGCTGCAATCCGTTATTCAGATATTTTACTTTCCAGAGCGGAAGCGCTAAATGAGTTAAATGGTCCTAATCAGGAATCTATTGATTTGATAAACCAAGTGAGAGAGCGAGCAGGTTTAGAAGATATTGCTTTGGGTGATTTTGGCAGTGCTGAGGCATTAAGAATGCACTTGTTAGACGAAAGAGGCTGGGAATTTTACTCAGAAGGTTTGAGAAGAGAAGACCAAATTAGAATGGGTACTTTTATTTCTTCAGCGATAGAGAGAGGAGTTACCAATGCAAAAGAAACACATAAGTTATTCCCAATTCCGCAATCTGCATTAGATGCAAATCCGATGTTAGAGCAAAACGATGGGTATTAATAAGTTAACAGAGCAGTATTGATCGAATTTTCAGTACTGCTCTTTTTTAATGAGACAAGGTAGATAAAGAAAATCCAGCTAAACAGACGGATATATTTTTTCTTATTTCAGATGCATAAAAGAATGGTTGACGAAACAGATACTTAAATTGACTAATGAACTAAAAATCAACTTAGTAATTTGTGCGGAATCTTGAATATCTACAAGAAAAAGTATACGAAGAATGATGTACAAACAAAATTGCAAAACAACGATGAAGAAAAACTTTCTGTTACTAACGGCACTATTATTCAGCTTGCTAGCCAATGCACAATGGCAGCCAGCGGGTGATAAAATTAAAACGAAATGGGCTGAAGAGATCGATGTAAATAATGTTTTAGGTGAATATCCGAGACCTATTATGGAGCGTAGCGATTGGATGAACCTAAATGGCTTGTGGGATTATGCCATACAAGAAAAAGGTTTACAAAAACCAGCTAGCTTCGATGGTAAAATCTTAGTGCCATTTGCAGTGGAATCGAGTCTTTCTGGTGTGCAAAAAAGAGTAGACAAAGAAAACGAACTCTGGTATAGTAGGACTTTTACAGTGCCTAAAGCATGGGCAAAAAAAGATGTTTTACTACACTTTGGTGCTGTAGATTGGAGAGCAGAAGTTTGGCTAAACGATGTAAAAATAGGCACTCACGAAGGTGGTTATTCTCCTTTCTCATTTAACATTACTCCTTTCTTGAACACTGGTTCTCAAAAGTTGGTGGTAAAAGTTTGGGATCCATCCGACCAAGGGCCACAGCCAAGAGGCAAGCAAGTTAAAAAGCCAGAAGGTATTTGGTATACACCAGTTACTGGAATCTGGCAAACTGTATGGATAGAGCCAGTTGCTGAGAAGTCAATTACCTACATCAAAACTACTCCAGACATCGACCAAAACACTGTGTTTTTCTCTTTCGAAACTACTGACGAAGCATTTGGTGATGTAATTGAGATAAAGGTTAAAGATGGAGCAACAGTGCTTACCACAGAAAAAGTGGCATTAGGACAAGAAGCTGCTGTTACTTTAAAAGA
Source organism: Thalassovita sp. (assembly GCA_002729595.1). Classification (GTDB taxonomy): domain Bacteria; phylum Bacteroidota; class Bacteroidia; order Cytophagales; family Flammeovirgaceae; genus Chondrinema. The sequence goes on along the minus strand of PBYL01000184.1, from coordinate 25,550 downwards.
CCCCAAATTATGGAGTCCAGAATCTCCTAATTTATACGATTTAGAAATTTCACTTATCAGCAATGGCAAAGTAACCGACAAGGTAAAAAGCTATTTTGCTATGCGTAAAATTTCTACCAAACGCGATGATAAAGGCATTGTGAGACTTCAATTAAACAACAAAGATTATTTCCAATTTGGTCCGCTTGATCAAGGTTGGTGGCCAGATGGTTTATACACTGCTCCAACAGATGAAGCTTTGGCTTACGACATCAAAAAGACCAAAGATTTTGGCTTTAATATGATTCGTAAACACGTAAAAGTAGAGCCTGCTAGATGGTATACCCACTGTGATAAATTAGGTATTTTGGTATGGCAAGACATGCCAAGTGGAGATGCATTTCCAATCTGGCAAAACAGAAAGTACTTTGATGCAAACGAATTACAAAGATCAGCAGCATCTGAGGCGATCTATCGTAAAGAGTGGAAAGAAATTATGGATGCATTCTACTCTTACCCTAGTATAGTTTGTTGGGTGCCATTTAACGAAGGTTGGGGACAGTTTAAAACTGAAGAAATTGTAAAATGGACGAAAGATTATGACCCATCAAGATTGGTAAACCCTGCTAGTGGTGGTAATCACTTCCGAGTGGGAGATATGCTCGACTTACACAATTATCCTGCACCAGAAATGTATTTGTATGATGCACAAAGAGCTACTGTGTTAGGTGAGTACGGCGGTTTAGGTTTGGTATTAAAAGAACACTCATGGGTACAAGATAAAAACTGGGGTTATATCAAGTTTACAAGCTCAGATGAGGTTACGAATGAGTATGTAAAATATGCTAAACAACTAGAAGATTTAGCTAAAGGTGGTTTCTCTGCGGCTGTTTATACCCAAACAACAGATGTTGAAGTAGAGGTAAATGGTTTGATGACTTACGATAGAAAAGTGATCAAAATAGACGAAGCAAAAGTGAAGAAAGCAAACGAAGCAGTGATTAACTCTATCAACGAATAAGAATAATTAGAAGCAGGTTGTCTTTATATTTGGTTTGAAGCACAGCCTGCTTTCCTTCTATACAGCTAATTCCAAATTCAAACCTAAATAATAAAAACTAAGTAATGACAATCATTAGCAAATTTACATCAAGTAGTGTTGCCAAGCCATTTGTGCTAAAAGTTGCCACTATATTGATTGGAATGTTATTGTTCTCTTGTAACAAAGAAGAACAGAAAACTACAACAGAAGAAGTTTCAGAAAGACCTAATATCATTCTAATTATGGCAGATGATTTAGGCTTTTCAGATTTGGGCTGCTATGGTGGTGAAGTCGAAACACCTAACTTAGACTGGTTAGCCGGAAACGGTTTAAGATTTACCCAGTTTTATAATACTTCAAGATGTTGCCCGACGAGAGCCTCCTTGTTAACTGGTTTGTATAACCATCAGGCAGGTATTGGACACATGACCACCGAAACCGGCAAAGATGGTTACAGAGGTCACTTGGTAGAAACATCTGTTACATTGGCTGAGGTGCTTAAAGAATCAGGTTATCATACAGGTATGGTTGGCAAATGGCACGTATCTAACACTGTGGTGCAAGATACACCTGAGAAGCAAATGGCTTGGTTAAACCACCAGACTTCTCATCCAGAATTTTCACCCATAGATCAATATCCGGTAAATAGAGGTTTCGAAAAATACTACGGAAACATTTGGGGTGTGGTGGATTTCTTCGATCCATTTAGCTTGGTAAATGGTACTGAACCTGTTACTGAAGTTCCAGAAAACTATTACCACACAGATGCAATTAACGATACTGCTTCGGCATACATCAAAGAATTTAGCAAAGAAGAGAAGCCATTCTTTTTATATGTAGCACATACTGCACCTCACTGGCCATTGCATGCTTTGCCAGAAGACATTGCCAAGTATGAGGAAACCTACAAAGTGGGTTGGGATGTAATTCGCGAGTCTCGATACAAAAGATTGGTGAATAACGGCATATTAGATTCGACCAAATATAAATTAACTCCACGTTGGAAAAACGATTTGGCTTGGGACGATAACCCAGATCAAGAATGGGATGCCAGAGCAATGGCAGTTCATGCAGCGATGATCGATAGAATGGATCAAGGTATTGGCAGAATCATTAAAACGCTACAAGAAACAGGTGAGTTAGAAAATACTTTAATTGTGTTTTTAAGTGATAATGGTGCTAGCCCAGAAGATTGCATGCGTTATGGTCCTGGTTTCGATAGACCTGGTCAGACTAGAGATGGAGAAGAAATAGCTTATCCGGTGAATAAAGATGTGATGCCTGGCCCTCAAACTAGTTTTGCCTCAATCGGACAGCGTTGGGCAAATGTAGCCAACACCCCATTTAGCTATTGGAAAATGGAATCTTACGAAGGTGGAATTCACACACCTATGATTGCGCACTGGCCAAAAGGAATTACTGCAGAGAAAGGAAGCATTTCTACACAAATTGGTCACGTAATGGACTTTATGGCAACTTTTGCAGATGTTGGTGAAGCAGCATATCCAAGTACATTTAATGGAAATCAGATTACGCCGCTACAAGGTAAAAGCTTAAAAGCTGTATTCGAAGGCAAGCAAAGAGATGGACATCCAGTATTGTTTAATGAGCACGAAGGAGGCCGCTATGTGAGAACACCAGAATGGAAACTCGTGAAATTGGATGGAAACACACCTTGGGCATTGTACAAAATTGATGGAGATAGATCTGAGACGAATGATGTTTCGGAACAACATCCAGAAGTGGTACAAGAGCTAGATAGTATGTGGCAAGATTGGGCAATGGCAAATCATGTGCTTCCAAAGCCATAAATAATTAAAGCAGTAAATAGAAAATGAAAAACTGAAATTGTGACAATCTTAACTACTATACATAAATACAGGTTTCAGCTAATCCGATACTTATCCATTGTATTGATGGCTGGAGCCTGTCAATCATCAAACTTACCAGAAAGCGATAACAAAGCAGAAAAGCCCAACATTATTTTGATTATGTCTGATGATATGGGTTATTCCGATCTGGGGTGCTATGGTGGAGAAATTAACACGCCCAACTTAGATTATCTGGCAAAAAATGGCTTACAGTTCACTCAGTTCTATAATACAGCCAGATGTTGCCCTACAAGAGCATCTTTGCTTACTGGACTTTATCCGCATCAGGCAGGTATTGGGCACATGACCAACCCACCGGGAAATCCCACTGGGCATAACTATGGATTCGCAGAGTATCAGGGTTCTTTGAGTAAAAATACCAGAACCATTGCTGAGGTTTTGGGTGATGTGGGTTATACTACACTCATGTCTGGCAAGTGGCATTTAGGCATGGAAAACAGCACGCAATGGCCGTTACAAAGAGGTTTTGATAAGTATTATGGTATTTTAAGCGGAGCGAGTAATTACTTTAAACCGGTGCATCCGAGAGGGATTACAGAACAAAATGAGCAAATAGAAATTAGTGATGAGCAATTTTATACCACCGATGCATTTACTAAAAAGGCGATAGATTTTATTGGCGAAACCAAAGAAGCACCATTCTTTTTGTATCTGGCTTATACATCGCCACATTGGCCTATACAAGCTCCCAAAGGAGAAATAGATAAGTATAGAAATAAATATCTGGAAGGTTGGGCGAAACTGAGAGAAGCGCGGTACAAACGACAGCAAGAATTAGGGCTAATAGATAGCCAGTGGGAATTGAGTCCGCAAGATGGTAAAGATTGGGAAAGCTTGCCCAAAGAAAAGCAAGAAGAAATGGCTTTACGTATGGCGATTTATGCCGCTCAGGTTGATCGGATGGACCAGAATGTTGGCAAACTGATTAACTATTTAAAAGAAACAAATAAACTGGATAACACACTCATTATCTTTTTAGATGATAATGGAGCTTGTGCAGAAGGAGGGATGCTCGGTGGAGGTTCGGCAGATTTGTTAGAAACCAGAGAGGGCTTTTTCTTAACCTATGGACAAAGTTGGGCGAATGCATCTAATACGCCTTTTAGAGAATACAAGCATTACATACACGAAGGTGGAATTTCTACTCCGCTCATCGTGCACTGGCCAGCAGGAATTGATCAAGCAAAGCAAGGTAGCAAGGTGAAGCAGTATGGATTTTTACCAGATATTATGGCGACATTGGTAGACTTAAGCGGAGCTACATACAGCCAAAATTCTAATATTCCACCCATGCAAGGGGAAAGTCTATTGCCAATAATTAAAGGGGCAAAAGCCAACATTCACGAAAAACCTATCTTTTGGGAACACGAAGGCAACAAAGCGGTAAGGCTAGGTAAATATAAATTGGTAATGAAATGGAAAGATAAAGACAGTAACCATTGGGAATTGTACGACATAGATGCAGACCGTTCTGAACAGCACGATCTAGCTGCACAGATGCCAGATAAAGTAAGTGAGATGCAGGCCATGTGGGAAGAATGGGCAAGCGCTAACAACGTAAAACCTTGGAACGAAATTATTGATATTCTGAGTAGTAAGTAGAGTTTATCGCGATAGCGTTTTTACATATCGTGTATTTATCAAAACACCTTCAATTTGGAGGTGTTTTGTTTTTCCTGCTACTGAATTATTTAGATTAGAGGAGAATTTTGGTTTAAGAAAATTAATGAGATGAAAAAGATCAATAATCGACTTGTAGAAGGAGTTGGGTTTAAAGTAGAAATGCCAAATTACCATATATTGATGTATTATGAAGGTGAAAGAGTTATTGAATTAGGTTTAGTAGATACAAATAATGCATTGGGTAATGTAACTATGGTTCCCTTTTCAAAGCCAAGATGGGGTTTAAACTATTCAATAGATTTTTTGAGTGAAGAAGAAAAAGAAAGAGTAAAAACCAGAGTCGGTAAAGCATTAAATTTACTTGGTGTTAAACATAAATTTGATACCAACGATGCTCTAGGAAATTAGTCTTCACAAACACAATTCGTTTGTCGTATCCAATGATAAATAAATTCATACTTTGTATTTAGCCGGTTTTAAAAAACTTCAGATTCTATTCTTCTATATTTTACTTATCCCAATTAGTGGTTTATCTCAAGTATTGGAAGAAACTACTAAAAGAATAATTCACTTTCAAAATGGAGGTGAAGAATACTTATATCTTAAAGAATTGTATAAATATGAAAATGGTAATTTGGTTGAACTAATAGAAACAAAAGGTAAAGACTCAACCCTAAATTTTATCAACAACTATTCTTATAACAGCAATAACAATCTATTAAAGGAGATTGTAAAATCTAATGGCTTACACGATGTATTACTTATCTTGAAGTTTGAATATAATGCTTACGATAGTCTAATTGCTACTAAGTGGTTTCATAGTGCAGATACTACAGTAAACCCCTACAAGAAATATATTTATAAGTTTGATTCTTTAAATAGAAAGCACCAAGACTTGCTGTTGAATGAAAATGGTGATATTACTTATGATAAGAGATATTACTATAAGCAAGGGCAATTGAATGAAATCGTAACTTATGAAGGAGATAGAATTACAGAGAAAGAGTTAACTAAAATCATTGAAGGGAAAGTGATTCATATAACTTATTTTTTGTCTCTCAATAGTCAAGAATTAAAATTGAGGAGTAAGAAAATTGGAAATGCTATTTCTGGATCTGTTGAAGAGGAATATTATTTTGATGATGATGAAAGAATAGCTGAGACTACAAAATTCGAATATAACCATCGGAATAAATTAGAAAAAGTAACACAGTTTCAAGAAGATAACACCCTAAAAAGCGAGCATTTTTATTTTTATGGTCAAAACAATAAGTTGATTAGAGAAGAAGTTTGGCAAAATGAAAAACTATTTGAAAGGATTATTTATGATTATAAATATCTTGATGAGTAAATGCCCAAAAGAGCCAAATAAAATACTCACAACACTATAAACTGATAGATAGGGCATCTCCGATTTGTAAAGTATCTTGATTAATAGACAAAGCAAATTCATTTTTAATCTCATGAGGAATAATATGATCTAATGTTTTAATATTATTCCTTTTATTGACAGCATATATATAAGAAGTCCTACCATTTAAAGCATGGTAATTTACTTCAACCTTTTCTTCGAAATTGAGGTATTGGTCAATCATACTTTCAGCTACAATTGCACCCCCATCACCAATAGAATCTTTAATTTTATAAGCATAAATGGTATCATTTGATAATAAATAATAGCTGTAGTTTTTTGCAGAGTCTAGCATAATAAACTCAACACCTTAATTTTCATTACATACTCAGTTAGAGCAAAGTGAGATAATGCAAATTGAAATAAATACTTTTAATGATTCTTTCATTACAAGGCTGCTACTTACTTCTGAATTTCAATAAGTCGTAGGGTTAAATCTGCTTTTTGAGCCAAGTCTGAAGAGCTTTCTATCATGTCTTCGCCTAATAGTCCGGCAAATTCGTCTGGAACATCTTCGGTTGGATATTCTAAACTACCACTCATTTTCTTTTTAGAAAAATAGCCTTCTTGCCAATCTATTTTCCCCGGATAATAGCCGTCTAATCCAGAAAAAGAAAATGGCTTTTCATTTAATTTTTCAAGCTCTTTTACACCTGTACCAATGGTAATCCCTTCTTTGGTTTTCCAGTCGGTACCCTTCTCAGTAATTAGAATGTGAGACAACTTGGTTTTATTCGCCTCATCTTTCCAATAAATATTCACTTGGTTTTTTGTATCAGGAAATAGTATTGTAAAATGGTAATCACTATCTGGGTTAGATTCAACTTCACCTACTACATTATCTCCGTATTTTTGCTTTAACTCTTCTTCAGAATCAAATGAAAGCAAATTATCAAGTATAAAATTGCCAGTAGAAGTAGCTGTTTCATTTGATTGAGTTGACTCAGTTTTCTTCAATGAACTCACACTATTTGCATTGTGCACTTCTAAGCTTTGTGTATCAGTAGATTCAGGCATCTTTTTATCTGAACAAGCTAGAAGAGTAAGAGCTGACAAAAGAGTAAGTGCTATCTTTTTCATTTTAAAATAATTTATGGGGGTAGAAAGATTTAAATAAATACTTATTTTTTTGTAGTAATTATGGTTATTGAGTCCCATTCTCAACGCAGAGAAAAATGTTTATTATGTGGCTTTTTAGATAGAAATCGGCATATTTTACTATTAGTTACATTCAGAGAAGATTAAATAAATTGAAAGTGCATTCATGAAAAAATTACTTCATTTCAAGTTTGTAATTATACTTTTGGCAAGTTTCCTTACTCATTGCCAACACGATAATAATGGCTTTAACCAAATGGATAATCGTGTACAATATGATGTTGAAATCAAATATTCAGATTATTCAAACAGAAGTAAATCTGAGCATTTTAACAGCCTATTTGCCAAAGATTCACTTTATTTATTTGTAGAAGTCGGTTTTAAAAATGATTTGCTAAGTGTCTATATAAATGGCGATCAGGTAATTAGAGATACTGTTTCCACAGAAGATCAATCTGGCTATGCAGAGTATTATACTTTAGGCAAATTGCAAGATGTAAAACAACTTGGTGTGAGAATAAACAATGGTAAGCTTGCCCTTATGGAAATCAGCCATAAGAATTTGCTCATCTTAAACTTTCGAGATGAGAAATTAATCTTATCAGTTTTAGACAATGTTCCATTCTACGATTAAAAAAAGCTTAACCATTACTGATTAAGCTTTCTGATTTTATATGTTAAACCCTAATTGCTATCTGGCAAATCGGGTTTGCAATTTTCTGATATGTTTAAAATTGAATAGGAATAAGCCTACAAAAATGAGTGAGTAACCTACAAGTTGTTGGATGTTGAGTGCTTCATTAAAGAAAGTAAATGCCAACACAAAGTTCATCAACGGGTTAATGTAAAGTAAAATTCCTACAGTGGTTGAGTTCACTTTATTTAGGGCATACAAGTTTAAGAACAATGGCAATATGGTAAACAAAATGGCAATAGCGGAGATTGTTCCATAAAATGTAAAAGAAACCGGAGCATTATCTAGCAAGAAATTAATGCTTAAGGTGAGAAGAAATAGTGAGAAATATATCTGTAAAGCAAGCATCACCATTCTATCGAACCCTTGATTTTTTCTTTGTGTAATTAGGTACAAAGCATAAGTTAAAGCTGTAATAAAACTATAGCTCAGTTCTTCAAAAGAACTCATACCGATTAAAGCACAACTAATAATGCATATAAAAACAGCCAGCCACTGCATCTTATTGAGGTGTTCTTTAAGAATGGCGACTCCCAAAACTGCTGTAATCACCGGACACATTAAGTAGGTAAAAGAGGCTGTTTTTACATTGATGTTGTTTACAATGTGTATAAAAATAAGCCAATTAAGCGTAAGCAAAATACCTCCAAAAAGTGTTAACCAAACCACACTCATTCGCTTCTTCTTTTCAAGACTTTTAAAGTAATACCAGTCTTGTTTTATAGAAGATCTTTTAAAACCAAGTAAAAATATGGTGAGAAAGAGCGCAGAAAAAAAGATTCTAAAGTACAGAATTTCTCCAGGGCTAAAGTCTTTTAGTGTTCTTAAGGGGATGGCAAAAACGCCCCATAAAACAAAGGCGCCAATGGCAGCGAGGTAGTGTTTTTGATTTTCCATAGCATAAAGTGCCAGTAAGTCAGTAAGTAAAAAATACAGTACTGCTTTTGAGCCAGTTTAGTTCCAGAAGTTGCGTTTAATTTTATCTTTTTTTAAGATTAAATAGAATTGATTTAAGATAAAAATATTTGAGGGAGAAAGTGCTGTGCTATTAAATTTAAAACACATAAAATATCAAAATTGAACAAACAAGAACTAATCTGGTTGGTGAGCACAATTATATTCGCATTAATACTGATTACAGTGTTTTTTGGCAAAGCTATTTTTAGCTTAGAATCAACAACTTCTATTCAAATTCATGATACATATTATGTCATCAATGATTTATATGTCGCTATTCCGATCGGAGTATTCATTCTATTTGGCGTGTATTTTATAAGAGTATTAAAAAGTAATTACGCCAACTTAACTCTAGATTTAATTTTTTTAACTTCACTCATTTTACTAATGCTCTCAGTTTTCAACTTAAAAATGTTTGTTACATCAATTGAGGAAATTTCAGGTGGCGTTGGTTTCCCTCCTTTGAATCCAGATTATATAGAGAAGCCAATAGAATCACCATTTGGTTTAATAGAAAACATATTGAGCATTGTTCTATCAGTTTTAAGTTTGATACTAATTTATAGCGGATATAAAACTTTTAAACAGTTTAGCTCAAGAAGTTAAGTTTAAGTAAAGGTTATGATGTATAAATTTTATTTTCTGTTTTGCTTTACATTCGCTTTTTCACTCGATGTTTTTGCTCAGACTGTCTCAAAAATTATAATTTCTCAGATTCACTAGCTATTGAATGGAAACAAGATATTATTGGTAGTAAGGAATTAAGAATAAAGTATTTGTCCATATTCATGAAAGAAGATGAGTTGAAGGGGATGTCAAAAGAATGTGTATTAGAAATATTCGGTTCACCAAATCATCATGATCCTAGTGGCACTACAGAAGTATTTATTTATTTTATAGGAATTGGATGTGTAAATAATGAATATACAGCAGATTCTGATTTAATAGAAGTATGGATAACAATAAAAGATAATGCCATATTTAAATACAGTATACTGTTTAGTTGTGGATAAAATTTTAGATTATAAAAATCTTTACTTCTTCAATTTACTAAAGTGTTGGATAGAAAACAGATAGCCGAATGAGAATGTAAGTGTTCTGGTTTGAAATGTGAGCGTTTGCTTGTTAAACTGATTGAGAATCTCATCGAAGTTGTCTGAGTCGCTACTAAATGTAACCTCTTGTGGTAAAATGCTTTGTTGCCAGCGACCTTCTAAAAAAATTACCCCATCATTAATTTTATATCGTATTCCTGCACCTGCCAAGTAATGGATATTAAACAGTTTACCATGTGTTGCGTCTTGCGCTTCTGCTACAGAAGTAGGACTATCTAATGGGAAAGAAGGCTCCAATTGACCATTATTATCTGTATACTCAATTTGCCATTGGTAGATTTCGCCATTATCAAATGTGTTTTCAATTAAGTAGTTCACTGCTAAACCACCTTTTACAAACAATTGGAAATGGCCTTTAGAAAAAAGATTCCATTGTATACCAGATGCAAATTCTATAAATGTAGGGTAGGTATCTCCCGATAGGTGATAAATATCTGTCGGGTAATTTTTAGCAGCCACTCCATAGGTATCGGCTAATGTTTGGTCAATATTATCTTGCCCAATATAAGTACCTGGGATATTGTATTTGCCAGTTCTGAGTCTTAGTGTTTGATGTCTTTCTGTATAGATGAGGTTTTTAAATAAAATCAGCTTTTGATTTAAATACTGGTTGTGCACCAAAGCGATGCTAAAACCTTTGTTGTTTTTAGAAACACTTGTTTTCGCTTTGTGCAAGTTTTGCCCAACTGTTACACCTATTTCGCGTGGAGTCGATCTAAACATTTGGTAGTAATAGCGGAATTTTTCATCCTCGTTGGTAGGGTCAATATCGGGGTTTTCTTGCAAAAGTTTCTGCATAGATTTATATGCCATACTATCTTGCTGAGTTTGCACATAGCTGCTGAATAAAAGATAATAGGCATCGTCTCTTAGATAATTAGGGAGGTTATCTATGTGTTTTTCGAGCTTTAGCACTTTAAATACCTTTCCGTTTTGGTAGTCAAATTGTGCCTGCTCATAGGCTTGCACACTAGTTTGGTTTTGTGCTTTAAGATTACTGCCGAAAAGCAAAAAGCTTAACAGCATCAATAAACCCAAGCTGCTATTACAATTTACTTTACTCACAAATTTTGATTGTTTCATAATCTAACATCTTTAAGCCGAATTTTTGCCATTCATCTTTTGTAAAAGTCTTCCTGTTCAATTGCTCACAAAGATTTTCTGCCATCATATCCATATCTACTGGGTATGCTCTTAGTTTAGACTGGTTGCTTACGAGCAGATATTGGCTATTTGGTGTAAAAGCAATTGATTGTGAAAAACTAAAGTCATCGTGCATCTCGCGAGGTTTGTTATCTAGTGAAGACAAATGGCGCAGCAATACTTTTCCATCTAAACTCACAGAGGCTAAAAACTGTCCATCATCAGAAAAAGTAATGTCTTTTACCACTCCTTTGTGTCCATAGAGATAGTGTATTGCATCGTTTTCTTCATCAAAATTTAAGAGAACAATTTTACCACTAGCAAAACCTGCTGCCACTAGATTACCCTCGTTATTCACTGTTAAGCTAGTACCAATATCAGATAATAGGTCTGCGTAAAGCATTTTAGCTTTTTTGTTCTCTGAAGTTGACTGTGCATATAGCTTCCCTTTTACATCCAGAAAAAGAACATCGCCATTAGGTAGAGTACCTAAAGCCCGAATGCCTTGGCTGTGTTCTAGCAAAAGTTTAGAAGATTTACTGGCAACATCCCACTCGTATATTTTACCATCTAAAGAGGCTGAATATAGTTTCTGACTTGAATAAGAGAAAGCAACACTGGTTACTGCCGAAGCATGTGCTAATAACTTTGTTTCCTTATTTTTTGCTAGCTGATACAAATAAATACTGTTTTCATCTTCATTGGCAAATGCTGCCCAAGCTCTATCAGGAGAAACAATTAAAGCATCATTGAAAAACTTTTTGGTGATTTTCGCCGACTTTGTTTTAGCACTAAATAAGGTTGGTCTTGTATAAATAGACTTTTTGTTTTTCCCTAAAATGTTGTTGGTTGTATCCCATTCCCAAATGCCCATTTCACCATTGTAACCAGTTATAAAGCATTGGTTATCAATTGTTTTTAAGCTAGAAATGGTTGTGTGATCATCGAACACGGTAAATACATTGTATTCTAATTCTTTCACTGCCTTAGTCGCATCATACAATGCATTATAAATATCAGGGTCGAATTTCGGTCCTTGGTAATCATGATGGATTTTTCTAGCATGTAGCGCTATTAAACTTTTTGTAGTCGGGTCATCTACAGCCAAACTCTTTTCTGCCATATACGAAACTAGCGACAATGCTTCCGAAACGTCATTTAATCGCTTTGCATAGTCTTTAGCCTCTTGCGCATTTTTATCCGCAAGGCGTTTTTGTGCCATGGCTTCTTGGCTATTTCTGTTTGCTCTGTCTTTAAGAGCTTCTGCTTCTTGGCGCTTATTCTCAGCCAGTTTTCTCAAAGAATCAGATTCTTCTCTTTCGTATTCAGCTCGCATAAATTGCTGCAAAGCGATGTCTAAAGCCGAATCGACTTTCACTTTTTGCCTCTCTGCTTCGAGTCTTTGCCTTTCAGCTTCTGCACGTTGTTTTTGTGCTTCTATTTTTTGTCGCTCGGCTTCATCTTTTTGCATTTTTGCTTCGAGTGCTGCCTTTTCTGCTAGTGCTGCTTCCTTAGCCGCTTCTGCACTTTTAAAGTAAGCCAAAATACTAAGCCCAACAGTGGCTAAGAATAAGAAAAGCAGTAAGTAAATCAATCTGCGTTGTTTTCTGGATGCTCTCTCTTTTTCTAATCGCTTAATCTCCTCTTCTCTCTTTTCTTGGAGAATGCGATCCATCTCTTTCTTACGATCTTCTTCTTTTTTAAGAAGTAGCAATTTGGCATCTTCACTCGCATGAATATAGTGTTGGTGCAAACCAGTAGGAGCAGGCTGTTTCTTTTCTTCTTGTGCAGATTCTAACCAAGTGCGGGCAACTTCTAACTCCTTTCCTCTTAATAATAAATCTTCACTCTTTTCTCTTTCTGCCCATTCAGAAGCTCTTCTTTGCCATTTAGTATGGCTTTGCACGTAATCTCTATCTGTATCTAGCGTAAAAACCAACTTGCCAAAGGTGGCTTCAAAGTCTTTGCCTTCGAAGTCTATCCACTGTACTTTCTTTAAAGATTCAGGAATCTTTGTTTCGTCTGTTTTACGCCAAACTACGGGAACAAATCTTTTATTTAATTCTGAAGCGAATACAACTTCACGCTCACAAAACTCAGACTCGATTGAATCTGGTGAGATAATGAACAAGAAGTTATCTGAGCTTTCAATTCCATTTAAAATCTCTTTTTCGAAATCGCTTCCATCTGCAATGCTCTCTTGGTCGAACCAAGTTGTTTTGCCATAGACTTGCAGCTTATTATTAAGCTTTCGGGCAAAATCAGCATCCTTTCTCGAATAAGAAATAAACACCTCAGTCTTTAGCTGACCAACTTTTGCCTTACTAGCAGATATAAAATCTTGATGTAATTTGGTAGGTAAATGTTCTCTTCTTCTTAATCCAGCTTTTAACCAACCTTCTGCTTCTTCGAGATTAAAGCCACGCAGTAAAATACTATCTGTGCAATCGAGACTTTGCCAGCGAAGTGCTTGAACCAAAAACTGTTTGTGTTTAAGAATGTAACTCTCATCTTCTCTCAACTGAGCAATTAGCTCATCAATGTCTTTTTCGTAATCTGTTTTGTCTTTGGTAGATTTTAGCTTTCTGTTTTCATCATTATTGGTAAAATTGATATGCTGAATATACCTAATGCTTTCAGGAATTTCTTGGTCTTCTACTAGCTCTACCATTAAAGGAATTACTCGCTTATTAAATGAGAGTGCATGGTTTAATTCCCTTAAACAAAACTCCGATTTTACAGAATGCGGAGAAATTAAAAAGATGAGATTGTTCGCTTGTTGAATTCCTTCGAAGATAGCATCTTCGTAAGAGTCGCCCACTTTAATATCAGACTGGTCTACCCAAGTGGTAAAGCCATGCCTCATTAAAGAATGATTGATCTTTTTGCGATATGCTTTGTCTTTATTGTCGTAAGCAATAAAAACATCGGTCATCATATTTTCTCCATTTTTGCGAGCTTCAGAAATATACTCACAATGTAATGCAGATGGCAAACAAGGAACTTCTTCTCTAAGGGTTGATAACAACCATTTTTCTACCTTATCACGGTCTTTACCTACTGGTAAATGGAGTGGGCTACGCTGATTTTCTTCCCAATAAAGTGCTTGATTGAGCAGTTTGGTATGTTCGAAAACAAAATGTTTCCCCTTCTCAATAAGTGTAGAAAGCTGCTCTACACCATGTTCAAAATCATCTATTGCATTCCATTTTTCTAATGGAAGAGTTTGATCCTCAGCCTCACGCATGTATAGCCAATTGAGCTCAGCAACTTTTGGATGCAAAATGTCTAGATTACGCTCAACATGTAAAATTGGAATGATACGCTTACTATAATGTAGTGCAAGTTCAATTTCTTTTCTACAAAATGTTGAGCGATTCGCGTGGGGAGCAATTAAATATATAAAATTATGAGACTTGACAATTCCAGAATCTATACGTTCTTGAAAGTCTACACCCAATTCAATATCATCCTGATCTAACCAAACCCGATAATTTTTCTCTTCTAGTTTCTTCTTTAACCGAATTGCCAACGCCTTGCTTTCATTTCTGCCATATGAGATAAAGGCATCGTAAGTATCTATTGCTAAGGTAGTTTTCATGCGTTGATCGTTGGCTTTTATTTGGTTTTTATCAGATTTTAAGGTTGTTATTGATTATTGGATTTATTTTAATTTTTACCTTATTGTAACATTTGTTTTCAAAATCTATTGTAGGGATAGCAGGAAGGGGGAGGCTTATCACAAAGTATTGAGCCACTGTTAGAAATGTAGAATTATTAAAAGTATAATTTGCTTTGTTGAAACTTGCTTAGTGATTTTATATGATTGTATAAAAATGAGAACAGCACGCTGATTTTTTTAAGAAATTTGAAATGGTGAATACAAAAAATAAAAGCTCGAAATATAACCAAAATTATACTTCAAGCTTTTAGATAGATATTGATATGAATGAGTTTACTTGATCATAATAATTTCATTCTTTAAAGTTTCTAGGGTGCTCATCTCTTGAATTTTAATCAAATACATTCCCCGTGGGTAATTGCTCACATCAATTACAGATTCATTGAAATGACAGGTTTTCTCAAATGCAATATTACCTTGAATACTACTTAGCTTCACTTTGTAGGTCGCATCACTGGCTATATTTATAAATATTTCAGATTGAGCCGGATTTGGGTAAATAAGTACTTCATTCTGCTTTTGCAAAGCTTGAACATATTTAACTTGAGAGTATCTAAAACTATCATCTCTATCCACCAACTTCAACATATAATATACTTTACCTTTAAAACAAGATAGGCTCTTATCTGTGAAAGTGTAATTACATCTTGTATCTGTAGTGCCTGCACCATTAATAGTGGTAACTTTATTCCAATCTTTTCCATTATATGATCTTAGTACCTCAAAATGCTTGTTATTAGTCTCTTTGGCAGTAGCCCATGAGATTTTAGCAGTTTTACCAACCATCTCTGTATTAAATGAGATTAAGTCTACAGGTAATAAAGACAAATCTGTAAATGAGTAAAAAGACGATGGATCTAGTTGGTTGTTGTATTCAGTTAATATCCAGTCAGACGATCTTACTATCGTAGAAAACCTTGTTTCATCTATTAAACCATTAAAGTATCTACTATCTAGTGTATTTCCTCCGATATGAATTTCTGTATTATCGTCTAACAATTGAGTTCCCGTGCCAGCAGAACTGCCTTTCAACTCACCATTAATATATAGTTCTTTTGCACCAGTAGTACCGTCTCTTGTAACTGCTACAAAGTACCAATTAGAAGTTGACACCGAAACTGTACTAATCTCTAAGTTGTCGTATGCGCAGCCACCGCCATCTCCAAAAGCAAATCGATCATTTCTTAACGCTATGGGAATCATATCATCTGCACAACCAGAAAAGTCTGACCAAATAACACCAGAACCTCCATATGCATAAGCATTTGCATTCGCACCAAGAGAAGTCGGGTTTATCCATGCGGAAATTGTAAAGGTTGTAGGTGTTTGATTGTTTACTGATATATAGTCATTCACTCCATCAAAATATCTACCATTACCAATTATTCCACTTGTACTGCTTGAACCATTGTTGGTGCCATCTAAACTGTTTGCTGTTCCATCTGTTACACCATCTAAATGTAGAACTCTTTCGAAATTACTATCCCAAACATCTGTGGTAGAAGGGTCTGTTGAAACAGAGCTATTGCCATAATACATTTCGATAGAAGTATTTACACTGCTACTTAGTGTTGGTATACCAACCCAAACAATTAACTCACCAGTTGTGGGATCATACTTTTCTATTTGGTGATCTAATATGGTTGTTTGGTCATCACTAGTGAAAATAATATCATAACCATTTACTTCTTCAACATTACCACCATTATCAACATGCTTTAAATCATCTTCGGTTACATTAATTAATAGTGGAAACTGAGTAAGATCACTTGCTACTTTTGTATGATCTACTTCAATGGTTTGCATAAAATTGTATCCAGCTGGTTGCGCATAACTACATAAATTAAATCCAATAAATAAGATGAAAAGCTGTAAAGATTTTCTCATAATGCTTATATGAAGTCTGGAGTTTAGTAAGATTTCGAGAGAATGATTTTCACTATAAATTCTATTCTCTGTTTACAGTTGTTAATATTTGAGCTACTTTGGTGAGTAACGTTCTACAGCGTGTTATAAATTTGGTTGCACATTGTTAACAAAACTTAATTTACACTTAGATGTAATATCCAATATAAAAGCTTTTGAAAGCTCAGTCGGAAGGATTTATAAGAACTAAGAATAATACAAATTATCCTCATGATAATTAAAATGAAGTAGCATACTATTTACCAGACTAGCCTAGTACACTTTCAAGTCAATATAGCAATACATTTGAGTATCACTGTATCGAGATTTGTATTTGGGTCTCATTCAAAATCACCTATATGCAGGTGACATTTTTTTGAAAAGATAAGCAACTGTTATGTCTAGAATTTTATTATCACTTTTTATCCTTTGTACTTTGTTAATTTCTGCTTGTAAAGAAAAACCAAAAGGAGTTCTTATAACCGAAATTAAAGTAGAAGCACCTTTTGAGATGCCTGCCATTAAATCACCAGACTTTAGCCAATGCGAAAAGTATTTGATTACAGATTTTGGCGCAAAACAAGCTGACAAAGCGGCTACAACAAAAGCAATTGCTGATGCTATTAAAAAAGCAAATACAAATGGTGGTGGGGTAGTGGTAATACCAGAAGGAGAGTGGCTCACAGGCAAAGTTCATTTAAAAAGCAATACAAATTTACATTTAGAGAAAGGGGCTACATTATTATTTTCTGAGAATCCAGCAGATTATCTTCCGGCAGTGCAAAGCACTTGGGAAGGCATGGAATGCTTTAATTATTCTCCCTTGATTTATGCATTTGAGTGTAAAAATGTGGCTATAACAGGAGAGGGGGAGTTGCAAGCTAAAATGGATACCTGGAAAGTTTGGTTTGCCAGACCCAAACCACATATGGAAAGTTTGAAGATACTTTATAACATGGCTTCCAAAGATGTGCCGGTTGAAGAAAGGCAAATGGTAAACGATACAGCGAATTTTAGACCTCAGTTTATTCAGTTTAATCGCTGCGAAAATGTATTGCTAGAAAACATTAGTATAAAAAACAGTCCTTTTTGGGTAATACACCCTTTTATGTCTAAAGATGTGGTGATTAGAGGTGTAAAAGTATTTGCGCATGGCCATAATAATGACGGTGTTGACCCAGAAATGAGCCAAAACATGCTAATAGAAGACTGTATTTTCGACCAAGGTGATGATGCCATTGCTGTTAAATCTGGGCGAAATCAGGATGCTTGGCGACTTAATATGCCAACTAAAAATGTGGTAATCAGAAATTGTTTGGTGAAAAATGGGCATCAACTGTTGGCAATTGGTAGTGAGCTATCTGGCGGAGTAGAAAATGTATATATGGAAAACTGTGAGGTGGAAGAAGGGGCAAAACTCAATCATTTACTCTTTATAAAAACCAATGAAAGGCGTGGGGGATATGTGTCTAACATACTGATGAAAGATATTAAAAGTGGAAAAATTGACAAAGGTGTTTTGGGGATTGAGACGGATGTACTTTACCAATGGCGCGATCTTGTACCTACCTATGAGCGTAGATTAACGCCTATAAAAAACATTTCGATGACGAATGTGGAAGCTACCGATGTTCAATTTATAGCAAGAATACTAGCAGATGAAGAAGAACCCGTAGAGAATGTGAACCTAAAAAACATACAAGTAGATACAGTTCGTGAGACAGAACTCATTCAAGAAAATGTAAATGGGTTTAAGTTGGAGTAGAATATAGTTACTTATAAAATTGATACTTTTAAAGAAGTATTAATTAGAAAATATGGCAGGTGAGAATTCAGAAATCATAGTATTTACTCATGAGAGGATCAATAAACCTTTTATCGAAAATGCCTTAAAATCAATTACAAATATTGAAGAATTATCTAATTGTAAATGCACATTTGAACGAGATAACATCTTCATTATTAAAGGTTATAAAGAGTTAGAAACGGAATTGAATCGAGACCCTTTTTTGAGCTATGAGGTTTGTCAACTTAATGAAATTTCAGCGATTGCTATATTCACCGAAAATGGAGCAGCTGAATATTTTATTTCTATTTTTATAGAAACTCTCCTAAAGAATTTTCATCAAATCTTTAAAGCTGAAAAAACCTTATATCTCTCTGATTCAATTTTCAATCTAAATGATCTTTTGGATACTTACAGCAATGGATTCGAATTTACAAAGGAAAAACATGGACTAACTTTTCAATATTAGTATTGTATTTAATATATGAATGCCTTTTTAGATAGATAGTTTAAACGCTTTTCTTAAATCTTCCTCTAATTATCTCGTTTGTTGATTATTGATATCTAGCAAAATATTCATATTAATCATGAAAATATTAATAAGCAACATAATAAACTTCATTATAGTTACTATCATTTTTTTTATATCTGGTTGTGAATTTCAACGGACTTATTATGATTCTGGAGAACTTAAGGAAGAAGTTCCTCTTGACTTGTTCAAAAAGCACGGTGAATTAAAACAGTACTATAAAAATGGAAACTTAAAACTAACCTCCAATTGGCTTAATGGAACAAAACAAGGCGAAGCTATAGAATATTTTAAGAATGGTAAAATCAAGACTCATGGGTTTTATGAAAACGATAAACCACATGGACAATTTAAACAATATGATAGTTTAGGAAATCTACATATGCTTTATGAAATGAAAAATGGAGTGGATGATGGTGTAATGCAAGAGTTTTACTCAAACGGAAATATCTTCTTTGAAGGCCTAAAGAAAAATGGGAAACCAGAAGGAAAAGCATTTGAATATTATCGAAATGGAAAAATACACAAAAGATTTTTCTATAAAGAAGGAGAACTTATCTATGCACTAGTTTCAAATGAATCAGGGAAAGCGGTTAATAGTGTTCTGTCTATAGATGTACAACCTTTAAATGGCAACAATAAAGTTAAAAAAGATGAAAAGCATGAGGTTGAGATAGAATTAGAATATTCATTATTTGAAACCCCTGGTATGAGAGTAATTTTGGGAAACCTTGATAAAAATAAACACTTAATTGATACTACTTACATAGAAGAAACTGACAGTCTCAAAATGAAATATGCTTTTTTAGCTACACAAAAAGGAAAACAAACACTCAGTGGTGTAATCACAGAGCTTGACCTTCAAAATAATCAGTCAGGTGGAGGACAATATTATTTTGAGTATAACTATTTTGTTGAATAGTTTCTATTATTTTCCTACCCCTTAAAATGCCTATAATAACCTCTTTGTGAGCAATCGTATAGTTGCACTAATGAGTATTTTAAGCTTTGTAAGATGTTTTTTTGCTTATTACGATTATCGAATTGATAACCAAATGAGATGATATCTTCTTTATATTTCTCTGAAATAAGCTTTTGCTTCTTCTGGCAGAAGAAGTGAGAATAATGATCAAACCTTTTCTTTGATCGCTTCTTTTTATGTGGGAGTTTCGAACTCGGTAAGTCTAATTTTTCACAAATCCCTTTAAACTCCGAGCGTAGATTCTCAAATTTAATCACCTCATCAACCAACAAATTACCGTCTTTGCATTTTACGTAGGAAGACTGTGTATATAAATGGTCTCCTCGAAAGTGCTTATCTTTTGCCGGATAAGATAAATACTTTTTAAAAGGTGCATGCTTATGAATAAAGTTGCTAAATGTGCCTCTCACTTTACAATCTTTCTGAACCCAATAATAATCAGACATCGCCCTAGACCACGGGTTTCTTACAATGGCAAACTTGTAGTACTCATCCCAAGTCTCTTTTGAGACAAGTTCCAAGTCTAAAAGCTGGCTTGCCGTTGCATGATGTAAATGGATTTTCCTTTCAGGACACCAACCTGTTAAAGTTTCATAGTTTGGTTTTTCCCAGTTAAACGGTTTTACACCGAAATAACTTTCCACACTGGACCCAGCACATTTGGGTATGTGGATAAAAATAACTTTGTGCTTATGTGAGATCATAAAGTAACTTCAGCCTAAGCTGAAGGCAAATTTGTTTGTCAGTATTGTAATTTAAATAATGGTAACAAAACTAACATAATTTACATTAGTTGCTATACTAATTACCTTAGATGTACAATAAAAACACTGTTTTTTGCCGTTTATCACAATATTCTATTAGTTCATCATATTTAAATTGACGACTTCATTCATCTAGACAGCCTTTTAATAAGAATTATGAAAGCATTTTGAGAGCGGGAATTTTAAGAAAAAATGAAGTGCCTACACCTACTTTGCTTTCTACTTTAATCTCACCATTCAGTTTATTTAAGCTCTCTTTTAAAATGTATAAACCTATACCAGAACCCGGTTTTAAGTCATTCGCTCTGTAAAACATATCAAACACTTTATCTATTCTTTCGGCTTCTATACCTATACCATTATCGCTAATAGTGATATCTGTATAATTAGGGTTTGAGTTGATTAGTATTTCAATTTTATGCTCGTTAGTATAATCCTTTAAGAACTTAAATGCATTCGAGAGTAGGTTGTTAAGTATAATATTAATTCTCAGTCTATCTGTGTAAAAGCTTTCGTCTCCATCAATATTTACTACAATTTCAATATTTCTTTCTTGTATTGCCTGATGGTATTCGATAAGTATTAAATCGATTGTTTCTTGCCAATCAACCGCTTCTCCTTTTACTTCTAGTCGGCTATTACGTGAGTAATCTAGAATATCTTTAATAAAGCGATCTAGTTTATTAAGAGTTTTTACCTTAAGAGAATTGAGGTGGTTTATCTCTTCTAAATTTGTGCTGTTTAAGGCTATCTGAGAAAGACCAATTGCAGAAGCTATTGGTGCACGTAAATCGTGTGATACGCTGTAAACAAATCTATCTAGTTCTGCATTCGCTTTTTCTAAGGCTATATTTTTTTCGTTTATTTTGTCAGCACTCTTCTCTGCATATTCTTTAGCCTTAATGAGCTCTTGCTCGTACAATTTAATTTGTGTAACATCTATATTTATGCCTACTAATTTATTTGAATCTTTACTCTGCTTGTATGGAGAACCAGATGCCAAAATATGTCTCTTCTCGCCATCAGGTCGTATAATAGCATATTGATAACTAGATACTCTTTCCCCTTGCGAAATTTTGTTAAACACTTTTAGTACTCGCTCTCTATCTTCATCACACAAAAGCTCTTCCCAAATATTATTATTACTTGCAAACTCTTCTTTAGTTATACCAAAAATATCATAAAGTACATCATTCCATTTTCCTTCTTCTGTTTGGGTATCATACACCCATACACCTAGCTTCGCTGTTTCTATCGCCAAATCTAATTGATCGTTTATCTCCCTCAATTCTTGTGTAATCTTCACTTTATCAGAAATATCCATGATAATGGTATTCCAAATAACCGATCCATCTGGCATCTTTTTAGGCATTCCTCTGCCTTCTACCCATTTAATTTTTCCATCAGGTAATAAAAGTCTATACTCTTGTTTCCAAAGAGATAAATCATCTGCCGATTTTTTAATGGAATTTGCAAAATCACTTAAATCTTCTGGATGAATACGATCCCATAGTAAAGAGACATTATTGCGTGCTTCTTGATGTGGTATTTCGTGTATTTCTTTAGTTCCTTTACTTAAATAAAGCAGTTTTTCAGAAAAGTCGGGATTGAGTTGGTATTTAAGCACCACGCCAGGCATATTGTCTGCCATTGCCTTATAATCTTCTTGACTTTGCTTAAATTCTAACTCAGCAATTTTTTTTGTAGTAATATCTTGAAATGAGCCAAATAAGTGACTCACATTCCCAAATTTATTCTTGCGTACAGAGCCACGACCTACACAATACTTAATGTCACCTTTGCTTGTAATTGCTTCGAGTTCAACTTCAAAAGGCTTGGCATACACTATGGCATCTTCTACTAACTTGGTTAACATATTGAAAGAGGATGTAGTGAAAATTTCACCATGATTTTTAAAACCTGGTGCGCCATTTCTTTCATCTAAATCAAAAATATTAAAGATTTCTTTAGACCAAGTAACCTGATCTTTAGCAATGTCCCATTCCCAACTACCTACTTTGGCTATAGCCTCTGTTTGCTCTAATAATGCTTTTTGAGCTTTTAAGCTATTTTCGGCTATTTTTCTTTGAGTAATATCCAGTATTATTGTATCCCATTCAATGGCACCATCTTCTTTTTTTTCTGGAATTGCTAATCCTTCTAACCATTTAACTTTGCCACTTTTGGTTCTAATTCTCCATTGCATCTGCCATTTAGTTAAATTTGTGGCAGACTCAATTAGGCTTTCTCGCATTTGTATAATGTCTTCTTCAAATGCAATTTCCCAATGAGAGTTGATATTCTTTAGTGCTTCTTCTTTAGAAATTTCCCATAAATCTTCTGCTTGATCTGATATAAATACCAAACTATCTTTTCCATCGGCATCAAGCCTATATTTTAAAACCGCACCAGGTAAATTGTTAATTATATTTTTAAATTGGGTTCTCTGCTTTTCGAGCTCAAAAGTGCGCTCTTGCACCATTTGCTCTAGCATATTTTTATAAGTACTCAGCTCTTCATTTAGAGTAGTGAGCTCTTCATTAGATGCTTTTATTTCTTCGTTTGCAGCTTGTAACTCATCAATAAATTCTTTCAGTTCGGTTTTAGATTCTATGGGTTTTACATCATAACTCGCCACAGTATATCGCATATTACCCATTATCACTTGAAATACTAATAGATACAAATCTTCTGTAGTATCTTCGGTAAAAGGGGTAATAGTTACTGAAAATTGTTTTTTAGTAGGATGATTAAAATTATAGAAAACAGGGACTCTAAGCGCTTCTTTGTATTTTCTGCACTCTCCAAAAATTGATTCGAACACATCTAAAAATACCTTACTAAAAATATCATTTATATGGTTTTTACTCTGATCAAAAAACAAAGAACCCGCTTCATTGATCTTTTTTACATTGCCTTTATCATTAATTAGAATAGCTAAAGGTGTAAAATTATCCTCTACAAAATCCTGAAAACCTTTATTAGAGTCGTGCATCTTCAATCAAAAATACTATCGGCTGTTAAAGTAAATCTAGTAATTAATTGGAAAGACATTAAAATAGATATTTTACATTGTTACTTGCAAAAAAATCGCTAAAAAATAAAACTCCTTAATTTACATTATGTTAAGTTGTAGTTATATTGCTGTAAACTTAAAAGGCGAAAATGGCATTGTGAGTCTACTAGATAATTTGGATATTTAAGATAGTAAAATAACCTACACAAGCACGTTGCACAATGTTGAAAATAATTATAACAAATGAGTATGTTGACTCTTTTTAAAAATTATAGATTTGTTTTTTTCTTGCTCGTGTTACACTTTTTAACAAGTTGTAATGAAAGTAAAACTGAATTGGATGATTTCGAGTTTTGGAAAATAAATATTGTTACACCGAATCCTCAAAAAACATTAGACTCCTTAATAAATCTATATAATCTTCAAAATCAAAGTGAAGTTGCGGAATATAATGGGTTTATCTCTGGTAGTCTGGAATTAGCAAATGCCTCATTACAAATAAAAAAATATCTTGATACAGCAGAACATAGCACAGGACCTACTGAAATCACCATATTAACTAACCTACCTGATAGTGTTGCCTATAAAAAACTTAAAGAAAAGGGTCTTGAGGTGAATAAGCCTTTTCGCAGAGAAGGTTGGAATTTTTCTGTAATTACTATACCAGACTTGAAAATTTTTGGAGATAAAAGTAACGGTATTTATATCTGTAAGTTTGACGGTACCCAAGATGATATGATTGAAAATGCTATATGGCGTGATTCAATACGTAGCCAAACAAATGTGAGATTAAACTCGATTGATATTTTTGCTCCAAACGCAGAAGAGCTAAAAGAAAATTTCTATAAACTTAATCTGCAAGGTGAAAATTTTCCTAAATTCAAATTTATATCTGACAGTATTTATAGAATGGAGATACATATAAAATAACTATTCACAAAAATTGCTATAATCTCACTTGTCGTAAATTATACCTATTATGTAGAGTGTCGAGCCACAAAACAAGTTTATCTATAACTTTGGATATGATGCAGAGGTTGTAGACATAAATTTATCTTGCCAACATGTCTCTTTGATTTAGATTAATCAATTATAGCTATATCACTATTTCAAGAAATAAATAAACAGTGAAATTCTTTTAGGCTTAAATTAAACTAACAAAAATAGAGCTTTACTCAAAAGAGATTTTTTATACATTCTATTTTGCTTAATTGTACATTAGCAACCCTACTAATCAAAAGTTAGCAGTTTATACTTGCCTAATATAACAATGTACACAAAGTTTAAAGCTGATAATATTTTAATGATGAATTTTACTCATGCGACTTAGATTCCCTCCTACTTAAGAAGCTTATTTTTAGCTAAAAATTGATGAAAGTTACAAATAAATTCAATTATTTTTTTCTGATACAAATACTCCATAATTGTCAATTTAAGATTTTATATCTGATTATTATGCCTATCAAATCACATACATTTAATTCCGGCTTTATACGTATGAACAAAATTTAATTTGACTTTTATAGTATTTAATCATTAATTTTAATGTAATCCAACATACTTAATAATCTTATTGTAGCTACAAATTACACTTTTCTAGCCAGTAGCAGTTTTTGAAAAATCGTACTTCTCTTTTTTTAACCAGAGTCTACATCAGATGCTTTGATTTTTTTTAGATACAAATTGAGGCATGGTAATTTTTCATCATTTAAATCCAATCTTATGAAATCTACAATGGAATTTACTACATCAATAAGTCCTACAAAATCTCAAATAATTGATGAGATAAACGATTATGTAATCGAAGTTTGCTTGTCTGATAAAAGCAAAAAAATTGCATACAAACTAAGATATGATGCATACATAAAATCGTATCCAAACCTTAAGAATGATACAGGTCTATTATTTGACCATTTTGATGATGCACCAAAT
>PBYL01000183.1 GCA_002729595.1 Thalassovita sp. | reverse complement strand
TGTATATTTACTTACACTTTTTGATTCTGTGCTGTTTATTAAATTTATCATTAATCAAATATATTTTTTCTTATCGCAAGAATTATTATCATTAATGATATATAAATTGCACTTTTTGATATTTATATATGTCTACTACCAGTCATTATTTTGCCATTAGTGAAAAAGACCAGCAATGGGGATTACATGTGTTAGATTGTGGCACTTCCAGAATACATGCTGGTGAAGCTTTTCCTTCTAAAAAACATCCGGAGGTGTACCAGTTTAATTGGGAAAGAGGCAGGATTTTATATGAATTTCAAATTATTTACCTCATTGAGGGTTCAGGTGTATTTGAAAGCCAACCAAGCGGAACAATTCAATTAGCGCAGGGAGATATGATGTTTATTTTCCCGAATGTATGGCACAGGTATAAACCAGATAAACAGGCTAACTGGCATACATACTGGGTGGGATTCGGTGGCGATTTCACCTCAAAATTGATTGAAAACTTAAATATCACCAAAGAATCTCCTATTAAGCAAATTGGCTATTCTGATAAAATTATAAAGGTTTTTATGGATATTTTAGAAACCAGTCAGTTTGAATTTACCGGTTACCAACAAGTGCTGGCTGGCGAAATAACCAAACTTATTGGTTGGATTCACGCAGAGCAAAGAAGGGCAGAGTTTAAAAAAGATAATGTGGATAAAATTATACAAACTGCCAAAACTCTTTTAATGCAAAACAACTTCTCTGGTAATCCGGAACGGGTGGCAGCAGAGTTGAATATGAGCTACTCGAAGTTTAGAAAGCTTTTTAAAGACTACACAGGGCTGGCTCCGGGTCAGTTTCAGATGCGGCATAAGATTGCTACTGCCTGCAACATGCTCAACGAAGGGAAGAATTCTATCAAAGAAATATCAGACAAATTGGGTTTTGAAACACCTCAGTATTTTACACGAATATTTAAAAAGAAAATGGGCAAATCTCCTGGCGCTTATAAAAAGCAATTTAGACTACTATAAAAAAAGGGAGCTTGGTACATCAACCAAACCCCCTCTCAAAAACTGGATTCATTTATTTTGGCTTATAAAGCATCGTTTTATATTAGCCTGCAACTCCAATATCTTCATTAGAATTCAGGAATTTCTTTTCGTTTAGCATTGCCTGAACCAAAGCTCTGGCGTTTCCTCTCAGCTCGAATTTGATACTTGGTGTAAAACAGATTCTAACTTCTGTACTATTGTTATCAATAATCTCGACCTGAGGTATCGGGAGATAGTTTTCCAAACAAATCCTCCTGATAATGTTTGCTTCATTTAAGGTCATGGCTTTTATTTTATGGAACTCAATGTTGAATTATAAAAGTTGTTTTTGTACTTAAATACAAGCTCCGTTTTGTTAATCAGATTAGTGTTTTTACTTACAGAACAATCGTTTATGGTAGAAACTATTCTGGTTGGTAAAATACTGTTGTCTACTAGTTTTCTTCTAATCTCATTGTTTTTATGGAATGCCAAGTCTAGCGCATCTTTAAAGTAAATGCTGTTTACTTTCTCATTGGCATCTATATGGTTTACTATCAATAACTCTAAATCACTATCTACTTTTAACTCGCTGCTTATAAAGGTGAAGAAACTGCTGTAATCGTTATTTACGAACATTCCCTCATCAAAAAACAACACATCATTACTAATAAAAATCGAAAGTCTATCATTATTTACAATTACCTGCTCTTCGTCTAAATTAAAAGCAGACAGTATTCTAGATTTTAAGTCTACTATTTTGTCTAGTTTCTTTTTCTGATAATCGTTTAATCGCTGCATGTAAACATTGCTGTACAAAAATTCAGGATCGTCAGATTGCATATCTGCAGTGCTAGCAAAATACTCTGCGTAGTTGTTAAAAAATAGCTTGCTGTTTTCGTATTTTAATTGCTCATTTTCAAAAACAAATTTTTTGTTCTGCTCCATTAAATCGAAATAAGCATCTTTATAATTGATCTTTTCAACTGAAAATCTTGAAGAAGTTGTAGTTGCCATTTGGCTCGTACATGAACAAGCTGAAAGGATAATTAAGGCAAAAAGTACGTTTAATATGATTCCTGTTTGACTTTTAGATGATAGTAAATTAGTGATTTGTGTGTGCCAGTTTTTGATAGTTTCCATCGTGTTATAAGTTAAAAAATGTAGTTGTAAGGATTATTTGGTTAAAAAATTATTTCTGTTCTTCCATCACTTCTTCTAATGCTTCTAACTTATCTTCCACATCCTCTTTTTCTTCTTCTGTTAATTCATCTTTAATAAATTCTCTCTCTAGTGGGTCTGTATAATTTAGAATTACATAGATCGGAAAATGGTCTGAACCTATATTTTTCATGCGCTCCATATGTACAAGATCAAAAGAATCTGTATGGAAAATATGGTCAAGTGGCCAACGGAAGAACCAATAGTTTGCGTGATATGTACTAAAGAATCCGCGACCTTTTCTTGGGTCTCTAAGGTTACCCGTTTTTTGAAACAACCTGGTTGTATAAGACCATGCAACATCATTTAAGTCTCCTGCTACAACACTTGGTTTCTTTCTTTTGGCAATTTCTTTACCCACCAATATTAGTTCTGTATCTCTTTCTAAAGAGCTTTCAGACTCTTGTGGTACTGGTGGTTTTGGGTGTATACCGTAGAATTCAAACTCTTTGCCCGACGGTGTTTTTACTTTAGTGAAAATTGAAGGTATCTCGTCACTAATTAAAAACCTAAGTTGTGTATCACTCAATTCAAGCCTAGAGTAAAACAGCATTCCGTAGGTATTTTCGAGTGGGCACTCCACTGTATAAGGATATTTCTCTTTAAGATAAGACATTGATTTAGCCCAATATTCATTGGTTTCTAACATCAATATTATATCCGGTTCTGCTTCTGCTATCTGTTGCTTTACTGCTTCTGTTTTGCTGTTGTACATTAACACATTAGAAACAAATAGAGAAACCATATTTTTTGACTCAGGTGCTTTACAAGCCACCACCTGCTTCTTGGCTAAGATTGTGTAAGGAAAAATTTGTATTGCTTGTGCCACCGCACTTATAAGCAATGCTCCCAGTGTTACAAATTTCAATATCGAGTTCTCCATGAATATCTCACCAATTCCTAGAACTAGTAACGATATTACAAAGGCCTGTAAGCGAACGAAATCAAATACTCTAATCCACCAATGCTCTAGCTTAATTGCTGGCATTATTGAGGCGATTATTAAAATTAGAGATAAAAAGACGACAAGTGTTTCCATTATTATTTATAGTAGTTTTATATGTTTTTTTCTTGACTATATTTAATAAGGAGTATTCCAACTAGAGACACTACGATGAAGACTAGCAAATGTCTTTTACCAATGCCATCAACTTCAAAAGTTTGTGTGTATTCACGGATGTACTTTGCTGAAGACGTATTGATAGCGATACAAAACAGTGCTCCTAAAAAACCATTTGTCAATATAAAAAGACCTATCTTCTTCATATCTCAGGAATTATGTATGCTCCTACATATGCTTCTTACATAGATCTCATTAAAGTTGAATTGAATCTTCTGTATCTAGATCTGTAGAAATAAACCTGGATAATTAACATCAGAAAATACGTTCCACAAATGAATCCCAAACCAGCAAGTAAATCATACGATGCGATAGCTGGGTAAAATATATATACTCCTAAAAAAGGTAAAGTAGCAAAACAAGTACTAATGAAGAATCTGGCTGTTCTCGAGAATTCGATCTGCTCACTTGTATATTCGTGAGCGCCAGCGTATAACATCATAGCTGAACTAATAAAAGCCAGAACAAGGTTATCAACATCATAGTGTGCGAAGTAATTGTAAAATTCGAAAGTTACAACGCCTAAAAAAAGTGGTGATAAAAAGATGATGTATTTCATAGTAGTAATATTTTTAGTTATTAGTATCAGTATGTTATATGATTGCGACCACTTACATATATGTGAAATTCATGCCTTGTGACTTTTTATCTCGATAAGTTTTGTAACTTGCTGATTTTCAGCGATTAAAATTTATTAACAATAATTTAGAGCTTTGGGTAAGACAATTTTTTTGTAGAAGTGTTTACACAAGTTTGTACACAATTTACCCACACATTATTCTAGCGTAGAATAGGCTCTGCGGTTCTTGTAGACCAATATTGGTACAAAAAACTACAGTTTGAGATAGAGAAATCCACAATTAAAACAGGTGTAAAATGTGGCTTTTTAAGCCAAATTCGCGTAAAACAGTAATAAGTGTAGTAATACATGTACAGACTTATATAAAATATGAGGTTAGCTTGATAAAAATGATGGAAAAAATTACTCATAATGTGAGGGTAGAATTATTAAATGCAATGGATGCTTTTGCAATTCTTGCGAAAGAACTTATTAATAAACTACTGCTCGAAACAAATGAGCCCGAATTAGAAAAGATACAAAAAGGCGAATACTATTTAATAGAAGGTACTGATTTAAAAAATGGTGCTGAGACACTATCTAACGGATGGGGATTTTTTGTACACGGAGAACATTGTCTCTTTGAAAATATCTATTCAGGTCAAAAGCTAGAAGTTTCACTAGGAAGAGATGAGTTTATTAAAAACCTCGATCCTTACTTCTTTTATCAGTTCCTAAATACCACAGAAGAATTTAAACACTTGATAAAGTATTTTGAAAATCCTTTTAGTGACATGCTCGATTTCTTTATGCAGCTTGAGAAAGAAAACATCTTATCACACAGCTATGGTAATGAATACAGAAAAGTATCTACTCACCTAGATAAGTAAAAGTCCAATTCTCCACACTGCTATTAATTATATTCTTATTTATATCACACATATATTATATATAGAGAGATGTGTAATCAACTCATTCTACAAAAGCATATTTTTCAGCTAATAGCATCTCTAAAAACACATATTCTCCCCTGTGAGCCCTACAAGGCAGCTTTATTCTTGTTTACATTTATTGAGGCGTTTGGGTAACAAATACCCAGAAAACGTGGTATTTCCACCACGAAATCTACGGAAAGTGAGAATATTGAAAAAATTGGCACGTCACTTATCATTTTGATTATCAGCAACTTACATCATTTTTCATAAAAATTACTCACTGTGGTATTAGATTTTCAATAGTACTAATGGTTTTAAACAACAGATTTTTTACTTAAATAAGTGAAGCCATGAAAAACAAATTGAGATTATTAGTATTTACCACTTTTACTGGAACAACATTATTTTTCACAAGTTGTAGCCAAACACAACAAAACAATGCAGAGTCTGCTTACGAAGAAACTGCAGCAGATTTTGAAGCACGCAAAGACGCTTTAGCAGATAACATCGAAAACAAAATTGATGAGATCGACGAAGAAATCAGAATAAATGAAAGCAAGTTTGAGCAAGCATCTGAAGATGTAAAAGACGACATCAAAGACAGCTACAAAGATGCTAAGAAAAACCTAGAAGACTTAAGAAAAGAACTTAACAAAGAGTTAAAAGATGTTGATAATTCAACTGAAGATAACTTTGACGAATTAGAGAAGGATTTTAAAAACACTACTGCTAAAATCGACAATGAATTAGACGAGTTTGGTAGAAAAGTTAAAAATCTATTCGAAAATAGCTAATGTATAAAAAATAGATAATCACTTGTTCAATTGACTGCTCTTGGCAGTCAACTGAATCAACCTTCCAATAACACATATAACAAACTACAAACAATCAATTAAACCAAACAATCTTAATACTAACTATTACAAATAGATGAAGAGAGGTTATTTAATCTATCTTCGGATGGTAAGAATAATGGCTCTTCGCCAAAACCTTTACTGCCCTATACATTGATAATAGCAAATCTTGCTTGATATAAGCTTAACCTAACAATACGCATAGACACAAGGCTATCTACAAGAATATAAGGCACTTTTTAAACTTAAATTTTTTTCCAGGCAATTAAAGCCTGATTAACCATAAAACCTTAAAACTATGTTACGCTGGACTATAATATTTTTTGTTGTCGCACTTATCGCCGCTGTATTTGGATTTGGTGGTATCGCTGCAGGAGCAGCTTCAATTGCGAAAATTTTATTCTTTATCTTCTTAGTAGTATTTGTAATATCACTACTAATGGGACTCGCCAAAGGCAAAAGACTTTAAGATAAAAACAAAATCTAAGCTAAAAACTATTATTTATTTTTTGCAAGAGGCTAGTTAAATCCCGACTTCTTTACTGTTTTTGCTTATTGCATTTTTCTAGCCTCTTGCTTCTTATACATTAACCAAAAAATAACTATCATGAGAAACCTTAATCTATACTATAAAACTATCATACTTAGCTGCCTTTCTTTACTTGCATTTAATGCTGCAAACGCACAAGCAAGACTGGGTTTTAAAGGCGGTATGAATTTAACAAAATTCGACATAGATCAAGTTGAAACTCAAAACCTTAACAGAGCCGTATTCGGTGTATTTGGTGAGTTACCAATCACTCCTAATGTGGGTATTTCAACTGAGATTAATTACTCAAACGAGGGTTCTGCTTACAATAGCAACCCATTAATCGACGAAACAAAAGTATCTTACTTAGAGATTCCGGTTTTAGCTAATATCTATTTATCTAACTCTTGGATTAGACCTAAAATCTTTGGTGGCCCATCTATGAGTTTTTTAATGAATGCTGAAAACGAAATGATCGACGGTTCTACAGTAGATATTGAAGATAACTATAAAGAAAACGAAATTGGTGCAGTACTCGGTGCTGGTATAGATTTTAAAATCACTGGTGAAAACTACTTAATTTTTGATGCCAGATATGACCTTGGTCTTACTGAGCTAGACAATGTAGACATCGGTACTTTTAAAAACAGAGGATTTAGATTTAATGTAGGGTTCAGTTTCCCTGTAAGCAGCTACTAGTCTTAAACTTTGTAAGCTTTCATAAGCAAATAGCTAGCTTCATAACAAGCTGTAAACCAAATAATCCAAAAATATCCTAATCAACAAAACCAATAACTCAAAAACCAAATAACCATGAAACTTTCAAAAAAATACATAGGCGCACTTCTAATATCAGGGATGGTATTTAGTACAAGTTGTAATAGTTGGAACAACACCGCTAAAGGTGGAGCAATCGGAGCAGGTAGTGGAGCTGCCATAGGTGGTATTATCGGTAAAAAATCTGGTAACACTGCAGAGGGAGCAATCTTAGGAGCCGCTATCGGTGGT